>NZ_QNVX01000050.1:118663-150194 GCF_003314725.1 Rhodovulum sp. BSW8
GGTGTCCCAGCGGCGTCCGACGAGGCTTCGGCGTCCTCGGCCGTATGTGAGACGGCCTCGGCCGGGGCAGGGACCTCCGACGCGGCTTCAGCCGCGCTGGCGGTCCCTGCCTCGACCTCGGCCGCAGGCTCGGACGCCGCGGCCGTTCCGGCGGCCGGTTCAGGAACCGGTTCCGCCGGGACCACGCCCACGGTCGCGGGACTGTCCACCAGCAAGGACACATCCCGCGCCGGGCGCGCGATAACCTGGGTCGACACGACGCGGTTCACGCGTTCGGCCGCCACGGCGCCAGCCGCGACCGCGGCCTTGATGGCGCCCACTTCTCCGCGAAGCTTGACGACCGTCATGCCGTCGCCGTTGGTCAGTTCGTAGCCCACCAGCTGGACATTGGCCGATTTCACCGCAGCGTCGGCGGCTTCAACGGCAGCGGCCAGGCCGATGGTTTCGATCAATCCAAGGCTTTGCTCGGTCATGACGGTCATCCTCTTTCACGCTCAGATGTACGGCGTGGTGGTCGACTTGAGCTCGGTGGTCGGATCAAGCGTGCTCAGAAGCTGCTTGCCCACGTCGCGCGCGGCGTGGATCGACTGGCGCACCGCGCCGGAGTCGCCGCTGAACATGTAGATCACCTCGTTCGAGTAGCTGGTGCCGCCGTTGCCGGGCGTCGCGTAGCCGACCGCATCGACGGTTGCCGCCTTGGCAGCGGTATCGGCCATCAGCACGCCGATCGCGGCAGGCGAGCCCACGGTGATGCCGAAGGCCTGGCCGACCGGCGCCCCGAAGGCCTTGTTCAGCGCGAAGCTGGCCCGGGCGGTGTACTGGAACTCCAGGTGGCCCGCGTCGTTGCCGTAGACATCGCCGAAGGTGCGGTCCAGTTCGCCGAGCATCACCTCGACCGCCCGACGGGCGTCCGAAACGTCGGCTGCGCCGAAGATGACCAGCGAGCCGTGGCCGCCGCCGCCCTTGGTGTCGCGCGGCAGTTCGATGACCAGGACTTCGCTGTTCGTGGCCTTCACCGCCTCATCGGCCGCGAAGATGTGGGGACCGGCCCCGGTCCGCGCGCCGACGATGCCGATCGACCGGTATTTCTTGTCGATTTTCATCGCTTCGTGCAGGGCCGGATCGACATTGGCGATGACCACGCCGATGGTGTCGCCGATCGCGGTGCCGACGAATTCGGTCAGCTGGCACGCCTTGGGGGCTTTGGCGGGAGCCGCCTTGGCCTGGGGTTGGGGTTCGGAGGAGGAGGAGCTGTCGCTCCCCCCCATTTTCCGGATCACTTCCCCCATCAGTTGTTCGACAAGATCGTCTTTCATGACCGATCCTCCTTGTCCTTAATCAGGGGTTATTCGGCGGCCGGGGCGGGATGGGGCAGAATGCGTTCCACCTCGGTATGCGGCCGCGGGATCACGTGGACAGAGGCCACGGTGCCGACCTTGCCGGCCGCCACGGCGCCCGCATCGGTGGCGGCCTTGACCGCGCCGACATCGCCACGCACCATCACGGTGACGAGGCCCGAGCCGATTTTCTCGTAGCCGATCATCGTCACGTTGGCCGATTTGACCATGGCATCCGCCGCCTCGATGGCGCCGACCAGACCTTTGGTTTCGACCATTCCCAGTGCTTCCTGTTGCATCGCTCTCTCCTTGCTCACGATGTTTCGTTGATGAAGTTTGCCTTAGGGTCTTCGCGCTTCTTGCTCTGCTGCATCCTCCCTCGTCTCCTAACCGCCGACCTGCATCAGCAGGGCGTCCAGGTCTGCCTGGGACGGTTTGCGTGGGTTGCTGGTCGTGCAGGCATCGGCCAGCGCTGCCGCCGCGATCTGGGATCGGGCATGGCTGAATTCTTCCATGTCCGTCCCGAGACCCCGGAGGGATGACGGGATGCCGAACCTGGCATTGAGGCCCTGGATCTCGTGGATCAGGGCGCCGACCCCGGCGCGCGTGCTGGGCACGTCGAGCCCGATCAGTCGGGCGATCCGGGCGTAGCGTTCGGCGGCCTCGGGCTCTTCGGCGTTCCAGGCGATCACCAGCGGCATCAGAACCGCGTTGACGCGGCCGTGCACGACATGGAGCCGCCCGCCGAGGGCATGGGCGAGGCTGTGGTTGATGCCGAGCCCCGCCGCGCTGAACGCCAGCCCGGCCAGGCAGGACGCCTGGTGCATCGCGTCCCGCGCCTCGATGTCGTCGCCATTGGCGAAGCAGCGGGGCAGGAAGGCGAAGGCCAGAGCCAGCGCCTTTTCGGCGAAGGCGTCGGTGAAATGGTTGGCACCGGTCGCGACCACGGCCTCGATGGCGTGGGTGATGACGTCCATGCCGGTATCGGCGGTCACCTTCGGCGGCGCGGTGCGCACGAATTCGGGGTCCAGAAGCGCCACGTCGGGGACGAGCTCTTCCGAGATCAGGGGAAACTTGCGGCCGTTGGCGGGGTCCGAGATCACCGCGAACGAGGTCACTTCGGACCCTGTGCCGCTGGTCGTCGGGATCGCGACGAACGGGATATAGCGGCCTTCGGACATCTGGCGGACGATGGCAAGGATCGCCTTGCCGGCGTCGATCGGCGAGCCGCCGCCCAGTGCCAGGATCACGTCCGGGCCGAAATCGGCCAGCAGGCGGGCGCCCCTGGAGACGGTGTCGAGCGGCGGCTCGGGGATCGCTTCGTCGAAGACCAGCACGTCGCAGCCCTTCAGCGAGGCTTTCACCCGGTCGAGCGCGCCCGACTGGGCCATGAAGGCGTCGGTGACGATGCCGACTTTCTGACCGCGATAGGCATGCAGGCGGTCCAGCAGGCCCGGGCCGAAGACGATCTCGGTCCTGGGATGGAAGCTTTGATAGCGGGTCATTCGGGTCACCTGTTCTTTCGCGGGTCGGTCGGGTGGGGCGGACACGGGCGGCTGGATGTCAGGGGCCGCCGCCCGCGCCTCTCCCCGGTCGGCCCCCGCGTGCTGCGATGCGGGGACCGGCCAATCGCTGGATCAGAACGTCTGTTCCGTCCGGCTGATGATGTCGTCCTGCACCTCTTTCGCGAGGACGACGAACTGGGCGCTGTAGCCGGCCACGCGGACCACGAGGTCCTTGTGGGCATCCGGGTTTTTCTGCGCGTCCAGCAGGGTCTGGCGGTCGATCACGTTGAACTGCACGTGCATGCCCTTGTGATCGAAGTACGACCGCACCAGCGAGGCGAAGTTCTGCAGCCCCTGGTCACCGGCCAGCGCCGCAGGCAGGAACTTCTGGTTGTAGAGGGTGCCGTTCGAGGCGATGAAGTGGTCGAGCTTGGCCACCGAGTTCGCCGCGGCCGTCGGGCCCTTCGCATCCTTGCCTTGCCGGGGCGACACGCCGTCCGAGAGCGGTTTCTTGGCGAGACGGCCGTCGGGCAGCGCGCCCACGTCCTTGCCGAAGAGCACGTTCGCGGACACCGGGTAGATCCCGGCCTGGAACTGGCCACCGCGCGGGTTGGTGTACTTTTCAACCTCGAGGCAGTAGATCCGGGCGCATTTCCGGGCGATCAGGTCGACCTCGTCGTCATCGTTCCCGAAGCACTCGGCCGAGTCCATCAGGCGGCGGATGCCGTCATATTTTGACGACCCCGACTGCGGCGAGTCCTTGGCGGCCAGCGTGCGGTAGACCTCGTCCTTCAGCGTGGCCACATCGACCGAGCTGTTGGTGGAGAGCACCTTGCGCACCGCCGCGTAGACTTCCTCTTCGCTCGGCGTGCCGCCGCCCGACGTCTGGGCGCTCTCGCCCAGCGCGACCCCGAAGTTGGCGTCCAGCGCGTCCTTCAGATCCGTCATCGACACTTTCTTTTCGTCGAAGACGAATTTCTTCATCGCGTAGACCGAGTCGCCGGTATCGGCGACGCCGAAGGCCTGCGGACCGGTGAAGTTGTAGATCGCGCCGCCTTCCTGGACCGACTTGCCGCGACCCATGCAGTCATCGACCATGGCCGACAGGAAGGGCAGGGGCGCCCGTTCGGCATGGGCGAGATCGACGCAGTTGTCGGCTTCGGCCAGGTATTTGACGAAGAAGGCCATCTGGGTCTTGAAGGCCGCATAGAAGTCGTCAAGCGAATTCCAGTCGGTCATCTCGCCGGTTTTCGGCCCCAGCTGCGTGTCGCCCACGCGGCCATTGTTCATGGTGATTTCCAGAACCTTGGCCACGTTGAAGAACGCCGCGTCGTGCCAGCCTTCGGTGCGGTGGATCGCCTGCGGTTCGACGCAGCCGACGATGCCGTAGTCGCGGGCATCGGCCAGCGAGACACCGCGGTTCTGCAGCGCGGGGATGATCACCTCGTCGTTGTAGACCGCGGGCACACCCAGCCCGAGGCGCACGACCTCGGCCGCCCGGAACAGGAACTCGTCGGGCGTGCCCTGCCAGACGCGGATCGAGAAGGACGGCGCGGGCAGCTTCACATGGGCGACCGCTTCCATGCACATGTAGGACATGTCATTGGTCGCATCGAGACCGTCTTCGGTCTGGCCGCCGACGCAGAGGTTCTGGAACACCGCGTAACCGGCAAAGGCCTGGGCCGACACCTCGTCGCGGGTCTTGTTGACGTCGTTCAGCTTGATCCAGATGCAGTCGACCAGTTCCTGCGCGAAGTCGCGGCTGATGGATTTGTCGGCTTGCAGATAGGGGTTCATGTACTGGTCGAACCGGCCCGGCGAGATCGAGTGGCCCGAGGATTCGATCTGCAGCATGCACTGGACGAACCACATGGTCTGACAGGCTTCCCAGAACGTCGTGGCCGGGTTTTCAGGAACGCGGCGGCAGTTCTTGGCGATCTGTTCAAGCTCGGCCTTGCGGCTCGGGTTCGATTCCTGCCTGGCCAGCTCTTCGGCCTTCGCCGCATAGCGGTGGGCGAAGTTGATCGCGGCGTTGTAGGAGATCACGACCGCGTTGTAGAACTGTTTCTTCTTGATGAAGCCGGGGTCTTTCTCGTCGAGGCATTCAAGCAGCTTGATCGCCTGTTCGATGACACCGCGGAAGCCGATCTTGAGGATCTTGCCGTAGTCCACGCAGACGTGGCCGACGCCGCCGAAGTAGTAGTTGCCGACGGTGAACACGCCGTTGGCCATGCAATCATGGGCCTTTTTCGACATGTAGGACGCGGCAAGCGCCTGGGTCGTCTTGCCCGGCCAGTACTTGAAGGCCTCATGCAGCTCGGCGGCGGTTTCCTTCGGGATCTCGAAGGGGTCGGCCACGCGGGTCGCCATGGTGTCGAACTCGGCTTCCACCCAGTCGAACGAGAATTCGGGGCAGATTTCGGTCGAGCGCGGGTTCTTGGTGATCGCGCCGACGATCAGCTCGTCGTCGCGGATGGTCACGGGAAGCTCGTTGAAGATCTTCTCGGCCACCTTGGCGCGCCGCAGGATCGCAGGCAGCCCTTCGGTTGCCTTGTAGGCTTCGGTCGCCAGAACCGCACGCTCGGACTCGACATAGGGCCGGGCGTGGATGATCTGGGACTTGAGCCGCATCACGCGGTCCGTCGGTTTCGTAAAGCCCTTCTCAATCATGATTTCCTCCAGGCTGTGATGCCCCGCCGAGCCCTCGCGGCCCGCCGGCGCCGATTGCTTCAGATCGCGAGGTCGGGGGCCACCTGGCGCGCGAAGGCGCGCAGCAGTCCCGGATGTCCGGGCCAGGCCGGGGACGTCGCGAGGTTTCCGTCGATCACGGTGTTTTCCGGCGCGACGGCGACATAGGTGCCGCCGACGGCGCGGATCTCGGGGGCGACGGCCGGGTAGGCCGTCAGGCGGCGACCGGCGAGAACGCCGGCAGCGGCCAGGATTTGCGGGCCATGGCAGATCGCCGCGACCGGCCTGCCCGCCTCCATGACGGTGCGGGTCAGCGCCAGCACGTCCTCGTCGAGCCGCAGGTATTCGCAGGCCCGGCCCCCGGCGAGGTAGAGCCCGTCATAGGCGTCCGCCTCGATCAGTCCGAAGGCGGTGTTCAGCTGAAAGAGGTGACCGGGCTTTTCGCTATAGGTCTGGTCGCCCTCGAAATCGTGGACCGCGGTCCTGACAGTGTCGCCCGAGCGTTTCCCCGGGCAAGCCGCGTCGACCTGGAAACCGATCATTCCGAGCGCCTGAAAGGGAACCATCACTTCATAATCTTCGGAATAGTCTCCGACGATCATGAGGACTTTCTTTTTCGAGGAACCGGACATTTCCATTTCCTTCGCGATTGGCCGCGTCGTTGAAGAGAGAATAGGATTTTGCAGGGGTCATCAGCAACGCGAAGGGTTTGACAATGACGGGTAATCCCTTGACGGCGGCAGCAAATCGGACGCGTCGCCCTTGAAAACAAGGGGTTTGGCGCCGGGCCGTGGCGAGGCGCAATCGGGCGCGATGACAAGAAATTACCCGGACGGGTAGAAACTTGTCATCGGGAGGACAAGGCATCCTCGGTCAGAACCGCGCAGGGGTGTGTCGGACAGGGCCTTCGGCATGTGGCGGAGGACTCATGGTGCCTTCGTAAGGCCTAGTAATAAAACAAGAAAATTTGACGGCTTTCGCCCTGGCGGGCCGATTCCGGGGCCTCTGGAGGGCGAATTCCGGGTCTTGTCCGACTCCGGCAAGAAATTACCACCGGAGGCCAAGTTCCCCGCGTTGACCGGCTGTGCCAATTCGATCAACATTATTTGTGACGACGCACCCGAATTCGGGACTCGCTTTCGATATCACATATCGGGGGATGCAGTTTGAACCAACCGGAGGGCCTTCGGCTTTTCCGGAGACGGCAACCTGCGTTTCGAAAAACGGGCGCGGGTGCGAAGCAAGCGGAAACCGAAAAAAATCGACATGCGAACTTGGAAGCGGAATCGAAGCGAACGCGTAAATCCCATTCGAGGACTTCGCGTGAGGAATGTCGATTGCGTTGCAAGGAGGAATAAATGACTGCACTCGGTTTACTGGTCGCCTTCGGGGGCGGCATCTTCGGGGCGGCGATCGGCGCATTGCCGGCCTTCGCCTTCGTGGGCATCCTGACGATCGCGGGCGTCGCGATCCAGCTGGCGGTCGCACCCGCGGCCACCGACTTCTTCGGGATCCCGTTCGGCGTCTTCGGCCCGCATGTGGGCGGGTTCGCCTCGGGCGTCGCCGCCGCGGCCTATGCGGCCTCGAAGGGCAAGCTTGACAGCGGCCGCAACATCGTGACGGCGGGCATGGGGCTGAACAGCCCCGATGTGCTGCTGGTCGGCGGCATCTTCGGGATTGTCGGCTACGTGATCTGCTGGGGCGTCGCGATGGTGCCCGATGTGGGCCCGGGCCTGCCCTGGACCGATTATCCCGGCATGAGCGTCGTGATCTCGGCCTTCATCGTGCGCTTTCTCTGGGGCACCTGCGGCCTGTGCGGGAAAACGCCCGAGGGCGAGCGGTTCTTCCACCCGACCGATGCCACCAAATGGCTGGTGTTCCAGAGCAGCTTCGGCCAGATCGCCGTCATCGGCATCGGCGTCGGACTGCTGGGCGGCTGGCTGGGCGTGACCTACGGCACCGCTGGCGCGCTTCTGGCCTTCGGCATCGCCGCCGCGAGCCTGCTGTTCCTGACGGTCGGCGTTCTGACCCCGGTGACCCACCACATCGCCCTTCCGGCCGCCATCGTCGGCGTGGCCTCGGGCAGCATCCTCTGGGCCGCCATTGCCGGGCTGGTCTGCGCCTTCGTGGGCGAGTTCTTCGCCCGGGTCTTCCTTGACCGCGGCGATACCCATATCGACCCGCCGGCCTGCACCATCGCGGCCATGACGCTGGTCTTCAACGTACTGACTTCCATCGGCTTCTGGGCTCTCCTCCCACTGCCGGTGTGATCCGGGGGCAGACCGACACCCTGCACCCCGAACGGGCGGCGCGACACCCTCCTCCCACCCTCCCCCCCGTCGCGCCGCCCGTCCTTGCCGTTTCAAAGAAAGGACGACACCATGATCCTCACCATCAACTGCGGCAGTTCCAGCCTGAAGTATCAGCTTTACACGACCGATCTGTCCGAAGTCGTGGCGAAGGGTCTGATCGCCCGGATCGGCGAGGACGGCTCCTACTCGGATCACAAGGCCGGAGGCCGCGGCGAGAAGGTCGAGCTTCCGGTTCCCGATCACAAGACCGCGCTTGAACTGATGCTGGCCAGCCTGATGCATGCCGACTACGGCGTGATCGACTGCCCGGCGGCGATCACGGCCATCGGCCATCGCGCGGTTCATGGCGGCGACGTTTTCGTCGACTCGGTCGTGGTCGATGACGAGGTCATGGCCCAGCTTCGGGCCTGCGTCGGCTTTGCGCCGCTTCACAATCCCTGCAACATCGCCGGTATCGAGGCCGCGATGCGTCTGTTCCCGGGCGTTCCGAACATCGTGGTGTTCGATACCGCGTTCCATCAGACCGTGCCGCCCGAAGCGCATGTCTATGCGCTGCCCTACGAGCTTTATGCCAAGAGCGGCATCCGGAAATACGGCTTTCACGGCACGTCCTGCCGCTATGTCAGCCAGGCCACGGCCGATCTGCTGAACTGGCCCATCGAGGACATGAAGATGGTGATCTGCCATCTGGGCAACGGCGTGACGCTGACTGCGGTCGATGGCGGCAGGTCGGTCGATACCTCGATCGGGTTCGGCACCTTCGGGGGCGTTCCCATGGGCACCCGGTCGGGCGATTTCGACCCGTCGATCATCTTCCATCTGGTCAACCAGCTGGGAATGAGCCTGAAGGACGTCGAGACGCTTTGCTATCACAAGAGCGGGCTTCTGGGCGTCTCGGGCGTCAGCAACGACATGCGCGAGGTAACGACGCGGGCGGCTGACGGCGACGACCGGTGCAGGCTGGCGGTCGAGATCTTCGTCTATCAGATCAAGAAGACCATCGGCGCCTATGCGGCCGCGATGAACGGGCTCGACGCGCTGGTCTTCACAGCAGGCATCGGCGAGAACAGCGCCGAGATCCGGACCCGGATCTGTTCGGGGCTGGGCGTCCTGGGCGTCCGGATCGACGAGGCAACGAACGAGGTGGCGCGCGACGGCTATCCGAACATCAGCGCTGCCGATGCGTCGGTCGCGACCCTTGTCGTGCCCACCGACGAAGAGCGGATGATCGCGATGGACACCCTGCGTCTGACCCCCGATCACCTGCTGACAACGCCGCGCGGCGTCTCTGCGCGCGGCTACGAACAGGCGCGGCCGCTCTAGGCCGTCCCTGCCGTCGTCCGGCGGCGTGTCGGGGAGCAGCGGAAGCGTTGTCTTCCGCGGGCCCGGCACGTCGTCGGCGGCTCCAGTCCGAAGGCCCCGGCATCGGTGCCCCTTCGGGGGCGCGGCCCGGGGCCTTCCGCTGGCTGTTCTCGGGCGTCTTTCCTCGGACGCCCGCCCGCGCTAAGAGGGCGCGAAAGGAGCCGCCATGCTGAAGATCCGTATCATCCCCTGTCTCGACGTGGCCGAGGGGCGCGTGGTCAAGGGGGTCAATTTCGTCAATCTCGTCGATGCGGGCGATCCGGTCGAGGCCGCAAAGGCCTATGACGCGGCCGGAGCGGACGAGTTGTGCTTTCTCGACATCCACGCGACTCATGAAAATCGCGGCACCATGTTCGACGTGGTGCGACGCACGGCCGAGCAGTGCTTCATGCCGCTGACCGTGGGTGGCGGGGTGCGGACCGCCGAGGATGTGCGCGCGCTGCTGCTGGCAGGCGCCGACAAGGTCAGCTTCAACTCGGCGGCGGTCGCCAACCCCGATGTGGTGCACGAGGCGGCCGACCAGTTCGGCAGCCAGTGCATCGTGGTCGCCATCGACGCCAAGACGGTCAGTCCCGGCAAGTGGGAGATTTTCACCCATGGCGGGCGCAAGCCCACCGGCATCGACGCGGTCGAGTTCGCGCGGACGGTGGTCGCCAAGGGCGCGGGCGAGATCCTGTTG
The DNA here is from genome assembly GCF_003314725.1 of Rhodovulum sp. BSW8. Classification (NCBI taxonomy): domain Bacteria; kingdom Pseudomonadati; phylum Pseudomonadota; class Alphaproteobacteria; order Rhodobacterales; family Paracoccaceae; genus Rhodovulum; species Rhodovulum sp. BSW8. The sequence continues at coordinate 128,547 of NZ_QNVX01000050.1, forward strand.
ACCAGCATGGACCGGGACGGGACGCGGGCGGGCTTCAACCTGCCGCTGACCCGTGCGATTTCCGATGCGGTCGATGTGCCGGTGATCGCCTCGGGCGGGGTCGGCACGCTCGACCATCTGGTCGAGGGGGTCACCGAGGGCGGGGCCAGCGCGGTACTGGCCGCCTCGATCTTCCATTTCGGCGAATTCACCATCGGCGAGGCCAAGGCGCATATGGCCGCCGCCGGCATCCCCGTGAGGCTGACATGACCGCATCCGATCTCGAGGCGCTGGCGCGTCTTGCCGCCACGGTCGAGGCGCGCAAGGGCGCCGATCCGGATACGTCCTGGACCGCCAAGCTGTTCGCGAAAGGCCCCGAGAAATGCGCCGAGAAATTCGGCGAGGAGGCGGTCGAGGCGATCATCGAGGCGGTCCGGGGCGACCGCGTCCGGCTGACCTCCGAGGCGGCGGACGTCGTTTATCACCTGCTTGTGATGCTTGCCGCCCGCGACGTGACCCTGGCCGATGTCGCGGCGGAGTTGGCGCGGCGCGAGGGCGTCAGCGGGATCGCCGAGAAGGCGTCGCGCTGAGGTCGGCCCGGCCCGGCCGCGACCGCAAGCCGCGCTTGCCTGCGGACCGGCGCGGTGCCACTTTCCGGCGCATGGAAAACGACAGCAAAAAGCCTCCGACCGGGCGGATCGTCTGGGGCGTGGGCATCGCGGTGACGCTGATCACCGTTCTCATGACCGACTGGGGCTATCTTACGGCGGGCCCGGTCCATACCGTGACCTCGATCGCGGCGGCGGTCTTCTTCGGATTTCTGGCCGCGCAGGCGGCGATCTTCGCGATCGAGTACCGCGAGAAGCGGCGCAAGGACAAGGACTGATCCGAAAGCGGGCGGTCAGACGCCGCCCTTCTTGCGCTCGCTCTTCGAATAGTTGCTGAAATGGCCTTCCTTCTTGGCGAGGCTGCGCGCGCCCTTGATAAGTTTCGCGCTGTCGCCCGTGGCGACGACGCGCGACAGCAGGCGCCTGACCTCGGGGCTGCCGCAGTCGGGGCAGGCGGGGGCGCTGTCATCGCTGAGGCTGCGCAGAAGCTCGAATTCGGCTTCGCAGGCGGTGCAGCAGTAGTTGTACATCGGCATCGTCGGGTCCTCTCGCGCGGGCGTCTGGGCGTCGGGTTCATCTTGGCGGCTTCGCGGCCGGGGTCAATCCGCGCCGGTGCCGCGCCCTTCCCTCAGCCGTGCTCGGCGCAAAGATCGGCCGCCTGTGCTCCGGCGGCGGCCAGCGCATCGTCCGGGGCCAGGGCCACCATCAGCCCGCGGCGGCCGCCGTTCAGAACGATTTCGGCCCCGCTCAGCGCGCTGGCCTCGAAGGCCACCGGCGCGCGGCGCTTCTGGCCGAAGGGGCTGATGCCGCCGGTATGAAAGCCGGTCAGCCGCTCGGCCTTGTCGGGCGGCATCATCCGGGCCGATTTGGCACCGAAGGCCACTGCCACCTTCTTCATCGACAGGGTGCGGTCCGAGGGGATCACCGCGCAGGCGGGCTTGCCGTCGACCTCGACCATCAGGGTCTTCATCACCCGGCCCGGATCGGCGCCGATGGCTTCGGCCGCATGCAGCCCGATCCGGTCCTGACCGGCCACATAGGTGTAATCGATCGGCCGAAACGCGACGCCCGCGCGTTGCAGCGCCTGGGTCGCGGGGGTGGCGGTGCTCACGCCCCCGCCTTCAGCCCGGCAAAGACCTCGGTCAGAGCCGCTTCGAGCTTTTCGAACATCTCGGCCATCTGCGGTTCGGTCAGGATGAAGGGCGGACACAGCACGATGGACTGGCCAAGCGGCCGACAGATCAGGCCGTGATCGGTGCAGGTATTGGCGATCCGCTCGCTGACCGAGAGGTTGGAGGGGAAGGGCGTCCTGGTCGGCTTGTCGGCGACGGCTTCCAGCGCGCCCATCAGCCCCTTGCCGCGGAACTCGCCGATATTGGGGTTTTCGGCCAGCCGCTTCATGCCCTCTTCGAAAAGCGGGGTCAGGCGGCGGACGTTTTCCAGAAGCCCCTCATTCAGGATCACGTCGATGGCCTTCAGCGCGATGGCGCAGCCGACCGGGTGGCCCGAGGCGGTAAAGCCGTGCGGAAATTCCTCGACCGCCTCGGAGGCCCTGTGCAGCCGGTCGGCCAGCCCGGGGCCGAGGATCACCGCGCCCATCGGGAAGTAGCCCGCCGTCAGCGCCTTGGACGAGATGATGGCATCGGGCACGAAATCATAGGTCTCGCAGCCCCAGACGGCGCCGGTGCGCCCGAAGCCGCAGATCACCTCGTCCGAGATCAGCGGGATGCCATGCTTCTTGAGGATCGGCTGGATCGCCTGGAAATAGCCCGCCGAGGGCGGGATCACGCCGCCCGCGCCCATCACGGGTTCGGCGAAGAACCCGGCGATGGTCTCGGCGCCCTCGCGATTGATCACCTCTTCCAGCTCGGCCGCCATGCGGGCGGTGAACTGGGTCTCGGTCTCGCCGGGGCGGCCCTCGCGCCAGTAATGCGGGCAGGTCAGGTGGATGAAATCGGGCAGCGGCAGGCCGAACAGCGCGTTATAGGGCTTGCCGGTCATCGAGGCCGAGACCGCGGTGACGCCGTGATAGGCGTTCTTCCGGGTCAGGATCTTGCGGCGCTGGGGCTGGTCCTCGGCGCGGGCGAGGAACCACAGCATCTTGACCAGCGTGTCATTCGCCTCGGAGCCCGAATTGGTGTAGAAAACCCGGCCGCGCTCGTAGGGCGAGACCTCGATCAGCTTCTCGCTCAGCATCACGGTCTGGTCGGACATCCGCCCGAAGAAGGCGTGATAGCCCGGGAAGCGGTCGTATTGCGCCTTGGCGGCCGCGGCCAGCCCGGCATGGTCGAACCCCGCGACCATGTTCCAGAGCCCCGAATTGCTGTCGAGATAGCGCCGACCTTCGGTGTCGATGACATAGGGGCCTTCGCCATGGGTCAGCACCACCGTTCCGCGCGCCTTGACCGAGGGCAGATCGGTAAAGCCATAGAAACTGGACGACTCGGCGCGGGCTTTCCAGCTGTTCGGGGCGGTTTCGGGCATCTTGGGCTCCTTGGGGCGGTGGCGGGCAGAGGCTAGCGCCGCGACGATCGGGGCGCAATCGGGCTTTGGCGCGGGGCGGCTCAGCGCAGCCCGGTCCGGGCGATCTGGGTCGCAAGCTCGCGCAGCGCCGCGCCGCGCGCCGCCGCGATCTGGGCGGGACCTGCGGGGGCGGCGATGGGCACCGCGATCGCGAAGGGCGCGCTGCGGTTCCGCCCGCCGGCATCGGGGGCCACGAAGAACTGGCCGGTCAGGCGGAAGGTCCCGTCGGGCTCGGCCAGCATGTCGGCCACGCGGATCTCGAGCGTCGCCTGGGCGCGGTCGAAGAAGGGCCAGGGCTCGGCGGCGACCTGGGCGCCGGTCATCTGCGTCAGCAGGCGCGCCAGATCCTGGGTGATGGCGCGGGTCGGGTCGTCGGCCCAAAGCACGTCCGAGGACGAGGTCAGCGCCCCGCTGGCGCTGCGGCTGTAGATTTCCTCGGACGCGGCATAGGTCGGCAGCGACACCTCGCGGATCGCGACGCTGCGCCAGGCGACGGGCAGGCGCGGCCCGGCGACGGCCGTGTCGGGCACGGTGTAACGGTCGGGGCTGCCGCTGCAGGCGGCCAGCGCCAGGGCGGAGGGGACGAGGGCGGCAAGTAGCAGGTGCGGTTTCATGTCAGCGTCCGAACAGGATCGAGTTGGGGTTGCGTTCCAGCGCCCGCGACAGCGTCGTCACGGCCTGGGCCGCGCGCTGGATCTCGCGGAGTGCGGCGTCGATCTCGCGGCCCATCCCGCGCGAGGCGTCATAGCCCTCGATGGTGGCCGAGGCCTGGCCCAGAATGCGCTTGGCCCGGTCCAGCAGGTCGGGCAGATCGCGCGCGGCGGTCGAGATGTCGTCGGCGGCCGACCGCGCCGAGGCGAGGGTGGCATTGGCGTTACCGACGATCCCGCCCTCGCGCAGCTCGGCCAGCATCGCCGCCAGTTCGCGCAGGGCGCCGGAAAGATCGGTCGGCAGATCGCGCGCCTGATCGGTGTCGATCAGCCGGTCGGTGCTGTCGAGCAGCGCCGAGATCCGGTCGGCCAGCTCGTTCAGCGGCAGCGTTGCCGCCTGATCGGCCACCGCGTTCAGGCGCGCGACCAGATCGGGCAGCCCGGCGGCGGCGGCGTCGATGCTTTGCGCGGCCCCGGCGGCGGCGTCGAGCGCTTCGGTCAGGCGGGAGGCAGCATCGGCCTCGGCCAGTTGGCGGGTCAGCGTCTCGATGGCGGCGACGGCCCCGTCGATGCGGCCGGGCAGGGCCTGCATCCCGTCCGAGCCGACGATGCCACGCGCCTCGCCGACCAGCGCCTTGACCTCGCCCGGAACGGCGCGGATCTCGTCGCTGCCGGCCAGGGTGCTGACGCTGTTCAGCGCGTCGATGGCGCTTTGCATCAGGTCCTCGATGGGCAGATCGTTGATGCGGTTGTAAAGCCCCTCGGCGGTGGCCGAGACGTCGGAAATGTCGCTGGCCGTGGTCGGGATCACCGGGTTCGGGTCGGCGTCGCGGTCAATTTCGGCCGGCGAGGTCTCGGCGGTCTCGACCAGTTCGACCTTGAGCCCGCCGGTCAGGATCGAAGCGGTCACCAGCCGCGCCCGCAGCCCTTCGCGCACCCGGCCCGCGAGGTAGTCGAGTGCGTCCTCGGGCGTCGCGTTCTGCTCGATGCCCAGTCGCGAGGGCTGGATCGCCAGTGTCGCCGACAGCCGCACCCGGTCGTCGCCGAAGCGCGCGGCATCGACGATGCCGTTCAGCGATGCGACGCGGCCGATCCGGAGCCCGCCCAGCGTGACCGGCGCATCGACCGAAAGCCCTTCGACGTTTTCCTCGAAATAGGCGGTCAGGGTCAGGGCGGTGCCCTCATCGGCGGCAAAGACGCTGGCCCGGGCGGTGGATTCGTCGGGATAGACCTCGAACCGGGTCTCGGGCTGGACCTCGCGCCCGCCCGAGACCACGCTCTGGAAGGTCACTCCGCCCGACAGCAGCGCCGCGACGGACGAGAAATCGACCCGCGCGCCGCTGGGGCCGAGCGAGAAGGAAAAGCCCGAGCTGTCCCAGAACCGGGTCGAGGTCGAGATCAGCCGGTCATGCGGGGCGAAGACGATGGCATCGGCCTCGACGGTCGAGCCGTCCTGGCTGACCTCGGCCTTGCCGATCCGCCCGACCTCGATGCCGCGATAAAGGATCGGCGCCTCTTCGGTCAGGCCCGCATCGGTGGCGGCGCGCAGCCTCAGCCTGAGGCCCGGGCGGCCCTCGCGGTTCAGCGGTGCCGCGCTTTTGCCCTGGTGGCGTTCGACAAAGCCGTCGGGCCGGTCGTCCCAGATGCCCTGGATGAAGACCCCCGACAGCACGGTCGACAGCCCGGTCACGCCGCGCGCGCTGACCTCGGGCTGGACCACCCAGAAATCGGCGCCGTCATCGACATAGGGCGCGACCGCCTTGTCGAGCCGGACCGAGACCAGCACCTCGCCGAGACTGTCGGTAAAGCCCACCCTTTCGACCAGGCCCACGGTCACGTCGCGATAGTGGAGTTCGGTCTCGCCCGCCTTGATGCCCGAGGCATTCTCGAAGGTCAGTTCCAGCAGAGGCCCGCGTTCGGCATAGCTGTGCCAGGCCACGCCCAGCGCGATGGCCAAGGCCGCCGCCGGGATCACCCAGACGATGGAAATGCGGTCCAGCAGGCTGCGGCCGGCCGGTTCGACCGGGGTTTCGGGAGGAAGATCGGTCATGCCAGGCGGCTCCGGGAGGCGGGGGACGGATCGGGACCATCCCAAAGCAGGCGGCTGTCGAAGCTTTGCGCCGACAGCATGGTGGCGATCACCGAGACCGCGAAGAAAAGGCTGGCCGGGCCGGGGCTGATCGAGACCACCGCGCCCAGTTGCACCAGCGCCGAGAGGATGGCAACGACGAAGACGTCGATCATCGACCAGCGGCCGATATATTCCACCACCTCGTAGAGCTGCTGGCGCCGGGCGCGGCTGACGCGGCTGCCATGCGCGACGCTGAGCGCGAGCCCCGCCACCGCGAGGAACTTGCCGATGGGGATCAGCACCGAAGCCGTCAGGATCACCGCGGCGATGCCCCAGCTGCCATGGCGGGCGATTTCGACCGCGCCGCCGACGATGGTGTTGTCCTGGGTGCTGACCAGCGTCCGGGTTTCCAGCATCGGGTAGATATTCGCCGGCACATAGGCGATCAGTCCGAGGCTCCACCAGGCCCAGACTCGCTGCAGCGACAGCGGCGCGCGCGGGTGCAGCCGCTGGCCGCAGCGCGCACAGCTTCGCGTGCCCGCAGGCCAGACCCGGGTGCAGCGGGTGCAGGCCACAAGGCCCATGTCGCGTGCGCTTTTCACTTCTCCAGAGACGTCCATACCGAATACCTGCACATGAAGGTGTCCTGCACCACGATCAGGATGACAAGGGCCGAGAACATCCAGAAGGCCGGGCCGAACTCGACCTGGGCCAGGTCCGAGATCTTGACCAGCGCGACCGCGCAGCCGATGGCGAAGACCTCGGCCATCGACCAGGGGCGCAACGCCTCGGACAGGCGGAAGGCGGCGCGGGCATGGCGCGCGGGCGGGCGGTCGAGCACGATGGGCGTCAGCACGTAAAGGATCAGAAGCGCCCGCAACACCGGCACGAAGACGATCAGCGCGGCCACCGCCAGCGCCAGCGCCATCAGCATCGGCCGGGCGCTGAAGGCCAGCGCCGCGCCCAGAACCGAGGTCGCGTTGCTCATCCCGCCCGCCTCGACCCTGAGAAACGGCGTCAGCGTCGCGGCCCCGATCAGCACCACCACCGCCAGCGCCACCGCGATCAGCCGCTGTCCGGCCTGCCGGTGCGGGGCGATCAGCACCTTGTGACAGCGCGCGCAGACAGCCCGCGCGCGGGGGGCGGGCTGTACGGCCCGGTAGACCGCGTCGCAATGCGGGCAGGCAATCAGCGAGGCAAGGTCGCGTCCCGCGACACGGTTCGCGACGCGGCCGGAGGCTGGGCCTGACCCCGCGCCGGGGGCTGAGGCTCGCGGGTCTGAGGGGGTATCGGTCATTCGGTCACGTCGCGGCCCTTGAATCGATGCCAGAGCATAGCCCTGTGCCCCGCCTATTCCAGCGTCTTGTCCCGTGCGCACTGTCCGGCGGGCTCCCGTCGCGGTTTCGGCAGGGGGCCGAATTGTGGCAAGCGGATCGGACCTGACAGCGCCGCAGGGCGCCTTTTGCGGGCCGCTTCGAGGCGTCTGGCAAACAATTCGGGCAAGGCCCCGCGGATCGTTCCCGAATCGGGAACCAATGGCCCGGCCAATTCCTTAATAAATCACGAACCCGGCCATATTCTGATCCACGGCCGGCCCTAGACTGAGCATATCGCACAGACAGCGTCCTGCGAGGGGAGCGCCGATGGTCGGGAGAACCTTGTTTTTCCTGTGGGTATTTCTGTTGTCTCTGGCGCAGACCGCCCTGGCCCAGAAGGCCGGGGTCGGCGCCTGGGAGAACAGCCGCTACACCACGATCCACTGGGTCGAGGATCAGCCCGCGCTGGGCTGGTACTACACCTGGCGCACCGACCAGCTCTGGGCCCGGGGGCCCACCTCGCGCACCGTCGAATTCGTGCCGATGATCCATTCCGAGGGCGACCTCGCCAAGCCGATCACGTCGGATCGCCCGGTGCGGGCGCTGATGGCGTTCAACGAACCCGATGGCAAAGGATCGCATCAGGGTGGGCTGTCGGTCGAGCGTGCGCTGGCGCTCTGGCCGCGCGTCGAGGCCAAGGGGCGCGGGTTGCGGATCGGCAGTCCGGCCACCACCCAGGCCGAAACCCTCGGCCCCGGCTCGTGGCAGCGGCGTTTCATGACCGAGGCCGAGCGGCGCGGCTATCGCATCGACTTCATGGCGGTGCATTACTATTCGACAGACGGCGATGTGGCGGCCTTCCGGCGCTGGTTGCAGGCGGTCCACCGCGAATACCGCCGTCCGATCTGGGTCACCGAATACGCCCTTGTCGACTGGGACCGCCCGGGCGCCGCCAGCTACGGGCAAAGTGCGGCCTTCTTCGAACGGGCGGCGCAGATGATGGACGGTCTGCCCTTCGTCGAACGGCACGCCTGGTTCGCCGCCAATCCCTATCCCTGGCAGGGCACGGTTCCCAAGATCAATCTCGTCGACGACCGGATGCAACCGACGCCCATGGGCGAGACCTTCCGGCGCGTGTTGTCCGAGCTTGGCGGCCGCGAGATCGCCTCGGCCAACTGACCCTGTCCCTGACCCTGACACTGTCGCATTGTCCCTGTGTCCCCGTCGCATGCGCCGCAAGGGCCTTCTGTGCGGTCGCGCGAGGCGTGTCAGCGGGGGAGTGGCGAAGATTTCGACATTGGATGAAACCTTCCGCTCCTGACGCGGTTATGCTGCAGGTGCATTCGTCATTTTCAGGAGCCAGATATGATCCCATCGCCCGTGCGGACCGCAATTTTTCCCGTGGCTGGGCTTGGAACCCGCTTTCTTCCCGCGACCAAGGCGACGCCCAAGGAATTGTTGCCGGTGATCGACACCCCGCTGATCCAGTTCGCCATCGACGAGGCGCGCGAGGCAGGTGTGGAACGCATGGTGTTCGTCAGCCATCCCTCGAAGACGGCGATCGAACGTCATGTGCGGGCCGATGCCGACCTGATCGAGACGCTGCGGGCGCGCGGCAAGGCGCGGATCGCCGAGGCGCTGGAGGCGGCGGCGCTGGACGAGGACGAACACGAGGTCGAATTCACCATGCAGCACGAACAGCGTGGCTTGGGCCATGCGGTGCTGTGCGCGCGCGATCTGGTGCTGCCCGGGCCGGTCGCGGTTCTGCTGCCCGACGATCTGATCCTGTCCCGGCCGGGCTGCCTGGCCCAGATGGTCGAGGCGTATGCGCGCTGCGGCGCAGGGCATATGGTGGCGGCGATGGATGTGACGCCGGAAGCGGTGTCGCGCTATGGTGTGCTCGACCCGGTGGGGCAGGAGGGGGCGATCACCCGCGCCCGCGGCATGGTCGAAAAGCCCGCCGCCGAAGAGGCCCCCTCGCTGAAGGCGGTGGTCGGGCGCTATATCCTCCATCCGGCAATCTTCGAGACATTGGCGAGCCAGGGGCCGGGCGCCCATGACGAGATCCAGCTGACCGACGCCATCGCGCGCGACACCGAACGCCTGGGGCTGGCGGGGTTCGCCTTCTCGGGCAGGCGCTACGATTGCGGCTCGAAGGCGGGGATGCTGGAGGCGACCCTTGCGGTGGCCAGCCGCGATCCGGACTATGCCGACGTGCTGGCCGAGTGGCGCGCCGAGGCGACACTGCCGATCGCGGCAGAATAGGAGGCCTCTGGCGCCAGCGGATAGAACTGATCGACAAAAAAGAGGCCGCCCGGACAGGCGGCCCCGTTGCATTCGTCCATGTCGCGCGCGGTGCTGCGGCTCAGACCCGTCCGGCCAGCAGCGGCAGCGCCATAGCGCGGGAATAGTCGCGCGCCTCGGCCAGCGCGACGTCATAGGTTTCGCGCACCTTGGCCACATCGGGATTGGCGGCGGTCAGTTCGTCCTGCACCTCGGTCCAGGCGGCGCGCTGGGCCGCGACCACGTCGTCGGAGAAGCTGCGGAACTCTACGCCCTGGGCTTTGAGCTCGGCCATCGACTTGGCGTTGAAATGATCGAACTGCGCCTGCACCTCGTAGGCCGCGCTCCAGGCCGCGCTTTCGCAGATTGCCTGCAGGTCCGGGGGCAGTTCGGCCCAGGCATCCTTGTTGAACACCACCGCCAGCCCGGCGCCCGGTTCGGTGAAGGCGGGCAGGTAGCAGATGTCGGCGATCTTCTGCAGTCCGAACGCCTGGTCCAGATAGGGGGCCACCCATTCCGCCGCGTCGATGGCGCCCGATTGCAGCGCCTGGAAGATCTCGGGCGGGGGCATCAGCACGGCGTTCACGCCAAGCTTGCGGTAAACCTCGCCCGCCAGACCCGCGACGCGCATGTTCAGGCCCTTCAGGTCCTCGACGCTGTCGACGGGTTTCTTGAACCAGCCCGCCGACTGGGTGTTCGAGTTGCCCGAATAGATCGGCTTGAGGTTTCGCTGGGCATAGATCTCGTCCCAGACCTCCTGCCCGCCGCCCCAGCGCAGCCACGCGGTATGCTCGGTCGAGGTCATGCCGAAGGGCACGCCGGTGAACCAGTGCAGCGCGGGGTTCTTGCCCGCGGCGTAATAGGTGGGGCCGTGGCCGACCGGGGCATTGCCCGCCTGCACCGCATCCTCGACGCCGAAGGCCGGAACCAGCTCGCCCGCGCCATAGACGGTGAAGGTCAGGCGGCCATCCGACATCGCGGCGACGCGTTCGGCGAAATTGGTGACATTGGTGCCGACGGCGGGGGCCATCTTGGGAAAGGCGGTCGGCAGTTTCCAGTGGATCTTGCCGGAGGCAAGCGCCGGGCTGGCCAGCGTGCCTGCCGCCGCGACCCCGGCGCCGGTCTTCAGGAAGGTTCTGCGATGCATGATGTCCTCTTGCGTTGCGCTTACCGGAATATCGCCTGCGGCAGCCAGGTCGCAAGCTCGGGAAGCGCGACCAGAACACCCAGCGCCACGAGTTGCAGCAGGACGAAGGGCACCACGCCCCGGTAGGTGTCGAGCGTGGTGATGTCGGGCGGCGCGACCGAGCGGAAATAGAACAGCGCAAAGCCGAAGGGCGGCGTCAGGAACGAGGTCTGCAGGTTCATCGCGATCAGGATCGCGAACCAGACCGGAGAGATGTCGGTGCCCAAGATCGGCGGGCCCAGCAGCGGGACCACGATATAGATGATCTCGACCGCCTCGAGGATGAAGCCCAGAAGGAAGATCACCGCCATCACCAGGAAGATCGCGGTCATGCCGCCGCCGGGCAGGCTGGCCATCAGCTCCTCGACCAGATGGTCGCCGCCGAAGCCGCGGAACACCAGCGACAGCAGCGAGGCCGCGACCACGATGCCAAAGACCATGCCCGAGATCCGCACCATATCGGTCAGCGCGCCCTGCAAGAGCCCCGCCCGCCAGGTGCGCAGCGCTGCCATCAGCGTGCCCGCCGCGATCAGCGCGGCCGCGCCCGTCGCCAGCAGGCCGGGCAGGGTGCCCGGCGCGGCCCGGCCGAGCCCGGCCATGCCCATGCCGACCAGCACCAGTGCGGCCAGCCCCGCCGAGGCGATCAGCCAGCGCCCGGCGCGGCCGCCTTTGGCGGCTTGCGCGGCCATCAGCAGCGCGCCGACGGCGCCAAGCCCCGCGGCCTCGGTCGTGGTGGCGACGCCTGCGAGGATCGAGCCCAGAACCGCCAGGATCAGCAGGATCGGCGGCAGGAAGGTGAACAGGATCTCGGAGGCGGGCACCGGTTCGCGCGGCGGGCGCGGCTCGGGCGCGGGGCCAAGCCGGAGGGCGACATAGACGGCATAGATCGCGACCAGCATCAGCCCGGGCAGCAATGCGCCCGCGAAGAGGTCGCCGACCGAAACCGGATCGGGCGCGAAATTGCCCGCGGCCTGTTGCGCCTCGAGATAGACATTGCCGATCTGGTCGCCCAGCAGCACCAGGATGATCGAGGGCGGGATCACCTGACCCAGCGTTCCGGAGGCGCAGATCAGCCCCGCCGCCAGCCGCTTGTCGATCCCGGCCTGACGCATCGCGGGCAGCGAGATCAGCACCAGCATCACGACGGTTGCGCCGATGATGCCGGTCGAGGCGGCGATCAGCGTCGAGAAGGCCAGCACGCTCAGCCCCATGCCGCGCGGCGAGCCCCGGGTCAGTTTGCCCAGCACGCCCAGCATCCGCTCGGCCAGCTGCGCGCGTTCCAGCAGCACCCCCATCAGCACGAACAGCGGCACCGCCATCAGCAGCCGGTTCGACATCACCCCCCAGACGCGGCCCGGGAAGAAGTTGAGGAAACTCAGGTCGAACAGCCCGAAGACCGAGGCGATCAGCGCGGTGATCAGCGGCACGCCCGCGATCGCCAGCATCGCCGGGATGCCGCTGAGAATGCCGCCGAACAGCCCCAGCAGCAGGACCAGCAGGGCGCCCTCTTCGCCGGTCATAGGATTTCCTGCACGTCTTTGCGCTTTTCGGCCGGTTTCAGGATCATGGCGAGGCCCTGAAGGATCATCAGTGCCGAGGCCAGCGGCAGGGCGGTCTTGACGATATAGACGCCGCCCAGCCCTCCGGTTTCAACGGCGCCTTCGCGGATCGACCAGGAATAGGACAGGTCCGGCCAGAACGCATGTATCATCAGCCCGAAGACCGGGATCAGGAAGATCAGCACGGCGAGGATGTCGGCGATGCGGATGTAGCGGGGCGAGAGCCGTTCCGAAATGACCTCGACCCGGACATGGCCGCCGCGCGCCAGGGTGACCGGAATGGCGAAGACCAGAAGGCTGGCGAAGGCATAGTCGGCCGCGTTCTGGAACTGGATCGACCCGGTGCCGAAGCCGTAGCGCAGGATGACGATGGCCAGCGTGGCGCCGGTCAGAAACAGCGCCGCCGCCACGCAATAGGCCAGCGCGGCCCGGTCGAGCCAGTGGCAAAGCTTGAGATAGGCGGATATGGGGCCGGCGCGTGTCATTGGTCAGGGGCATTGCCACAGTCCGTCCCGATCCGCAATTGGACATCTGGACAGGAGGCTGCCCCCGCATCCCCTCGATCCTGCCCCGGGATCTGCACGCAGGGACAATATACCGTCTGGCGGCGGTCGGGCGATGCGTTATGCTGCATCGCCGCACAAGCCAGGCAGGACCGAGCAGCACAGGAGAGCGCGATGGCGACCAGGATAGTGGTTCTGGGGGGCGGTTTCGGGGGCATGTACACGGCCCGCGCGCTGCGCCGCCGGTTCGGGCGCAAGGCCGAGATCGAGGTGATCAACGCCCAGAACTATTTCGTTTTCCAGCCGCTTCTGCCCGAGGTGGCGGGCGGCTCGATCACGCCCGCCCATGCGGTCTCGCCGCTGCGCTTCGTGCTTGACGGCGTGTTCGTGCGCAAGGCGGTGGTCGACAGCGTCGATTTCGAGCGCAAGGTGGTGACCGTCTTTCAGGGTATCCAGCGCCGCCCGACCGAGGTACCCTACGACCATCTGGTGATCGCGCTGGGGCAGGGCACCGATTTCTCGCGCATGCCGGGGCTCGAGGAACACGCGCTGAAGATGAAGACGCTGGAAGATGCGCGGCGTCTGCGCGGCCATATCATCGAACAGCTCGAACATGCCCAGGTCACCGAACTGCCTGACACCAAGCGCGGCGCGCTGACCTTTACCGTGGTCGGCGGCGGCTTCTCGGGGGTCGAGACGGTCGGCGAGATGAAGGAGATGATCGACCGCTCGCTGCGCTTCTATCCCAAGATCGACCCCTCCGAGGTACGGGTGCAGCTGATCGAGTTCGCGCCCCGCATCCTGAACGAGATGCCCGAGCCGCTGGCCGATTACGCGGTCGGCCATCTGGAGCGTCACGGCATCGAGATCAAGCTGAGAACAGGCGTCAAAAGCGCGACCCACCGCCAGCTTGTGACCACCGACGGCGAGGTGATCGACACCCGGACCATCGTTGCGACAATCGGCAACGCACCGCTGCCGGTGGTGCAGCGGATGGGCCTGCCGCTTGACAAGGGGCGGATCCCTGTCGACCGGACCTTGCGGGTCGCGGGCCATGACAATGTCTGGGCGCTGGGCGACTGCGCGCTGATCCCGCTGAAGGAGGGCGCCTCGGAACGGATCGATTTCGCCCCTCCGACCGCGCAATTCGCGGTGCGCGAGGCCAAGCGGGTTGCCGCCAACATCGCCGCCGCCGTCCGGGGGCGCGATCTGAAGCCCTTCGCCTATGCCTCGCGCGGGGCGCTGGCCTCTCTGGGCGCCAAGCGCGGCGTCGCCAATGTCTTCGGCCACAACATCACGGGCTTTCCCGCCTGGTTCATCTGGCGGTCCTATTATCTGGCGCTCTTGCCCGGCATCGGCACCCGTATCCGGGTGATGATCAACTGGTCGCTCGACATGCTGGGCGCGCGCAGCCTGGTGCAGCTGAAATTCTACGGCAAACCGCCGCTGCGCTATGTCTATTACCGCGCGGGCGACCGGATCTACAACGCGGGCGACAGGTCGGACGGTTTCTATACGGTGATCTCGGGTTCGGTCGAGATGGAGCGGCCCGATCCGGAGACCGGCGAGACGACGCTCCGCGTCATCGGCCCGGGCGGGCATTTCGGCGAACGGCTGATCCTCGGGGCCACCCGTCGCAAGACGACCGTGCGCGCCAAGGAGGATTGCAAGGTCCTGGTGATGAACCGCGAAGAGTTCCTGATGCTGGCCGAGGGCTTTTCGGCTTTCCGCGAGTATTTCCGGCCCTACATGGACAAACGCGGCGTGACACTTCCCGGCGGAGATGAAGACACGGGCAGATAGGCCGTTACCCGTCTGAAAGGACAGCTTGGCAAGGCGGCTCTGCCCCCGAAGGCTACTGCGGGGCGGTCCCCCGGGAACCCCGGGGCGAGCGCCCGTGTTTACAGGACGCCGAAAACCGTCTTTGCTGCCGGACAGTACCGTTAACGTTTGGATCCTCCATGGCGATCACCGCGACCATCCGGCACCTGACCCATTACCGCTACGACCGTCCCGTCAGCCTCGGTCCGCAGGTGATCCGCCTTCGCCCGGCGCCGCACAGCCGGACCCGGGTGATTTCCCATTCGCTGAAGGTCTCGCCGGGCGGGCACTTCGTGAACCACCAGCAGGACCCTTACGGCAACTGGCTGTCGCGCTTCGTCTTTCCCGAGCCGGTGCGCGAACTGAAGATAGAGGTCGATCTGGTCGCCGACATGACGGTCTACAACCCGTTCGATTTCTTCGTCGACGAGACCGCCGAGGACTGGCCCTTCGACTACCCGGCAGAGCTGACCGAGGATCTGTCGATCTACCGCCGCCCCGAACCCGCGGGCGAGGCCTTGTCGGCTTTCCTTGCGACGATCCCGCGCAATGCGACCCGCACGGTCGATTTCCTGGTCGGGCTGAATGCCCGGCTCGAACGCGAGATCGACTACCTGATCCGGATGGAGCCCGGGGTGCAGACCCCCGATGACACGCTGAGGCTGCATTCGGGGTCCTGCCGCGACTCCAGCTGGCTGCTGGTGCAGGTGCTGCGCCATCTGGGCTTTGCCGCGCGCTTCGTCTCGGGCTACCTGATCCAGCTGAAACCCGATCTGGTGGCGCTCGATGGGCCTGCGGGCACCGATCACGATTTCACCGACCTGCATGCCTGGGCCGAGGTGTTCCTGCCCGGCGCGGGCTGGATCGGGCTCGACCCGACCAGCGGGCTTCTGACCGGCGAAAGCCACATCCCGCTGGCCGCCACGCCGCATTATCGCAACGCCGCGCCGATCAGCGGCATGGCCAGCCCGGCCGAGGTCGATTTCCACTTCCATATGGAGGTGCGGCGCACGGCCGAGCATCCCCGCATCACCAGGCCCTTCCCCGAAGAGGCCTGGTCGGCGCTCGACGCGCTCGGTCACAAGGTCGATGCGCAGATCGCGGCGCAGGACATGCGGCTGACCATGGGCGGCGAGCCGACCTTCGTCTCGATCGACGATTTCGAGGCCGACGAATGGAACACCGGCGCCGTCGGCCCGATGAAGCGCGGGCTTGCCGACCGGCTGATCCGGCGGCTGCGGGACCGCTTCGCGCCCGGGGGCTTTCTGCATTACGGCCAGGGCAAGTGGTATCCGGGCGAGACCCTGCCGCGCTGGACCTTCTCGCTTTACTGGCGCCGCGACGGGCGGCCGGTCTGGAAGAACCCCGGGCTGATCGCCGAAGAGGACCAGACCGGGGCCACCGCCGAGGATGCCGACCGGTTCCTGTCGGGCTTTGCCGATGCCATCGGCGTGGGCGCGGACTATGTCCATGCGGCCTATGAGGACCCGGTCGAATGGATCCTCAAGGAGGCCGACCTGCCGGTCAATGTCACGCCCGAGGATTCCAAGCTGAAAGACCCCGAGACGCGCGCCCGGATCGCGCGGGTCTTCAATCGCGGGCTCGACAGGCCCGCGGGCTTCATCCTTCCCGTTCAGCGCTGGCAGTCGAAGGCGGCCGGGGCGCGCTGGCGGTCGGAACACTGGAAGACCCGGCGCGGGCATCTGTTTCTCGTGCCCGGCGACAGCCCGGTGGGCTTCCGCCTGCCTTTGGGCGCGCTGCCCTTCGTGCCGCCTTCGGCCTATCCTTATGTCTACCCGGCCGATACCTCGGTCGCGGTCGGGCCGCTGCCCGATTTCCACGCCGCCCGCGAGGATCGCCGCCGCGCGCTGATGGAAGAGTTCGAACGCATCGCCGCCGAGGACGAGGCGCGGGAGATGCCTGAAACCACGCCGGGGCGGTCGCAGCCGGTGTCCGAGCCGAAAGACGCGGGTCCCCGCCAGCGCCTGATGGAACAGGGCGTCGATCCGGCGGGCAGCACGGTGCGCACCGCCATCGCGGTCGAGCCGCGCGACGGGCGGCTTTGCCTCTTCATGCCGCCGGTCGAGCGGCTAGAGGATTATCTCGACCTGCTGTCCGCCGCCGAAGAGACCGCCGAGGCGCTGGGCCTGCCGATCCATGTCGAGGGCTACACGCCGCCCCACGATTCCCGGCTGAACGTGATCCGGGTCGCGCCCGATCCGGGCGTGCTCGAGGTCAACGTCCATCCCGCGCAAAGCTGGGAGGACTGCAAGGACATCACCTTCGGGGTCTATGAAGAGGCGCGGCAGACCCGGCTGGGCGCCGACAAGTTCATGATCGACGGCAAGCATTGCGGCACAGGCGGCGGCAACCACGTCGTCGTGGGCGGCGCCACGCCGATGGAGTCGCCCTTCCTCAGGCGGCCCGACCTGTTGCGCTCGCTGATCCTCTACTGGCAGCGCCATCCGAGCCTGTCCTATCTCTTCTCCGGGCTCTTCATCGGCCCGACCAGTCAGGCGCCCCGGATCGACGAGGCCCGCCATGACAGTCTTTACGAGCTGGAAATCGCGCTGAGCCAGTTTCCCGATCCGGGCGAGGGCGCGGCGCCGCCGCCCTGGCTGGTGGACCGGCTGTTGCGCAACATCCTGATCGACGTGACCGGCAACACCCACCGCTCGGAGATCTGCATCGACAAGCTCTTTTCGCCCGACGGGCCGACCGGACGGCTGGGGCTGGTGGAATTCCGCGGCTTCGAGATGCCGCCCGATGCGCGGATGAGCCTTGCCCAGCAGGTGCTGATCCGGGCGATCCTGTCCCGGCTTTGGGCCGATCCCGTCAAGGGCAATCCGGTGCGCTGGGGCACGACGCTGCATGACCGGTTCATGCTGCCGCATTTCGTCTGGACCGATTTCATGGACGTTTTGCGCGACCTGCAGGACCATGGCTTTGCCTTCCGCCCCGACTGGTACGAGGCCCAGGCCGAGTTCCGCTTTCCGTTCTGCGGCGAGGTCGAGTACGAGGGCGTGCATCTGGAACTGCGTCAGGCTCTGGAGCCCTGGCATGTGTTGGGAGAACGCGGCGCCATCGGCGGCACGGTCCGCTATACCGACAGCTCGGTCGAGCGGATGCAGGTCAAGCTGACCACGCTGAACCCGGGCCGCTATGCGGTCACCTGCAACGGCCGCACCGTGCCCCTGACCGAGACCGGCACAAGTGGCGTGCGGGTCGGGGGCGTGCGCTTCAAGGCCTGGCAGCCGGCCGAGGCGCTCCACCCGGTGCTGCCGGTCAACGCGCCGCTGACCTTCGACATCTACGACACCTGGTCGGGCCGGGCGCTGGGCGGCTGCACCTATCACGTGGCCCATCCGGGCGGGCGCAACTACGAGACCTTCCCGGTCAATGCCAACGAGGCCGAGGCAAGGCGGCTCGCGCGGTTCGAGAAGATGGGGCATCATGCCGGCGCCTACCGGCCCCCATTCGAGGTCCCGCATCCCGAGTTTCCGATGACCCTCGATCTGCGCCGCCCACCCGGGATCTGACATGACTTCGCCCGACGACATCGCCGAGGATCCGGTTCTGGCGCTTCTGCAGGAGTACAGCCCGCCGAACGGCGTGGCCGACGAGTTGTTGCGCCCCGATGGCAGACTGCGTCCGGTCTGGCGGCCGCTGATCGACCTTCTGGCGCGGCAAAGCCCCGAAGAGATGGCCGAACGCTTCGCGCGGGGCGATCAGTACCTGCATGACGCGGGCGTCTATTACCGCCAGCACACCCAGAGCGGGTCGACGCTGCGCGACTGGCCGCTGTCGCATGTGCCGGTGGTCATCGCCGAGGAGGAATGGCGCGAGCTGGCCGAGGGCATCGTGCAGCGCGCCGAGCTTCTGGAAAAGGTGATGGCCGATCTCTACGGGATGGGCGATCTGGTGGCGAACGGGCTCTTGCCGGCCGAACTGATCGCGCGCAACCCCGAATGGCTGCGTCCGATGGTGGGCATCCGGCCGCGCTCGGGCCATTTCCTGCATTTCCTGGCCTTCGAGGTCGGGCGGTCGCCGGACGGGTCCTGGCTGGTTCTGGGCGACCGCACCCAGGCGCCTTCGGGTTCGGGCTTCGCGCTGGAAAACCGGATGGCGACCAGCCGGGTGTTCCAGGATCTCTTCCCGACGTCCAATGTCGAACGGCTGGCCGGGTTCTTCCGCGCCCATCGCGGCGCGATGACCGCGCTGAATGCGGGCGGGGATGGCAAGGTCGCGATCCTGACGCCCGGGCATCATTCCGAGACCTATTTCGAACATGCCTATATCGCGCGCTATCTGGGTTTGCTGTTGCTGGAATGCGAGGATCTGAAGGTCGAGCGCGGGCGGCTGATGGTGCGCACGATCCATGGCCCGCAGCCGGTCAGCGTGCTGTGGCGCAGGCTCGATTCGCGCTTTGCCGACCCGCTGGAACTCGACGAGAACTCGGCGCTGGGCACGCCGGGCATGGTGGCGGCGCTGCGCGCGCAGGATGTCACCATGCTGAACTGTCTGGGCTCGGGCGTGCTGGAGGCCCGGGCGCTGATGGCCTTCCTGCCGAGGATCTGCGAAAAACTGATGGGCGAGCCGCTGAAGCTGCCCAACATCGCCACCTGGTGGTGCGGGCAGGATCTGGAAAGGGGCTATGTCTACGAGAATCTGCACCGGATGATGATCGGCCGGGCGCTGTCGTCGGACCTGCCCTTCGAGGTCGATGCCCTGACCGCGCTTGGCGGCGATTTCCGCGGCACCGCGCGGCGCCCGATCGGCGAATGGCTGGACCGCGACGGCCCCAATCTGGTGGGGCAGGAGGCAGTGACGCTGTCGACCACGCCCGCGATGATCGATGGCCAGCTGCTGCCGCGCCCGGCGCTGATCCGGGTCTTCGCCACCCGCACGTCCCGGGGCTGGACGGTGATGCCCGGCGGCTATGCAAGGATCGGGCGGTCGGGCGATCCGACCGCGCTGTCGATGAAGAACGGCGGTTCGGTCGCCGATGTCTGGGTGGTCGGAGATCGACCGGTCGAGCCTGAAACGCTGACCGGCGAGCCCGAGGGGCCGTTCATCCGGCGCGGGCCGGGACTGCTGCCAAGCCGTGCCGCCGACAATCTTTTCTGGCTCGGGCGCTATGTCGAACGGGCCGAGGCGCGGGTGCGCGAGCTGCGCGCCTATCACCTGCGGCTGTCGGAAAGCGGCGACCCGTCTCTGCCGCTGGTGGCACGTCTGGGCGCTTTCATCGAGGGATTCGGCGTCGATATCGACGAACCGGTTCCCGCCGTGGTGCTGGAGCTTTTCGATGCCGCCCAGGGTTGCGCCGGCAAGGTCCGCGACCGGTTTTCGACCGATGGCTGGCAAGCGCTGACCGATCTGGCCTTCACCGCGCGGGGGCATTTCAGCCGGGTGCATCCGGGCGATCAGGCGGTCAAGGCGATGGGCGAGCTGTTGCGCAAGCTGGCCGGGTTCTCGGGGCTCGTACACGAGAACATGTACCGCTCGTCCGGCTGGCGGTTCCTGACCATGGGGCGCGCGCTGGAACGGGCCGACCAGACCATTTCGCTTTTGGCGGCCTTCGCCGATCCCGCCCAGCCCGGTGGCGGATTCGACGTGGCGATCGAGGTCGGCGACAGCGTGATGACCCATCGCCGCCGGTATTCCGTGCATACCAGCCGCAGCAGCGTGATCGACCTTCTGGCGCTCGACGCGGGCAACCCGCGGTCGGTCTTCTTCCAGATCGACATGCTGCGCGACCAGGACCGGCTGCTGACGCAGAATGCCGCCTCGGAACCGATGTCCGACCTGGCGCGCGCGATCCTGCTTCTGCATACCGAACTGTCGGTGGCGGTGCCCGAAGATATTACAACCGAACGGCTCTTCGGGCTTCAGGGCGAAATCCGCGAAATCTCGACGCTGCTGACCCAGCGCTATCTGAGCTGAGCTCCGGGAGGGCCCCCGCGTGCCGATCGAATACGACATCCGCCTCGAAATCGGCTATCTCTACGACAGCCCGGCCGCCTCGACGCGGACGCTCTTGCGCATGCTGCCGCTGACCAATGGCGAGCAGACGCTGATCACGGGGCTGGTGTCGGCCGACCCGGTTCCGGATTTCCGCCGCGACGGGGTCGATTTCTTCGGCAATGCCACGACCGAGATCGCCCATGACGCGGGCAAGACCGAGTTCCTGTTCCGCTTTGAGGGCCGGGTTCGGCGCATTCCACGCGGAACGACGCTGGATCTTTCTTGCGGGCTTGCGGCGCTTGGGGCCGAGATACAGGGGATCCAGAGCATCACCCCGATGTCGCCTCATCACTTTCTGGGCGACTCCGAACGCATCCGGCATGAACCCGAAATCGCCGCCTTCGCCGAAGAGGTGACCGCGCCCGGCATGTCGGTCATGGCGGCCCTGCAGGCGGTATCCCACGCGATTCACGACCGGTTCGACTTCGATCCGGGGGCGACCGAGGTCTCGACCACGCCGATCGAGGCGTTCCAGAACCGGCGTGGCGTCTGTCAGGACATCAGTCAGGTTACCATCGCGGCGCTGCGTTCTGTCGGCATTCCCGCGGGCTATGTCAGCGGGTTTCTCCGGACCGTGGCGCCACCCGGCCAGCCGCGTCTGGAAGGGGCCGATGCGATGCATGCCTGGGTGCGTGCCTGGTGCGGGATGGAAACCGGCTGGGTCGAGATCGACCCGACCAACGACATGCTGGTCGGCGCCGATCACATCGCAATCGCGATCGGGCGCGATTATGCCGATGTGGCGCCGGTCAAGGGCTCTTCGCGCACCTCGGGGTCGCACCGCACCGAACACCGGGTGGATGTGATCCCGCTCTGATCCGGGCCCAGACGGGGCCGACTCCGGGTCCGTCGCGACCCGTCGCCCGAAGCCTTGCCCAAACCCGCCGCCGTTACGGCCAATTTTCGACGATTCGACTCGCCATACGCGGGCGTCGACGCGCTCCGGAAGAAATCCGGCCAGAGCCGCCTGTCTGTAGGCCCGAGCCGACGGCAGGGCGTTCGCGACGACAGGCCAGACAATCCTGACGTCTGCCATTCACCACTTCTTAGGTCGTGTTGACAAAAGGGATTCCGCTCGTGCGTAGGGTATGATTCAAGCTGGCATCTGCGATGGAGACCAGCTTG
>NZ_QNVX01000051.1:0-21592 GCF_003314725.1 Rhodovulum sp. BSW8
GCTTGCCCAACCCGAAACCGACCACTATCAACCCCAAGGACTCTCGTTATGAACGAGGGACGACCGGGGGACAGGTCAGGTGTTGCCACCTGGAAAGGCTCGTGGGATGCGGGTGATTCCGGCAGGGGCAACGCAGGGTAACAGCCGGCAGCCGCGCGCCAGAACAGCCCAACCGCTTGATTTTCTAGGTGTATGATGGTGCTGCTGGACAGGATTGAACTGTCGACCTCTCCCTTACCAAGGGAGTGCTCTACCACTGAGCTACAGCAGCACTCTTGGAACGGTGCTGTCCGGGCGAGACGCCCGGGCACGTTCCGGTGGGCGGTTGATTAGACGGAAAGTCCGGGCGACGCAAGCGGTATCTGGACGGTTTTTTGCCCCTGCGCTACTAGGGACGCCATGACAGGCAAAACCCCCAAGACGGGCGTGCCAAAGCCGTCCGGGACCCGCGAAGAGCGTCTCAAGCAGGCGCTGAAAGCCAACCTCGCGCGTCGCAAGGCCCAGGCCAGGGCCCGCGAAGACAAGCCCAAAGGGCAGGAAGAGCAGAACTGATGGACCAGATCATGATCCGGGGCGGGGCGCCGCTGACTGGCGAGATCCCGATCGCAGGCGCCAAGAATGCCTGCCTCGCGCTGATGCCTGCGACATTGTTGACCGACGAGCCGCTGACGCTGACCAATGCGCCACGCCTGTCCGACATCCGCACCATGACGACGCTGCTGCAATCGCTTGGCGCCGAGGTCTCGGCGCTGCACCGGGGCAAGGTGCTGGCGCTGTCGAGCCACCGGCTGACCAGCCACCGCGCCGATTACGACATCGTGCGCAAGATGCGCGCCTCGATCCTGGTGCTGGGCCCGCTGCTGGCGCGCCACGGCCAGGCCGAGGTCTCGCTGCCCGGCGGCTGCGCCATCGGCGCGCGTCCGGTCGATCTGCATCTTCAGGCGCTGGAGGCGATGGGCGCCCGGCTGGAACTGCGCGAGGGCTATGTCCATGCCGAGGCGCCGGGCGGGCTGAAAGGTGCGGTCTTCGAGTTTCCCAAGGTGTCGGTCGGGGCGACCGAGAACGCGCTGCTGGCGGCGACGCTGGCCAAGGGCACGACCGTCCTGAAGAACGCCGCACGCGAGCCCGAGATCGTCGATCTGGCCCGCTGCCTGCGCGCCATGGGCGCCCGGATCGAGGGCGAGGGCACCGCCACGATCACCATCGAGGGCGTGACGGCGCTGGGCGGGGCGACCCACCGGGTGGTGACCGACCGGATCGAGCTGGGCACCTACATGCTGGCCCCCGCCATCACCGGCGGCGACGTGACCTGCCTTGGCGGGCGGCTCGATCTGCTGCCGGCCTTTGCCGAAAAGCTCGATGCCGCGGGGATCACGGTGGAACAGACCGACCGGGGCCTGCGCGTCGCGCGCAAGAACGGCCGCCTGTCGGCGGTCGATGTGACGACCGAGCCCTTCCCGGGCTTTCCGACCGACCTGCAGGCGCAGATGATGGCGCTGTTGTGCACCGCCGAGGGCACCAGCCGACTGGAGGAAACGATCTTCGAGAATCGCTTCATGCACGCGCCTGAACTGGTGCGGATGGGGGCGCGAATCGAGGTGTCGGGCGGTACGGCCACGGTGACCGGTGTCGGTCGGCTGAAAGGCGCGCCGGTCATGGCCACCGATCTTCGTGCCAGTGTATCGCTGATTCTCGCCGGTCTGGCCGCCGAGGGTGAAACCGTGGTCAGCCGGGTCTATCATCTCGACCGCGGCTACGAGAAGGTGGAACAGAAGCTTGGCGCCTGCGGGGCCCATATCGAACGGATGAGCGCGGAATGACCGAAGACGCACGGTTCGAGGACGGGGCGGAACGCCCGCTGCACCTGATGGCCGCCGAGGCAAGCGATCTCGAGGTGATTTCGGCGCTGGTGCAGGATGGGGTCCTGCCGGTCACCGAAATGCGCTGGGACCGGTCGCGGCGCCGGTTCGCGGCGCTGGTCAACCGGTTCCGCTGGGAGGACAAGGAGGCCGCCGAACGCCGTGGCCGCCCGTTCGAGAGGGTTCAGGCCGTGCTGACCGTCGAGGACGTGACCCAGGTGGTCAGCCAGGGCATCGACCGGTCCGACCCCGATCTGGTGCTGTCGCTGCTGGCCGTGACCTTCGAGCCCGGCGAGGACGGCACCGGCCGGGTGGTGCTGACGCTGGCGGGCGACGGGGCGGTGGCGCTCGAGGTCGAATGTCTCGAGGTGACGCTGACCGATGTGACCCGGCCCTATGCCGCGCCCTCGGGCAAGGCACCGCGGCATCCCTGACACGGGGCGCCGGCCGATCCCTTTGGGGAGGTTCACCCTTCGGCAAAATGCGGCTATGCAGCATTGTAAAGCTTGCGAGGACCCCAATGCCGGTATTCCTGGACACCGCCGCTGCCGATTTCGAGGCGCAATTCTCGGCTCTGCTGAGCGCCAAGCGCGAGGACAGTCCCGATGTGGATGATGCCGTCGCGGCGATCATCGCCGATGTGAAGGCGCGGGGCGACGCGGCGGTGATCGAGCTGACCGCGAAATTCGACCGGCTGGACCTGACCCCCGAGACGCTGGCCTTCTCGTCCGAGGAAATCGACGCTGCCTGCGCCGCCGTCAGCCGGGAGGACCGCGCGGCGCTGGAACTGGCGGCCGAGCGCATCCGTGCCTATCACGTGAGGCAGATGCCCGAGGGCGCGCAATGGACCGACCCCGAGGGCGCGACGCTGGGCTGGCGCTGGACGCCGGTCTCGGCCGCGGGGCTTTATGTGCCGGGCGGGCTGGCCTCTTATCCGTCTTCGGTCCTGATGAACGCGATCCCGGCCCAGGTGGCGGGGGTCGAGCGGCTGGTGATCTGCGCGCCCACGCCCGATGGCAAGGCCAACCCGCTGGTCCTGATGGCCGCCCGGCTGTCGGGGGTCGAGACGGTCTACCGGATCGGCGGCGCCCAGGCGATCGCGGCCATGGCCCATGGCACCGAGACCATCGTGCCGGTCGACAAGATCACCGGTCCCGGCAACGCCTATGTGGCCGCGGCCAAGCGGCGGGTCTTCGGCAAGGTGGGCATCGACATGATCGCGGGTCCGTCCGAGATCCTGGTGATCGCCGACCGCGACAACGACCCCGACTGGGTTGCCATCGACCTGCTGTCGCAGGCCGAGCATGACGAAAGCGCCCAGTCGATCCTGGTGACCGACGATGCCGCCTTCGGTCGCGCGGTGGCCGAGGCGGTCGAGGCGCGGCTGAAGACGCTGGAACGGCGCGCCATCGCGGGCGCCAGCTGGCGCGATTTCGGCGCGGTCATCACCGTGCGCGATCTGGCCGAGGCGGCCGCGCTGTCGAACCGCGTCGCCCCCGAACATCTGGAACTGTGCGTGGCCGATCCCGAGGCGCTGGTGCGGAAGATCACCCATGCCGGGGCGATCTTCATGGGGCAATGGACCCCCGAGGCCATCGGCGACTATATCGGCGGCCCGAACCATGTGCTGCCCACCGCGCGCTCGGCCCGGTTCTCGTCCGGGCTCAGCGTCCATGATTTCATCAAGCGCACCACGCTGGCCCGGATGACGCCCGAGGCACTCAAGGCGATCGGACCCGCCGCAGAGCGGCTGGCGATTTCGGAAAGTCTCGAGGCGCACGGTCTGTCCATCCGGGCCCGGCTCGACCGCCTGAACGAGGACGCGACATGACGACCGCCCGTCTTTGCCATGTGGAACTGGACGATTCGAACCTGCCGCCGCCGACGCCCGAGATCGAGCAGGAACGCAAGGTGGCGCTGTTCGACCTGATGGAAGACAACTCGTTCTCGTTGCCCGGGCGCGAGGACCGGCCCGCGCCGCCGGGCCCGTTCCGGCTGACGCTGTCGATCCGGGAAAAGCGGCTGGTCTTCGACGTCAAGACCGAGACGGGCAGCCCTGCCGCCGAGTTTCACCTGTCGCTGTCGCCGTTCCGGCAGGCGGTGAAGGATTACTGGCAGATCTGCGAAAGCTATTTCGACGCGGTGAAGCGCCTGCCGCCCAGCCAGATCGAGGCCATCGACATGGCCCGCCGCGGCATCCACAACGAGGGCGCGCGGCTCTTGCAGGAACGGCTGGAAAGCAAGGCCGATCTTGATATCGACACGGCGCGACGCCTCTTCACGCTGATCTGCGTTCTCTATCACGGGGGCTGAGGTGACCGGGCAGCTGCCCTCCTCGGTACTGTTCTGCTGCGACCATAACTCTGTCCGCTCGCCGATGGCCGAAGGACTGATGAAGAAGTTCTACGGCCAGCGCGCCTATGTGCAGTCGGTGGGCGTTCACAACGACCGCGAGATCGACGGCTTCACCGTCACCGTCTGCGACGAGATGGGGGTCAAGCTCGACCGCCACCGGGTGCGGTCCTTCGACGAGATGGAGGATTGGGGCGACGACCTGTCGGGCTTCGATCTGATCATCGCCCTGTCCCCCGCCAGCCTGCGCCGGGCGCAGGAGCTGACGCGGTATTATCATCTCGATGTCGAATACTGGCCAGTGCTGGACCCGACCGGGCTTGGCGAGACCCGGCCCGACAAGCTGGCTGCCTACCGCCAGACCCGCAACCAGATCGTCGATCGGCTGATCGGGCGATTCGGCCCCCCCGCGCGGGGCGCGGGGGATTGATCGTCAGTCCTCGGTCCAGTCCCAGGGACGGGTGAAATTGCCCAGAAGATGCACGACCGCCTCGTCGTCCACCGGACCCTGACGTTCCAGCCGGGCGACAAGGCCGCGCTTGCGGTCCTCGACCACCTCGCGCACCCGCACCGGATGCCCGGCCTCGGCCAGTGCCGCGTCATAGACCCGCTGGATCGCCAGCTTGCGCAGTCCCGGCTTGAAGACCTTGCCGACGGCGGTCTTGGGCAATTCGTCGAGGATCTCGATATGCTTGGGGATCGCGGCGCGTTCATGGATATGCACGCGGGCATGTGCCATCAGGTCCTCGGGTGTGGCGGTGGCCCCACTGACCAGCTCGACATAGACGCAAGGCAGTTCGCCCGAAAAGCTGTCGGGCTGGCCGATGGCGCCCGCGAAGGCCACGTCGTGATGGCCCAGCAAAGCCTCCTCGATCTCGGCCGGGTCGATATTGTGCCCGCCGCGGATGATCACGTCCTTGGCGCGGCCAGTGATGAACAGATAGCCGTCTTCGTCGATCCGCCCCAGATCGCCGGTGCGCAGGAAATAGCCATCGGCAAACAGGCCCAGATTCTTGGCCTTCTCGGTATAGGTCGAGCCCGGCACCACCCCGGGGTTGGAGATGCAGATCTCGCCCACCTCGTCGGTCTCGCATTCGCGCTGGACGTTGCCGTCGCCATCGCATTTCAGGATGCGGATCTGGGTATAGGGGAAGGGCAGGCCGACCGATCCGATCTTCTTGGTCGAATCGGGCGGGTTGATCGACACGAGGCAGGTGGCCTCGGTCAGCCCGTAGCCCTCGCAGATGGTGACGCCGGTCGCGGCCTCGAACCGGTTGTAAAGCTCGACCGGAAGCGGCGCCGACCCCGAGAAGGCGTAGCGGAGCGTCGAGACATCGGCATCGACCTTGCGTTGCATCAGCGCGGCGATGGCGGTCGGCACGGTGATGACGAAGGTCACGCCCCAGCGTTCGATCAGCTTCCAGAAATTGTCGAGCACGCCATCGCCGCGATAACCCGCGGGCGTCGGCATCACGAAATGCGCCCCCGCCGCCACCACGGACATCAGCACCGGATAGGCGGCGAAGACGTGAAACAGCGGCAGCGGGCAGATCAGCGTGTCGTTCTCGCGGAACAGAAGCGTATGGCCCAGCCAGCCGTTGTAGATCATGCCCGAGACGCGATGCTGGGCGACCTTGGGCATCCCGGTGGTGCCGCCGGTGTGGAAATAGGCGGCGAAGCGGTCCTCCTCGGGGTCGTCGAAGGTCAGCCGGTCGGCGGGCTCGGCGGCCAGCGCGCGGTGAAAATCCAGCACGTCGGCATGGTAATGGCCGGGCGATTTCTTGCGGATCAGCGGCACGATCAGCCGCTTGGCTCCGGTCAGGTAGCGGACCAGATCGACCTCCAGCACGGTCTGCACCTTGGGCGCATGCCGCACTGCCTCGGAGACCTTCTGCGCGACATCGGTCCTGGGGAAGGACTTCAGCGTGACCACGACCTTGGCCCCGGTCTCGCGCAGGATCGCGGCGATCTGTTCGGCCTCGAGCAGCGGGTTGATCGGGTTGACGATGCCCGCCACGGCGCCGCCCAGAAAGCAGACCGCAGTCTCGTTGCAGTTGGGCAGGATATAGGCGACGACGTCGTCCGGGCCGATGCCCAGGCGGCGGAACAGGTTCGCGGCCTGGGTGATGCGGCCATGGAATTCGGTCCAGGTCAGGGTCTCGGCCGGGTCCTTCGGACCCGAGAAGATCTGGAAGGACACCGCCGGGCGGTCCGGAAAGGCCGCCGCGGTGCGCGAAACGAAGGAATAGATGGTCTTCGGCCGGTCGCGCGTCTCCCAGGGGGTTTCGGCGGCGATGGCCAGCCATTCGCGCCGCGCATACTCCATGCTCATGCTGTTCACGATGTCATCCTCCCATGCGGCCCGTTTTGATCGGGCCTGCTTTCCCATGGATCGGAAGGATGGGGCGAAATGCCGCTCGCTGCAAGGTGTCCGCCATGCGGCAACGCAGCGTCCGCCCGGGCTCTGCCCGACGGCCGGTCATCGGCGCCGATGTCGTGCCGGACCGTCCGGTCCGCCCTTGAGGTTGTCCCCACCTGTCCTCCGCCCGTTGCCCGTGGGGCAGCCTAGGCGTAGCGCTTTGGCAGGCAAGCGAAATCCGGCTCAGGCGGCGGTCTCGACCCCTGCGGTGAATTGAAGCCGGGCCAGCCGTGCATAAAGCCCGCCCTGCGCCACCAGCGCGTCATGGGTGCCCTCGGCCACGATCCGGCCCCGGTCCAGCACGACGATCCGGTCGGCCTTCTTCACCGTGGCCAGCCGGTGGGCGATGATGATCGTGGTCCGGGTCGCGGCCATGCGGTCCACGGCCTCCTGCACCGCGCGCTCCGATTCCGCGTCCAGTGCCGAGGTCGCCTCGTCCAGCAGCAGCACCGGCGCGTCCCGCAGGATCGCCCGGGCGATGGCGATGCGCTGTTTCTGCCCGCCCGACAGCATCAGCCCGCGTTCGCCCACCTCGGTGTCGTAGCCCTGCGGCAGCGCGCTCAGGAAGTCATGCGCGGCGGCGGCGTGGGCGGCCGCCTCGACCTCGGCATCGGTGGCGCCGGGCCGACCAAAGCGGATATT
This sequence comes from Rhodovulum sp. BSW8, assembly GCF_003314725.1. Classification (NCBI taxonomy): domain Bacteria; kingdom Pseudomonadati; phylum Pseudomonadota; class Alphaproteobacteria; order Rhodobacterales; family Paracoccaceae; genus Rhodovulum; species Rhodovulum sp. BSW8. Next base: position 7,273 of record NZ_QNVX01000051.1, read on the forward strand.
CTCGCGCGCGCTGGCCGCGAAGATCGCCGGGTCCTGCGGCACCAGCGCCAGACGGCTGCGGAAGGCCTCGCGGCCCAGATCGCGCAGATCGGCCCCGTCGAAGAGAACGCGGCCCTCCTGCGGGTCGTAGAACCGCAGGATCAGCTGCATGACCGTGGTCTTGCCCGCCCCCGAAGGACCGACCAGCGCCACCGTCTCGCCAGGCCGCACGGTCAGCTCGATGCCGTCGAGCGCGGGGGTGTCCGGCCGGGTCGGATAGGAGAACCGCACGCCTTCGAACCGGATCTCGCCACGGGCGGGCTTGGGCAGGGGCAGGGGGGCCGCCGGGTCGGTCACGCTGTCCCGCGCGGTCAAAAGCTCGACCAGCCGTTCGGTGGCGCCGGCGGCGCGCTGCAATTCGCCCCAGATCTCGGTCATCGCGGCGACAGCGCCCGCGACCATCACCGAATAGATCACGAACTGAACCAGTTCGCCCACGCTCATCTCGCCCGCGCGGACGTCGCGCGCGCCGACCCAGAGCACGCCGACGATGCCCGCGAAGACGAGGAAGATCACGATCACGGTCATCACCGCCCGGGTGCCGATCCGGTGCCGGGCCGAGAGGAAGCTTTGTTCGGTGACCGCCCGGAACTGCGACCGGGCGCGGCTTTCATTGGTGAAGGCCTGGACCGTCTGTACCGACAAGAGCGCCTCGGAGGCATTGCCGGACGAGGCGGCGATCCAGTCCTGGTTCTCGCGGCTCAGCCGCCGGAGCCTGCGGCCCAGAAGGACGATCGGCACGATCACGGCGGGCACCAGCAGCAGCACCAGCCCCGACAGCTTGGTCGCGGTCGCCAGCATCAGCACCAGCGCGCCGAAGAAGACGAGGATGTTGCGCAGCGCGAACGAGGCCGAGGAGGACAGCACCGACAGGATCAGCGTGGTGTCTGTGGTGATCCGGCTCAGCACCTCGCCGGTCATGGTCTTCTCATAGAAGGCGGGGCTCATGCCGATCATGCGGTCGAAAACCGCGCTGCGGATATCGGCCACCACCCGCTCGCCCAGCCGGGTCACGAGGTAATAGCGCAAAGCCGTGCCGACGGCGAGCAGCGCGACGATGATCAGCGCCAGCCCGAAATAGCGATCAAGCAGCGCGGCCGTTTCGGTGTCGAAGGCATCGACCACCTGGCGCACCGCGACCGGCATCGCCAGATAGACAAGCGCGGTCAGAACCAGCGCGCTCAGCGCCGCCGCCAGCATCCGCCGGTAGGGGGCGACGAAGGGCCAGAGCGCCTGAAGCGCGCCGATCCGTTTCGATTTTTCGCGATCGTCCTGCGGCTGCGGGCGCGGCGGCATGGGCACACTCCTTTGGGTCCCTGCGCAGGTAGTGGGCGGGTGGGCACGGGTCAACAGGCGACAGCGGAGCGCCTGTCGCGGGCCTGTCCGGCAGGGTCAGGAATTGCCGACGATTTCGGCAACCCGGTCCGAGATTTCCTCGAAGCGCTGGCGCAGCGTATTGTCGTCGAAGGGCTGCAGGTCGGGCAGCTGCCGGGTCATGATCTCGCCGAACAGCCGGTCGGTCTCGTCGATGAAATTCAGCACGTTCATCGAGTTCACCGCGGTGTCATAGGTCGAATAGGTGACGTCGAGCCAGGATTGGGCCTTTTCCATCGCCTCGGCCGACCGCGCCTTCTGCTGGTCGAGGATCTGTTCGTAGCGCGCGATCACGTCCAGCGACAGTGCATTGGCGGCGATGTTCTTGGCGTAGATTTCCTGCTGTTCGGGCGTTGCCGTGGCCATGCGCTCGCGGGCGAAGGCGACGGTGGCGTCGATCTCGGCCTTGATGGTTTCAAGCGCAGGCAGGTAATCCTCGTCGAGTCGGCGCAGGTACTCGCGATGCACCATGACCTGCAATTCGGCCATCACCACGAAGACGCCGTAATACTGAAGCTGCATCCCGGGCGAGGGCGCGGTGCCCTGCATCAGCGCCTTCAACTCGTCGGTGATCTTGCGGGTGATGTCGAAGACCGTGAACATCTTCAGCAGATCGTCGCCATCGGCCCGCGAGGTCAGGCTGTCGATCTCGTCCTCGCCAAGCGTCGCCCCGGCCTGGGCGAAGGTCTCGCGCAGCGCGGTCTTGCGCGCCGCCACCTCGGCCTCCAGCGTGGCCGCAGCGGCCTCGCGGTCGGCGATCCGGTCCTCGATCTTGTCGGTCGCGTCGGGGTCGGGCTCGGGCTTCTGCCGGGCCAGATACAGATCGCGGCGCAGCACCTCGATCTCGCGCCCCAGACCCGCGATCTCGGCCCGAAGCCGCCGGATGTCCTCGATGGCGCCGACATTGCCGTCCTGCAAGAGCGCCCGCTCGATCTCCAGCACCAGATCGTCGACATCGCCTTCGAGGCTTTTGGTCGACCGGCCCAAAAGGCGGAAGCCCTGATCGCGGCTTTCCTCGATGCGGCCATGCAGTTCGGTCAGATCCTCGCCGCCCTCGACAAGCCGGTCGAGGTGCTTTTCAAGCGGCGTCTTCGGCGGATCGGCGTCCCACAGCGTCCAGGCTCCGGCGGGCTGAAGCCAAAGCGCTGCGGCGCAGCTCAGCGCAAGGGTCGGGCGGCGGAACGAACGGGCCATGCTGTCACCTTCCATTGGCGGACCGGTGGCCCGCGCAGTCGGTCTGGGTGGACCAAGCCTAGCACGCCCGCGCGGCCCGCGCATCCTTGCCCGCGCCGCAGGAGGGGGCCGGGCGCGGGTCCAGACCCGCGGGCCGGTCCGTGGATCCGCTCGCGATTGTCTCCCCGCGCCGAAGCCCTTGCCCCGGCCCGCTGCGGTCCGATCCAGGCGCTGCGAACCCGTTGGAGGGACCCCAATGCCGGGGCCGCCGTTTCACACATTTACGACTTGAATTATTGGCTGATCGGGCGCATTTACTTGCGCGCCCGGAATCCTTCCGGGCTTACCCCTTTTTGGAGTGACCATGGCCAAGGAAGAAATGCTCGAATTTCCCGGCGTCGTGAAGGAACTCCTGCCGAATGCGACGTTTCGGGTCGAGCTGGACAACGGCCATGAGATCATCGCGCATACGGCGGGCAAGATGCGCAAGAACCGCATCCGCGTTCTGGCCGGCGACCGGGTTCAGGTCGAAATGACCCCCTACGATCTGACCAAGGGTCGGATCAACTATCGTTTCAAGTAAACCTTGAGGCTGATCCTCGGCTCTCAGAGCCCGCGCCGGAAAGATCTTCTGGCGCAGATCGGGGTTGTCCCCGATGACGTGCGTCCCGCCGATATCGACGAAACGCCCCATCGGGGTGAGCTTCCCCGTCCCTACTGTCTTCGCATCGCCCGCGAAAAGGTCCGCGCCGTTTCGGCCGCGCCCGATGACCTGGTGCTGTGCGCCGATACCACCGTGGCACTTGGGCGGCGCATTCTCGGCAAGCCCGCCGATGCGGGCGAGGCGGCCGCCTTCCTTTACGCCATGTCGGGTCGGCGGCACCGGGTGGTGACGGCGGTCGCGCTGCGTCTTGGCGACCGGATCTGGGAGCGCGATGTCGTGACGCAGGTGCGGATGAAACAGCTGAGCGATGCCGAGATCAACGCCTATCTCGCCTCGGGCGAATGGCAGGGCAAGGCGGGCGGCTATGGCATTCAGGGCCGCGCGGGTGCCTTCGTGCCCTGGATCGGCGGATCGTTCTCGGCGGTCGTGGGGCTGCCACTGGCCGAAACCGCGACGCTTTTGCGCGCGGCAGGCTATCCTCTGGATACGGAGCGCACATGAAGGGACGCAGCATCCTGCTGGACGAGATCGGCGGTCGAAAGGCCGCGGCGCTGATGGAAGACGGCAGGCTCGAAGACCTGCTGATCGACCCGCCGGACGAGCGTCCGATGCCGGGCGCGATCCTCCGGGGCGTTGTCGACCGGCAGATGAAGGGGCAGGGCGGGGTCTTCCTGCGGCTGCCCGAGGGGCGGGCCTTTCTCAAGCAGGCCAAGGGGTTGCGCCCGGGGCAGGGGATTCTGGTGCAGGTGACGGGCTATGCCGAGGAGGGCAAGGCCGTGCCGGTCACGCCCCGCATCCTGTTCAAGAGCCGTCTGACGATCCTGACGCCCGAGGCGCCCGGCCTGAACGTGTCGCGCGCGATCCGCGACGAGGCCGAGCGCGACCGGCTGCTGGAGATCCTGCATGACGGGATGGAGGGCGCACCCGAGGGGCTCGGGGCAATCCTGCGCTCGGCGGCCGAGGGCGCCGACCCCGAGGCCGTGGCCGAGGATATTGCCGCCCAGCGCGCGCTGGCCGAGGCGATCCTGTCCGAACCTGCCGATGGCGCGCCCGAGCTGTTCCTCGACGGACCCGACTCTCATGCGCTGGCCTGGCGCGACTGGCCTGCGCCCGACGATCTTGACGACCGCGCGGGGTCCTTCGCCGACCATGGTGTGCCAGAAGCGATTGAGGCGCTTGCCGGTCCCGAGGCCCTGCCCGGCGGCGGGTCCGTCCATGTCGAGCCGACCCGGGCGCTGACCGCGGTCGATGTGAATACCGGTGCCGACAGCTCGCCCGCCGCGGGGCTGAAGGCCAATATCGCCGCCGCCCGCGCGCTGCCGCGGCTGTTGCGCCTGCGCGGGCTTGCGGGCCAGATCGTGGTCGATTTCGCGCCGATGCCCAAGAAGGACCGGGTCGCGCTGGAACAGGTGATGAAGGCCGCCTTTCGTGCCGACGCGGTCGAGACGACCTTTGTCGGCTGGACCCCGCTCGGGCATGCCGAACTGACCCGCAAGCGCGAACGCCTGCCGCTCAGCGAGACCCTCGCCCGATGACCTGCCCCGTCTGCAAGAAGCCGACCGATCCGGCCTATCGCCCCTTCTGTTCGCGCCGCTGCGCCGATGTCGATCTGGGCCGCTGGCTGACCGGGGCCTACAGCGTTCCCGGCGACGCGACCGACCCGGCCGAAGCCGAAGACGACCTGCCGTCTTCGCCGCCCCGCAGGCACTAGAGGGCCCAGCCGCGGCGTCGATCGGCGTGCTCCGGTTTCGGCTGCCCGCGCCGCCTGTGCGACGGATCTCTTCCGATCCCTTCGACCTGGGCCTCTCGAGGACCGCTGGCGCGCTGGCCCACAGGCGAGTCGATGCCGGTTCGGACCGCGCCCCCACCGCAGCGCCTTGCCCCGAGGCCCGGCGCCGTAAAGATGTTGCGTCACTTTCCCCGCGACTGCGCCGCAACCGTGGTCGGAGTTGCGGAAGCGGCATCGCCCCAAATGCTTCGTTACGTCCATGGCCATAGGTTCGGGGCGTCTTTGGGTAGCAGTGCCTTGGCTGGCAGTTCCTCGGTTCTTGTCGTCGTCAGCGGGGCGTCCGCCCCCGGCGTCAGCTTACGCATCCGTTCGGCGGTCCAGGCGACCCACCGACGGCCTCGGGGTCGCCCTATCCGAAGAGATGATCCTCCCTGGCTTTGCAGGTTCGGGACTCGATCCGGGGCTGACCGGCGCTCCACTCTTCGGCGGTGGGATCAATGACACCGGACGCGATCTGACCCATCGGACCGCCGAGAGGCGCGCTCTGATCGGCGGGGGCGGCCTCGATTGCGTCTTTCCCTGGCGGGCCATGACAGATCGGTATCGAGAGGCTGCCCATGACGACGCTTTCCGGCGGATCGGGCGATGACGAATTTACCGTCCCCGACACACAGGCCTTCACTTCGATCGGTGGCGGCGCCGGCACTGACCCCCCTGAAATCCGAGAGAGTCGCGAGCACGGCGGGCACGTCTATTCACTATACCGGCGCCGGTGCGCTCGATTTCTTCGAATTTGGCAGCTTCACCTGGAAGGGCACCGCCACCGGGATCGAAGTGGCCCAAGGCACTGCTTCTTGCGACTGGGTCGTTGCGACCTCGAATACCACGGCGGCGACCTATAGCACCGGCACGGACAGCGATACGGTCTATGGCGGCTGGGGCGACGAGACCGTCCGGCTCGGCGACGACAATGACGTGTCTTGCGGCAATGCCGGGAACGACCTGATCTATGGCAACGCGGGCAACGGCACCCTGTCGGCGGGATCGGGGTCCGACACGCTGTACGGCGGTGCCGGTAACGATACGTTCGGGATCTACGACAGCAACCAGACGGCGGTGGTCTATGGCGATGACGGCGGGACCGAGGCGCTGGCCCGCGCGAAACAGCTTGCGGCACAGGGCTGGCCCGGCGTGCGGGTCGTGCGGGGCCAGAACGGGTGCAGCTAACACCCCATCCTGCTCGAGGCGCATTCGCCGATCTGTGCCGAGGGCATCTGGGTCGAAACCTTCTGGCCGGGGCCGTTCGGTTTTCGGCGCTGGGTCCGTCCTCGCGGCAAAGCCCGCTGCGAGCCTTCCCCGGACTTTCCGGCTGTCGTGCCGGGCTGGTCCCCGTCGAGGCCGCCTATTCGTCCCGGGTCCGTCCGGTGCTGCGAAGCCGCGAGGTCACGGCACTGGCCAAACGTATCAAGGCGCTTGGCCAGTGCCGCACCACTACCAGGTCCGGCACGCCGGCCGCCTGCATTTCCGCCATTCGATGACCGTGCAGATCCCTAAAGATAGCCCTCGGCCCGAAAGCTGAGGTCGCGGGCCTTGCCTACGATCAGATGGTCATGCAGCACGAGGCTCAGCGCGGCGCAGGCGGCTTCGATCTGCGCGGTCATGGCGATGTCGGATTGCGAGGGGGTCGGGTCGCCCGAGGGGTGGTTGTGGACGAGGATCAGGGCCGAGGCGTTCAGTTCCAGCGCCCGCTTGACCACCTCGCGCGGATAGACCGGCACGTGATCGACGGTGCCGCGGGCCTGTTCCTCGTCGGCGATCAGTACATTCTTGCGGTCGAGAAAGAGGACGCGGAACTGTTCGGTCTCGCGATGGGCCATGGCGGTGCGGCAATAGTCCAGAAGCGCGTCCCAGCTTGACAGCACGGGGCGGTGCATGACGCGGGTCCGGGCCAGCCGCTGGGCGGCCGCCTCGACCAGCTTGAGCTCGACGATGACCGACGGACCGACGCCGCGCACCTCCTGCAGGCGGGTTACCGGGGCCGAAAGCACCCCGTTGAAGTCGCGGAACCGGTCCAGAAGCAGCCGGGCCAGCGGCTTGACATCCTGCCGGGGCAGGGCACGGAACAGAACCATTTCAAGCAGTTCGTAATCCGGCATCGCCGCCGCGCCGCCCGCCATGAACCGGTCGCGAAGACGGCGGCGATGGTCGCGCAGATAGGAGGGCAGCCGCTCGCCGGGAGCAAGCGCCCTGACCGGCGCCTCCGCGAAAAGCGGCAGCACCGGTTCGGCGGGCGATGGCGGGGGCGTCGGGCGCGGCATGACCCAACGGTAGCGGGAACAAGGTGAACGAAACGTTAAGGCCGCGGGGAGACCGCGGGCCGCCCGGCCCGCATCAGCTTTTCATCCCGTCCCAGAAGCTTTTCACCTTCTTGAAGAAGGACGAGCCCTCGGGATTGTTTTCCTCGCTCAGTTCCTCGAATTCGCGCAGAAGCTCTTTCTGGCGCGTGGTGAGGTTGACCGGGGTCTCGACCGCCAGCTCGATGAACATGTCGCCCTGGGCATTGCCGCGCAGCGCAGGCATCCCCTTGCCGCGCAGCCGCATCTGCTTGCCGGACTGGCTGCCGCCGGGCACCTTCACCCGCGACCGGCCGCCGTCGATGGTCGGCACCTCGATCTCGCCGCCAAGCGCCGCGGCGGTCATCGAGACCGGCACCCGGCAAAAGAGGTTCAGCCCGTCGCGCTCGAACAGCGGGTGATCTGTCACCTCGATGAAAATGTAAAGATCGCCGGACGGACCGCCGCGGAGCCCCGCTTCGCCCTCGCCCGCAAGCCGGATCCGGGTGCCGGTCTCGACGCCCGCAGGGATGTTGACCGACAGCGCGCGTTCGCGCTCGACCCGGCCCGCGCCGCCGCAGGACTTGCAGGGGTTCTTGACGATCTGGCCCATGCCGCCGCAGGTCGGGCAGGTCCGCTCCACGGTGAAAAAGCCCTGCTGTGCCCGGACCTTGCCCATGCCCGAACAGGTCGGACAGGTGGCGGGTTCTGCGCCGCCGGCCGCGCCGGTGCCATTGCAGACCTCGCAGGCGACCGAGCTGGGTACCTTGATGGTCTTTTGCAGGCCGGAATAGGCTTCTTCCAGCGTGACCCGCAGATTGTAGCGCAGGTCGGACCCGCGCGTGGCGCGCTGGCGCCCGCCGGGACCCGCCCCGCCCATGAAGTCGCCGAACAGGTCGTCGAAGACATTCGAGAAGGCCGAGGCGAAATCGCCCTGGCCGCCGAAGCCGCCGCCCATGCCGCCTGGGCCGCGACCCCCGCCCTGTTCGAAGGCGGCATGGCCGAAGCGGTCATAGGCCGCCTTCTTGTCGGGGTCCTTCAGCGTCTCGTAGGCCTCGTTGACCTCCTTGAACTGCGCCTCTGCCTTGGGATTGTCCGCATTGCGGTCGGGGTGCAGTTCCTTGGCCTTCTTGCGATAGGCCTTCTTGATCTCTTCGGCCGAGGCCCCGCGGGCAATCCCGAGAACCTCGTAGAAATCGCGCTTTGCCATCAGCTAACCCTAACCCTCTTCCTGGAACGCGTTGGCCGGCCCGGTTGCCCGGACCGGCCGCTTCGGGTCCGGTTGCGCCTCACGAGCGCTTGCGATCGTCCAGATCCTCGAACTCGGCATCGACGATCTCGTCGTCCACACCGGTCGGCTCGTCGCGGTCGTCGTCGGCCTCGGGGCCGGAGGTCTCCTGCTGCTGGGCCTTGTAGATGGCCTCGCCCAGCCTCATCGCGGCTTCGGACACGTTCTGGATGCCGCCCTTGATCTTGCCGGCATCTTCCGAATCCAGCACGTCCTTCAGCGCCGCGACCGCCAGTTCGATCGCCTCGACGGTCGAGGGATCGACCTTGTCGCCATGTTCCTCGATCGACTTCTCGGTCGAGTGGATCAGGCTTTCGGCCTGGTTCCGGGTCTCGACCAGTTCGCGGCGTTTCTTGTCGGCTTCGGCATTGGCCTCGGCCTCGCGCACCATCTTGTCGATCTCGTCATCCGAGAGGCCGCCCGAGGCCTGGATGGTGATCTTCTGCTCGCGGCCGGTGCCCTTGTCCTTGGCCGAAACCGACACGATGCCGTTGGCGTCGATGTCGAAGGTCACCTCGATCTGCGGCATGCCGCGCGGCGCGGGCGGGATGTCTTCGAGGTTGAACTGGCCGAGCATCTTGTTGTCGGCCGCCATCTCGCGTTCGCCCTGGAAGACGCGGATCGTCACGGCGTTCTGGTTGTCCTCGGCGGTCGAGAAGATCTGGCTTTTCTTGGTCGGGATCGTGGTGTTGCGGTCGATCAGCCGGGTGAAGACCCCGCCGAGCGTCTCGATGCCCAGGGACAGCGGCGTCACGTCCAGCAGAACGACGTCCTTCACGTCGCCCTGCAGAACGCCGGCCTGGATCGCGGCGCCCATGGCGACCACTTCATCCGGGTTCACGCCCTTGTGCGGTTCCTTGCCGAAGAACTTGGTCACTTCCTCGATGACGCGGGGCATCCGGGTCATGCCGCCGACCAGCACCACCTCGTCGATATCCGAGGTCGAGAGCCCGGCATCCTTCAGCGCGTCCTGGCAGGGCTTGATCGAGCGCTTGATCAGGTCGCCGACAAGGCTTTCCAGCTTGGCGCGGGTCAGCTTCATCACCAGGTGCAGCGGTGTGCCGGCCTGCGGGTTCATCGAGATGAACGGCTGGTTGATTTCGGTCTGGCTGGAGGAGGACAGCTCGATCTTGGCCTTTTCGGCGGCTTCCTTGAGCCGTTGCAGGGCCATCTTGTCCTTGGTCAGATCGACGCCGTGTTCCTTTTTGAACTCGTCGGCAAGGTAGGCGACGATGCGCATGTCGAAGTCCTCGCCGCCGAGGAAGGTATCCCCGTTGGTCGATTTCACCTCGAAGAGGCCGTCGTCGATTTCCAGAATGGTGATGTCGAAGGTCCCGCCGCCGAGGTCATAGACCGCGATGGTGCGGGTTTCCTTCTTGTCGAGCCCGTAGGCCAGCGCGGCCGCGGTCGGTTCGTTGATGATCCGCAGCACCTCGAGGCCCGCGATCTTGCCCGCATCCTTGGTGGCCTGACGCTGGGCGTCGTTGAAATAGGCCGGAACGGTGATGACGGCCTGCGTCACCTCTTCGCCAAGGTAGCTTTCGGCGGTTTCCTTCATCTTCTGCAGGATGAAGGCCGAGATCTGGCTGGGCGAATATTTCTCGCCACGGACGCTGACCCAGGCGTCGCCATTGCCGCCGTCGACGATGGAATAGGGGACGTGCTTCTTGTCCTTCTCGACTTCGGCGTCATCCACCCGGCGGCCGATCAGCCGCTTGACCGCAAAGACGGTGTTTTCGGGGTTGGTGACGGCCTGGCGCTTGGCGGGTTGTCCGACCAGACGCTCGCTGTCGGTGAAGGCCACGATCGACGGGGTCGTCCGCGCGCCTTCGGCATTCTCGATCACCCGGGGTTGCGCCCCATCCATGATGGCGACGCAGGAGTTGGTGGTCCCGAGGTCGATCCCGATGACTTTACCCATGATATCTTAACCTCTTCATTCGGCGATGTTGTGGGGAGCAGACCCTCAGGAGGCCTCTGCGCCCCGATCCCAGGGGGCCACGGCAGACCCGGGCCCGTTTCTCGGGGGTATATAAGGAGGGGTGTCAAACCCTGCAAGCGCAGCCTATGACAGATTTGTGAGTGTGGTGAACGATGTCTGAGACAGAACGACCGGGCCGCCCCGCGCCCGCGCTGGTGGTGCGGGGGGTCGAGGTTTTCCCGGGGCTTCTGGACCCCTCGGCCCAGGCCGCACTGGTGGCCGAGATCGCGGCGGTGATGGCGGCGGCACCGCCGGTGCAGCCCGAAACCCGGTTCGGGCGCAAGATGAGCGTGCGGATGACGTCGGCGGGCAAATATGGCTGGGTGTCCGACCGGCGCGGCTATCGGTACGAGACGCAGCACCCTTCAGGCGTGGCCTGGCCGCCGATCCCGGCGCCGGTGCTGGCTCTGTGGCACCGGGTGACCGGGGTCGACCGGGCGCCCGACTGCTGTCTGGTGAACCTGTACCGCGAGGGCGCCAAGATGGGCCTGCATCAGGACCGCGACGAGGCCGATTTCGGCTGGCCCATCGTCTCGGTCTCGCTGGGGGACGAGGCGCGCTTCCGGATCGGCGGGATCGAGCGCGGCGGGCCGACCGACAGCCTCTGGCTGAAATCGGGCGACGTGCTGGTGATGGGGGGCGCGGCGCGGCTGATCCATCATGGCATCGACCGGGTGCGCGGCGGCAGCTCGACCCTGATCGAGGGCGGCGGCCGGATCAACCTGACGCTTCGGGTGGTGGACTGAGGCCGGGGGGCATACCATCCGCCGGGGCGAGCTTGCGGGTGTGGCATTCGCCCATCGGCCCGATCACGGTCGGCGCGATGGCCAGCCGCAGCGGATGGCCGACCGCGGTGGAATGCGGGTCGTAATCGACGAAAGCAAGGCCGCGCGCCGGGTCGATGCAGTGAAACAGCGGTTCCGGTCGAAGAAGACCGGCATGCGGCCGGTCCATGGTATTGGCCGCGAACATCTTGCCCGACGCGATCAGGGTCATCCGTTGGAAGGCGGTCGAGGCCAGCCCCACGACGCCCGGCGCCCAGGGCTTCAGCGCCAGGAAGACCATCCCCACCGACAGCCCGGAAAACCAGGCCAGCAGCATGCCCATGGCCCCGACGGGGCGGTCCACGGTGATCGGGGTGAAGGCGGCGTGATAGACGAAGCCCACGAAAACCATCGACAGGATCTGGATATAGAGCGTGCCGAGCGCGGCCGCGGCGATGGCGATGATCGTGTTCATCGGCGCGTGCTGCATCATCGCCGAGGCCGGTCCCTCGGACCCCGCCACGGCGGCCATGGTCTTGTTGAAGGTCATGAACAGGAACACGCCCGACATCAGGTAGATCAGGAAATCGCCCCGGATCGCGGCACCGCGCAGGCCCACGAGGGTGAACATCGCGTAGAACGACACCACCGGCAGAACGGTTTGCAGGATGTTCATGATCAGGCCCGGACCCGCGTTGCGGTGGCTCTTGCGCACATGCCGCACCGAGGCGTGATAGATCAGCGCCAGCAGGCGCAGCCCGCCCTGGGCGGTGCCGGTCGGTCGGGCCGTCTGGAACGTCGCCTTTTCCGTGTGTCCTTGCCGTTTGTGGGCAAGCCAAGCATAAGGAGCTTGCGAATTCGTTTCGTGCCGCGCGACGCAACCAGGAGGCAGGCTTGGACTACGAACAGCTCGAGACCGTGATGCGGAAAACGGCGCTTCTGGCCGGCGCGCGCATCATGGAGATCTACGGCGCGCCCGATTTCGAGGTCCGTGCCAAGGCCGATTCCAGCCCGGTAACCGAGGCCGACGAGGCCGCCGATGCGCTGATTTCAGCCGAGCTGAGACGCGCCTTCCCGGAGGCGCTGATCGTGACCGAGGAACAGGCCGACACCCATACCGAAAGTGCTGCCGATTTCCTGATCATCGATCCGCTGGACGGGACCAAGGAATTCGTCCAGCGCCGGGGCGATTTCACCGTGAACATCGCCTGGGTCGAGGGCGGAGTTCCGGTGCGGGGCGTTGTCTATGCCCCGGCGCGGGGGCGGCTTTTCTACACCCGTGCCGATGGCGCGACCGTCGAGGAAACCGGCGATCTGGCGCTCGACGCGGTCGGGCCGGTCACGCCGCTGTCGGTCTCGGCCCCCGACAACGGCGCGCTGATGGTCGTGGCCTCGAAATCGCACCGCGATCAGGCGACCGACGATTACATCGCGAAATATGCCGTCCGGGACATGACCTCGGCCGGATCGTCGCTGAAATTCTGCCTCGTCGCGACCGGCGAGGCCGACCTTTACCCGCGGCTCGGGCGCACCATGGAATGGGACACCGCGGCCGGGCATGCGGTGCTGGCGGGCGCAGGCGGCAAGGTCGTGCGCTTCGACGATCACAGCCCGCTGTCTTACGGCAAGCCTGGCTACGAGAACCCGTTCTTCATCGCCTATGCACCGGGCGTCGATCTGAAAGACGCCTGATGTCCGTCGTCATCGTGATCCCGGCGCGGTTCGCGTCCTCGCGCTATCCGGGCAAGCCGCTGGCGATGCTCCGGGGCGCGTCCGGGCAGGAAAAGAGCCTGATCCGGCGGTCCTGGGAGGCGGCGCAGGCGGTCTCGGGCGTCGACCGGGTGGTGGTCGCGACCGATGACGACCGTATCCGCGCCGCCGCCGAGGCCTTCGGCGCCGAGGTGGTGATGACGTCGGAGACCTGCGCCAACGGCACCGAGCGCGTGGCCGAGGCGCTCGATGTGCTGGGCGGCGCGGTCGAGATCGCGGTCAACCTGCAGGGCGATGCGCCGCTGACGCCCGCCTGGTTCATCGAGGATCTGGTGGCGGGGCTTCGCGCCGATCCCGGCGCCGATCTGGCGACCCCGGTGCTGCGCTGCGACGGTCAGGGACTGGCCGCGTTGCTGGACGATCGCCGCGCGGGCCGGGTGGGCGGCACCACCGCGGTTTTCGGCGCGGGCAACCGGGCGCTTTATTTCTCGAAAGAGGTCATCCCCTATACCGGGCAGACCTATGCCGACAGCGCCCCGACGCCGGTCTTTCACCATGTGGGCGTCTATGCCTACCGGCCTGCGGCGCTTGACGCCTATCGCCGCCTTGCGCCGGGCCCGCTGGAAGGGCTCGAAGGGCTCGAACAGCTGCGATTCCTCGAACACGGGCGGCCTGTTCTCTGCGTCGAGGTCGAGGCGCGCGGCCGCCAGTTCTGGGAACTGAACAACCCCACGGACGTTCCGCGGATCGAGGCGATGATGGCCGCGATGGGGCTCGACTGAGATGCACCCCGCATCTTGAGGCTCTTGCGAAGAGCCAGGGTGGCGGGACCCCGCCGAAGTCTCGGTCGGCGGAAGGGGAACCTTGCGCATGTCACAAAATGTTCCCAACACAGGGATAAATCGGCCGAATTATCGGGGATTATTAACAGATTCTGTCGATGTTCCGAGCCAGCCCGGGAAATATGGGCTAGAATGAAATGAAAGCGACGAGCGAGTGAGATCATGAACCGGCAAGTAACGAAGGCGGTTTTTCCCGTTGCGGGATTGGGGACGCGGTTTCTTCCCGCGACGAAGTCGATCCCGAAAGAGATCATGACGCTGGTGGACCGACCGCTGATCCAGTACGCGATCGACGAGGCGCGGGCGGCCGGGATCACGGATTTCATCTTCGTGACGTCGCGGGGCAAAAGCGCGCTCGAGGATTATTTCGACCACGCGCCGCATCTGGAAGACTCGCTGAAGTCCAAGGGCAAGGACGACCTG
>NZ_QNVX01000052.1:0-2620 GCF_003314725.1 Rhodovulum sp. BSW8
CCGGACTTCGGCAATGTGACGGTGAACCCCGATCTCAGCCTGGCGCTGGTGCTGACCGGCGAGACCCAGACCGGGGCGCTGAGCTTCGACTATGCGGTGACCCATGCCGACGGCACGGTGACGACCCATACCGCGAGCCTGACCGCGGTCGAGGGCAGCCAGGGCGGCGGCTGGGGCGCGGGCGATTTCTACATGCTGGAAAGCGCCGAGGACGGCAGCCTGGTGATCGAGCATGGCGACGTGCACGAGACCGTCTATGTGACGGGCAGCGAGGCGGGGCTGAGCCGGGCCGACATCGCGGCGCTGGAAGGGATGAAGGTCGAGCAGGTGACCGACCGCTGGCTGGCGAGCCAGACGACCTACGGCTTCGACGCGGACATGGCGGTGGACCAGGACGTGGGCTCTGCGGTGTGGCGGGCGCTGACCGGGCCGGAGCCGTCCTCGCACTGGCTGCTTCTGGAACGGGGCTACAGCTATGACGACTTCAAGGGCCTGCTCGACCCCGGCGTGGTGGGCGAATCCGAACTGCATCCGATCTATATCGGAGCCTATGGCGAGGGCTCGGCGCCGGAGGTCACGCAAGAGTTGCGCAGTTTCGCCCAGACGAAGGAAAATATCGTCGTCGAGGGGCTGACCTTCAGCGACGGGGTCGCGCTGACCAATTCCGGGAACATCCTGCTGAACGACGTGACGATCACCGGGGGCACCCTGATCATCAGCAATGCCGAGGGCTTCACGCTGCGCAACTCGTCGGTCTACGACGTCTGGCGGGACGAATCCCTGAACGAGGAGGACGGGACCTGGGCGCCGAACCTGAACCGGGTGAGCGGGTTCTACCTGACCAAGTCGGACGGGGTTCTGGTCGAGAACAACTTCTTCGACCATAACGGCTGGGAAGACGGCTACGACTACGCCCGGTCGGCGGAAGACGGCCAGCCGCCGAGCATGTACAGCCACAATATCTACATGACCGTCACGAACAGCGACGTGACGCTGCGCGACAACATCATCATGCGGGCAGCCTCCTACGGGGCGCAGTTCCGGATGGGCGGCGTGGTCGAGGACAACGTGTTTCTCGACAACAATGGCGCGATCAACCCGGCCAAGGGCGGCTCGGATGCGGCCGGGAACTACAGCCTGGTGCTGGGCAACGTGGTGACCTCTGCAGGCAACAAGACGGTCGACCATTCCGAAGGGGCGCTGTCGCAGGGGATCAACGCGCAGGGCTGGGACGAAAGCCTCGTGGACAACATCATCGCCCATCTGGCGGACCCGAACAACGCCGCCGAGCAGGCCGAGAAAGAGAAGGGCCAGTTCGCGCTCGCGATCAATGGCAGCCTCTATTACAACGACACCGTGATCTACAACTGGACCGGCGCGAACAACGCCGACAAGGCCGGCGAGGTCGAGGCCAATGTGGACGGGCTCGACCGGGCGGTCCTCGACGAGACCACGATCCAGAGCTTCGCGGCGGATCTTCTGGGCAAATCCTCGGCGACGATCGCGGATCTGGCGGACTATCTGCGGGCGCAGGCCGACGGGGCGCTGGACGACGTGGTCGATGCCGACCTGATCATCGCCTTCTTCCGGACCGGGTTCGGGATGGATACGGACCTGCGGGCCGACGAGGCGGTGCTGCGCTTCGTCCCCGACGACCGGGGCGACGGGATGCGCTGGGACAACCGACTGAACTGGTCGACCGACGACCTGCCCGGGACCCAGGACGGGGACAGCGTCGATCTGGGCGGCAACTGGGTGAGCTATGGCAGTTCGACGACGGCGATCGAGGATCTCGATCTGGGCGATGGCGGGCGTCTGAGCGTGACCCAGGGCCGGCTCGACGTCGAGGGCACGCTTGCGGTCGGCAGCAGCTGGGGCGGGCAGGTGACGGTGGACGGCGCGGGTCAGTTCTGGACCGAGGGCTATGGCGACAGCGATCTTCTGTCGATCTCGGTGATGGGCGGGCGGTTTGCCAATACCGGGGTGTTCCTGGGCAATGCCGATCTGACGGTCGGCGAGAACGGCCAGGCGATCCTGGCGACCGACGGGGCCGGGTTCCTGCTGCAGGCGGGGCGGACGCTGACGGTGGTGGGCGACGACGCCCAGGTCGGGTTCGACGGCGATGGCGGGCTGTCGCTGTTGAGGCTCGACGACGACGCGACGCTGAAGTTCGTGGCCGAGGACGGGGCTCTGGGGACGATCGGCGAGTTCCGGAGCGGCCGGTTCGAGACCTCGGATGTTGTCTCGGGGGTGGATCTGGGCGATGCGACGCTGGCGATCGACCTGAGCGGCATGGCCGGGACCGCGTCGCAGACGGTGCTGCTGGAGGCGGACGAGCTCATCGGACGGTTTAGCGATCTCGACATCACCGGGCTGGGCGCGAACCGCAACGCGACGGTGACGATCGACTATGCGACGGACCGGGTGACGCTGGCGCTGTCGGCCTCGGGGACCGGGACGGGCCAGGTGACGCTCGACATCCTGGGTGCCGAGAGCGACGGGTCGGGCACGGCGCATTACCAGCAGATCGTTGAGGCGCTGCAGGCCGATTACGGCACCGCGCTCGGCGACCCCATCGCCGCGCATCTCGCCGACGCCTCCGCCTCGATCCTCGACTGGT
>NZ_QNVX01000053.1:0-124485 GCF_003314725.1 Rhodovulum sp. BSW8
CGCGCGGCCCGGGCCCGGCGCGCCGCCGCCTCCTGCGCCGCCGCCAGCCGGGCCACGGCCTCGGTCGAGTCGGCCACGTCGCGCTGCGCCGCCTCGACCGCACGCGCGGCTTTCATCTCGGCCTCGAGCGCCTGCAACCGGGCGGTCAGAAGCTCGCGATTGGCCGATGTCTGCCGCGCCGCCTGCACCGCCTCGGCCGCCTTGCCGCGTTGCGCCATGCGCTGGGTCAGGGCGCCCTGCGCGGCGACAAGCTCGCCCCGCGCCGCCTCGGCCAGTGCGCGCGCCTCCTGCGCCCGGCGCTGCAGACCGGCCGCAGCGGCCTGCGTCTCGGCATGGCGGGCCAGCGTTTCCACCTCGCGGCGGAGCGTCTCGGTCTCGGGCGCCCGGGCGGCTTCGGCCTCGGCCCGAACGGCGGCGCGCTTCGCGGCGGCTTCGGCAACCTCAAGCCGCGCTTCTGCGGCATCCATCCGCGCGGCCGCCGCCTGCGTCTCGCGCGCGGCCTCGGCCACCCGAGCCTCGATATCGACCAGCAGCCGCGCGCGGTCGGCGCGGCGGACCTGCGCGGCCAGCTCGGCCATCGCGGGCCCGGCCTCGCGTATCTCGGCCAGAGCCTGGTCTGCCGCCGCCGCCGCCAGAAACCGCGCCTCGGTCTGTTCTGCCGTGCTCAGCCCCGCACGTGCCGCCACCGCCTCGCGCGCTGCCGCCGCCTCGGCGGTCCGGGCCTCGGCCAGCCGCGCCTCGGCCGCGGCAAGACCGGTCTCGAGCGCCTGCATCCCGTCGAAACCCTCGGCCGCAAGCCGTCCCTCGCAGACCGCGCGCGCCTCGCGAAGGGTGCGTTCCAGCATCTCGGCCTCGGCCTTCATCGCCTGCGCCAGCCGCCGGTAGAGCGACACATCGAAGAGCTCGCGCAGGATCTCCAGCCGCTCGCGGGTGCGCGCGGCAAGGAAGGTCTCGAACCGGCCCTGGGGCAGCAGCACGATCTGGCGGAACTGCCCGGGCCCATAGCCCAGAAGCCCGGTCACCGCCGCCGCGACCGCGCCCACCTTCTTTTCGGCCAGCACCTTGCCGCGCCCCTCGGGTCCGATCCGGTCGAGCGCGAGCCCCGTCGCGTCGAAAAGATAGGCCTCGTGCGGGTCGCGGGTTTCGCCGCTGCCCCGGGCCTTGGGTCGCGCCTGGTCGGGGCGGCGCAAGAGCACATAGCGCCTCTCGCCCAGATCGAAGACGAACTCGACCTCGGTCGGCATGTCGGGATCGGCATGGTCGGCCCGAAGCGAAGGCGCGTCCTGTTCGGCCCGCGCGGCCTCGCCGAACAGCGCGAAGGTCATCGCGCTGAAGATCGTCGACTTGCCCGACCCGGTCTGGCCGTAGATCCCGAACAGCCCCGCCGCCACGGCGGCACGGAAATCGACCACCTCGCGGCCGGGAAACGGACCGAAGGCCTGCAGGGTCAGGCGAACCGGCCTCATGCCCCCTCCTCGCGGCCACGCAGCCCGTCGAGCGTCGCGACGATGGCCGCCAGTTCGGCCGCGTCCGGCCCCTCGCCGCGCAGCTGGGTCAGGAAATCGCCGATCACCGCCAGCGGATCGTCAAGCGCCGCGGGCGCCCCGCCCAGCGCCTTGACCTCGGGCGCCTGCATCTCGCGGGCATAGGCCAGATCGCAGGCATTGGGAAAGACCGCGCGCAGCCGCCGCATCGCGTCGATCACCGGCGCCTCGTCGGTCAGGACGACGCGCAGGAAATCCTCCGTGGGCGGCAGGTGCAAAAGATCGGCATGGCGCCCCTCGATCACCCGGACGCCCCGGATCGGCCGGAACGGGATTGGCGCAATCCGGACCTCTCCGGCGCCGCCGATCTCGACCAGGCTCATGGATTTCTCTTCGCCCGCCTCGTCGAACCCGAAGGCCAGCGGCGCCCCGGCATAGCGGATCCCGGCGCGGCCCGCCGATTGCGGGCGGTGAAGATGGCCCAGCGCCACGTACTGGGCGCCATCGAAAAGCTCGGCCCCGACCGTCTCGACACCGCCGATCCGTGCCAGCGGCCGTTCCGCATCGCTGACCGCAGCCCCGGCGACGGTGCCATGCGCGACGATGACCCAGCGCGCGCCTTCCGGCAGCGCAGCCCGGGCGGCGGCGATCTGGGCGCGCATCACATCCTCGGGCGAGGCGAGGCTTTCGTCGCCGAAAACCTCGCGCGCGGCATATTCCCAGGCGAAGGGCAGCGCCGAGATCGCCACAGCGCCATGCGCATCCTCGAGGATCAGCGGCGGTTCCTCGGCCGCGACCGTGCCCCGGATCAGCGCGCGCGCGGTGTCGGTCATCACTGACATCGCCTCGATCCGGTCGCCGGAATCGTGATTTCCCGCGATCATCACCACCGCCGCGCCGGTTTCGGCCCGGATCCGGGCCAGGAAGGCGTTGAACTGGCGCACCGCGCTGGCGGACGGGGCCGCGCGGTCGAAGACATCGCCCGCGATCACCAGCGCGTCTACCTCATGGGCCGCCACCGCCGCCGCGATCTGGTCCAGCACGGCGTCATGGTCGGGCTCCAGCGAAATGCCGTTGAACTGGCGTCCAAGATGCAGGTCGGCGGTGTGGAGAAGTCGCATGCCGGCAATCCGTTCCGCCAATCGGGACAGAAGTCTAGGTGTAGAAGCGAAGGCCGGTCAAGCGGGCGTCAGCTCAGCGCATGAAGCGCGCGGCCTCGATCCAGTCGACCATGGCCATGTCGATCTGGCGCAGGATCTCGGCGGCGCGGTCGGGCTCGTTGCGGTTTTCCAGCGCGTCCAGCGCCATATGCAACGCCCGGTGCATCTGTTGCACCCCGTCGATCGCCTCGCGGCTGGCCACAGGTTTCATGCCCGCTCCTATACTGTCTCCGGTCCCGAAGGGCAGAGATGGACCGGAACCCCGGCCCGAAGCAAGGCCGGAGGCAAGGGTTCAGCGCCAGATCGGGTTCGACCAGGCCCGCCGCCCCGCCGCGTCGATCGCCGTCACCCGCAGCCAGGGCGAACCGGCGCACCGCCCAAGCGGCACCCGCGCCCGGGTCATCGCGGCCCCGTGGCAGGCCACCGCAGCCGAGCCCCGGCCCTGGACGATCACCGTCGAGACCGCCGAGCATGCCACCTCGACCGCCGCGCCATCCAGCGCGACCCCGCGCAGCTCGGGCCCCTGGGTCGCATAGAACCGCCCGGCCTTCAGCGCGGCCAGAAGCGGCTCGGGCGCGTTCTCTTCGGCCTTGACCATGACCCAGCCGCCGAAATGGTCGGGCTCGGTGAAATGCGCGTCGTCGGTCGCGATCAGGCTCAGCCGCCGGCCCTCGGTCAGCAGCAGATCGGCGATGCCGAAGCCATCGGCCCGGTCGCTGCCGACGGCGCAGCCGTGATTGTAGACCTCGACCGCATGGGCGGCCTCGATCCCGCGTGCATCGGCCAACGTCAGCCCCGACCATTGCGGGTGGGCGATGGCCACGAAAGCCCCGGCCGCGGCGGCCCGGGCGGCGATGGCGGCGCCGGTTTCCTGACCCTCGGCAGGGGCGAAATCGGGCGCGTGGCCCGGCGCGAAATCGGCGGGCAGCCCCACGGCCAGGATATGCCAGAGCTCGCCATTGGCCATCGCACCCGAATGCAGTTCGGCCCCCAGAAGGGTGGTGAAGCCTGCGCCCCGGAACGGACGGGTGTCGGCCACCGGATATCCGTAGAGCCCGATGAAATGATCGGTCAGCGCAATGAAATCGTAGCCTTGCGCGGCATAGCGGCGACAGACCTCGGCGGGCGGCAGCACCCCGTCCGAAAGCGTGGAATGGGTGTGCAGGTTGCCGCGAAAGAACCGCCCGGGCGCGGTGAAGGTGTCGGTCATGTCGCTTGCTCCGCCGCGCGCCGCTCGTGCGCCTTCAGCGCCGCCCAGGCCAGCGCGAAGGCGACGGTGGCCAGAATGAACAGGATCCCCAGCGCATTGATCGCGGGCGAGAGCCCGAAGCGCATGCGCGAGCCGATCTCGGTCACCAGGGTATGTTCGCCGCCGATGGCGAACATGGTGGTGTTGTAGTTCTCGAAGCTCTGCAGGAAGGCGATGACGGCGGCGGTCAGGATCGTCGGGCGCAGGAACGGCAGGGTGATCCGGCGGAATGCCTGGAAGGGCGTCGCCCCAAGATCGAGCGCCGCCTCTTCCAGCGCCCCGTCCTGACGTTGCAGCCGGGCCATGAACATCAGCATGGTATAGGAGGCGATGAAGGTGGTCTGGGCAAGGATCGCGGTGAACAGCCCGGCCGAGACGTCGAGCCCGCGCCAGAAGATCACGGTCGAGATCCCCAGGATGATGCCGGGCGTCAGGAGCGGCGAGACCATGGCGGTGTAAAGCACCCCCGCCGCCCGGCTGCCGAGCCGCCCCAGCAGCAGCGCCCCGGCCAGCCCCATCGGCAAAGCCAGCGCGATCACCGCGCCGGCGATCAGCACCGAATTGGCCAGACCCGACCACATCCGTCGGTCCTGCCAGAGCTCGGTGAACCAGTGCAGGGTAAAGCCCTTCCAGACCGTGACCGAGGGCGGCGAATAGTCGTTGAAGCCCGCCGCCACCATGATCGCGAGCGGCAGGAACATGTAGAGGAAGAAGACCCCCATATAGATCCGCAGAAGAAGGCCGCTGCCGGTTCGCGTCATTTCGCGATGTCCCTCAGCCGGACCTTCAGCAGGCGCATCATCAGGAAGACGAAGCCGGTGCAGACCGCCAGCAGGCTGACCGCATAGGCCGCGCCCACGTTCCAGTCGGACGCCTGGAAGAAGCGGTTGTAGACAAGCTGCGCGAACCAGGGCGCCGCGGTGCCGCGGGTCATGATATAGGGCACCGAATAGGACCCGGCAGACAGCATGAAGGTCATGATGCAGCCGACCGCGATGCCGGGCCGGGCATGGGGCAGCACGATCCGCCGGTGGATCTGCCAGGTCTTCGCGCCCAGGTCGCGCGCCGCCTCGATCTGGTTCATGTCCAGCGTTTCCAGCACGTTATAAAGCGGGAAGACCATGAACAGGATATAGGCATAGACCATCGCCACGAAGACGCCCGACCCGCTTTCGAGAAACGGCACCGGGCCGATCCCCAGCAGCCCCAGCGCCGCGTTGAGCGGCCCGCCGTAGTTCAGGATCATCTGCCAGGCAAAGACCCTGAGCAACTCGTTGATGGCATAGGGGATGACGAGGGCCAGCATGATCAGCGCGGCCCGGCGCGGCGGTTCCAGCTTGGCGATGGCGAAGGCGATCGGATAGCAGACCGCGAAGGCGATGGCCGTGACCGCCAGCGCGGCCAGGATCGTCTTGGCGAAGATCCGCAGATGCGCCTGGCCCATCTGGGCGTAGTTCGTCAGGGTCCAGGTCCTGACCGGGGTGCTTTCCCGGGTCTCCAGATCGGCGATCTCTGCCGCAACGGCCGCGCGCTCGGCGTCGATCTGCGCGAGCTTCGCGTCGGTCGCGGACGGTGTGCTGAGCGTCCGCGCCGCCGCGCGATCGAGCGCCAGCATGTCGAGCCGGTTGTAAAGCCGGTCGATCTGTACCGACAGCTCGGCCGCGCCCGCCGGGCGGTCCATCTTCCACAGCGACTGCTCGATCATGATGACCTGCGGCGCGGCGATCAGGCCCAGCACCCAGATCCCGGTCAAAAGCACGATCAGCGCCGCCAGCGGCGCGCCGAAGCTGCGCCTAAGCCGCGTCATCGGCGGTCTCGCCTGCGGGCAGGATCACGCCCGCGCGGTCGGCAAAGCCCAGCCGCAGCGGGCCGGCGGGCAGGCCGCCCGACCCCGAATTGACCCGCTGCACCGTCAGCCGCCCGGCACCCGTCTCGACGATCAGGGTCGAGAAGGCGCCTTCCATGTCGCGGCGCACCAGACCGCCCTCCAGCACATTGGCGGCGGCCTCGCCCGGGGCCAGCAGATGCAGCCGCTCGGGGCGCAGGAACAGCACCGCCTCGGCGCCCGGCGCCAGCCCGCCCGGGTTGGGCGCAAGAAAGCGGCCGCCTGCGGTGGCGATCCGGGCGCGGCCTTCGGCAACGCTTTCGATCCGTCCGGGCAGGCGGTTCATCTCGCCGACGAAGGTCGCGACGAAGGCGGTGGCGGGGCGGTCGTAGACGTCGTCGGCGCTGCCCACCTGCACGATCCGGCCCCGGTTCATCACCGCGACCCGGTCGGACATGGTCAGCGCCTCGCCCTGATCGTGGGTGATGTAGACGAAGGTGATGCCGGTCGTCTCCTGCAGCTGTTTCAGCTCGGCACGCATATGCTGGCGCAGCTTGAGATCGAGCGCCGAGAGCGGCTCGTCGAGCAGAAGCACCGCCGGTTCGACCGCCAGCGCCCGGGCGATGGCGACCCGCTGGCGCTGTCCGCCCGACAGCTCGGAGGGCAGCTTGTCGCCCTGCCCGCCCAGCGCGACCATGTCCAGCAGTTCGAAGGCCCGGGCGCGGCGACGGGCCGTCTTCCAGCCGCGCATCTCGAGCCCGAAGGCCACGTTTTCCCAGACCGTCATCAGCGGAAACAGCGCGAGGTTCTGAAAGATCAGCGCGGTCGGCCGGTCGGACGGCCCGATCCCCGCCATCGGCTGTCCGCCGATCCGCGCCTCGCCCTCGGACGGGTCGAGAAAGCCCGACAGAAGCCGCAGGATCGTGGTCTTGCCGCAGCCCGACGGCCCGAGGATCGAGAAGAACTCGCCCGCCTCGATGGTCAGGTCGGTGGGATGGACGGCCTGAAAGGTGCCGAAACGCACCGCAGCGCCCGAAAGCGCGATGTCCATGCCGCTGGGGGTCGGGGTCATGCCGGGTCGGTCCGCGTGAAAGGGCGCGGGAGGATCGCCCCCCGCGCCTGGCCTGTGGATCAGGCGTTGGTCAGCTTTTCGACATATTCCTCGCGCACCGCCGAGAACCACGGCGTGAACATCGGCCACCACCAGAGATTGTCGATGGCATCGCCCGGATAGGCATAGGCGAAGGCTTCCTTGTTGGCATCGCTCAGATGCTCGGCGGCGCCCATGGCGGCCGAGTTGTAGCCGGTGGCATTCGCGAACATGCCGCCCACTTCGGGCGTCAGCAGGAAGTTGAGGAATTCATAGGCCTGCTCGACGTTCTCGGCGCCCGACGGGATCGCGGCGGTGTCCATCCAGGCCAGCGCACCTTCCTTCGGCGCGCCATAGCGCCATTTCGGGTCGGTATCGGTATGCAGCTTGATGCCGGTCGTGTCCCAGGTCTGGCCGATGGTGCAGCCGCCATCGGTGAAGGCCGAGGTTGCCTCGGTCGCGTTGTTCCAGAAGGCGCCGATATTGCTTTTGTGCGCCTTCACGAACTCGATGCAGGCATCGAAGATGCGGCGATTGTCGGCCTCGGTCTTGTAGACGTCCATGCCGCGGTTCGAGGGCAGCTCGCCGATGGCGTCGAGATAGATCGCAAGGCTCGTCAGCACCGATTTCTGCCGCATCGCCACCTTGCCCGCCAGCCCGTCGGCCCAGAGATGGCCATAGGACAGCTCGCCCGGCGCGATGTCGAGGGCGCTCGAATCCCAGGTGATGCCCTCGGTGCCCCAGTCGAAGGGCACCAGATAGCGCTTGCCGCGATGGGCCGCGCCCAGTTCCAGCGAGGACCGCCACAGCGCGGGCTGGATGCGTTCGACCTTCAGCCGGCTTTCGTCGATCTCGGCCAGCAGGCCGCCCTCGTCATAGTTCGGGCGGGTGTCGATCGACGGAAACAGGATGTCGAAGCCCTTGCCGCCCGCGGCGCGCAGCTTCGAGGCGGCTTCTTCGTTCGAACCGTAGGTCGAGACGTTGACCTTGATGCCGGTGGCGTCGGTGAAGGCGGCCGGGATCTCGCCGTTCTGGAAGTAGTCGCCCCAGGCAAAGACATTGACCTCGCCCGACGAGGCCAGCGCGCGGCGCGCGATCAGGGGCGCTGCCAGCGCGGCGGCGCCGGTCGCCAGAACGGCGCGGCGCGAGAGAGGAAGAACCGTCGATTTCATGTCGTATCTCCTGACAGGTCGCGGAAGGCAGCCGCGCAACCCGCGGCCGGTTGCGACGCCGTTAACCGCTGCATGTGACAGGCATATGTCGTCCGGCCCGGGACGGCTGCGGCACCGGAACGCGGCAAGTGCGCTCCGGCACCGCCTTCTTCGCCCCTGGCGTGCGGCGCGGCGGAGGGGGGACCGCCGCGCCGCGCTCAGTTCAGGGGCGCGCCGGATGCCCGCGCGCCAAGCGCGTCGAGCACCGTTTCCTGGGTCAGATCGAGCAGCGCATTGAGGTCGCGGCGAAAGCCGCGCATCGCCTCTTCGGTCGCGGCGCGGTCGAAGGGCTCGGCCGCGCCCCGCGCCACGACCTCGGCCCGCGCCGCCACCGCCGCCGCAAGCGCCGGGTCGATCCGGTCGCGCCGCGCCTCCAGCGCGCGGCGCAGGTCGCGGCGGATCTCGGCCGGGAAGACCACGCTTTGCGCAGCCGCGGCCTCGCCCAGCAGTGCCGTCTTGACCCGCTGCAGTTTCAGCGCCCCACCCAGCGCCACGGCATTGCCCAGAAGCGACAGCGCCAGTACCGCGACCAGCGCGACCCGTCCGGCGGACATGCCCCGAACTCTTGCCATCAGAACCCTCCGATCCCGGCCGAAAGATCGCCGAGCAGCGCCCAGAGGATCAGCTCTTCGCCGCTGGCCCCGGGCAGCAGCGCATATCCCAGAGCTGCCGCCGCCAGCAACAGCCCGCCGAAGCCCGCCGCCCAGGGCAGCGGCTCGGACAGCACCTCGCCCGCGCCCGGCCCCCGGGCCGGGGGCGCGGCCAGCCGGCTCAGCACCGCGCGCGACAGCTCGGCGGTGTCCTCGTCCTCCGGCCGGGCCAGAAGCCGGGCCAGATCGCTGTCGAACCGGGCAGGGTCCGGGCAGGCCGGTTCGGCCTCGGGGCGTTCGGGATCGCGGGTCATCTGTGGTCCTCCCTGTCGACTGTCGCCCGCAACGCGGCGCGGGCCCGTACCAGAAGCTGTTCGGCCGCCCCGGCGCTGATGCCGAGCGTCCGCGCGATTTCTGCGGTGCCGAGTTCTCCCGCGGCACGCAGCAGGATGGCGTGGCGCTGGCGCGCGGGCAGCGCCCGGATCGCGGCCCGAACCCGGGCCAGACGCTGGCGCGCCGCGACCGTGGCCTCGGCGCCCGGTGCCTCGTCCTCGGGTTCGGCGATGGCGTCGATCCCGACGAACCGCCGGAACCGGCCGCGCCGGTTGCGGTCGATGCAGATCCGCACCGCGATCCGGTACAGCCAGGCCGCGACGCTGCCCCGGCCCGGATCGTACAGCCCGGCGCGGTGCCAGGCCCGCAGGAACACCTCCTGGGTCACGTCTTCCGCCTCTGTTCCGACCGTCAGCGCCTGCGCGGCATAGCGCCGGAGCCCCGGTCCGAACAGCGTCACCAGCCGGGCCAGCGCGCCGCGCTCGCCCCGGGCCAGCGCCGCCATCAGCGCCTCTGCCTCGTCCTGCCGCGGGTCCATGCCCGGCTGCCACCGGCCCCCGATGCGGCGGATCGCGCCGCACCGGAACGCCACCCCTACCGCGACACGGTCACGGTGCGGGACTGGCCGCGGGTCTGACCGTTCGGCCCGGTCCGATCGACCGTGGTGGTCGAGCTTCCAGGCTCGGAGGTCCGGAACCGGGTCTTCGAGCCGGTCTGTCCGTTCGCCCCGGTCGCGGTTGTGGTTGTTTCGCAATTGGCCGCGCCATTGCCGCGCAGACAGGTGCGGTCCTTGCTGAGGGTAGCGCCATTGGCGCCCGTCACAGTGACGCTTTGGCCAAGCGCGGGCAGCGCCACGCCAAGCGGCAGGGTCAGGGCAAGAACAAGGGTCAGGGATCGCATGGGATGTCTCCTTTCCGGTCAGTCGGGGATCAACCGCGGCCGCGCGACAGCGCCCGGGTCAGGCGGGCCAGTTCGTCGCCGGACAGCACGCCGTCGCCATTGCGGTCGAGCTTGCCGAAGGCGCGACCGGCGGCCACGAACTCGGCCTCGGTGACAACGCCGTCGCCATTGGTGTCGCGGCTCATCGCCCGGCCGCCGTCGCCACGGCCCTTGTCCGCGCCAGACAGCTCGGCCGCGTCGAGCCGGCCATCGCCATTGCCGTCAAGCCGGGCAAAAGCCTCTTTCTGCAGCGTTTCGAACTCGGTACGCGACAGGGCGC
Source organism: Rhodovulum sp. BSW8 (assembly GCF_003314725.1). Classification (NCBI taxonomy): domain Bacteria; kingdom Pseudomonadati; phylum Pseudomonadota; class Alphaproteobacteria; order Rhodobacterales; family Paracoccaceae; genus Rhodovulum; species Rhodovulum sp. BSW8. The sequence goes on from NZ_QNVX01000053.1 coordinate 10,162, forward strand.
CATCGCCGTTCCGGTCGTAAGCGGCCAGCAGATCGGATTGCGCCAGGGCCGGGGCGGCAAGGCCTGCGGCACAGACCGCCGCCAGGGTCAGGGATCGCATCGGGGTCTCCTTCGATTGCGTCGATACCTTCCAATACGCAGGCCGCGCGCCCTTCCTACGCGCCGGCCCGGTTTTTTCCGGAGGCCCGCTCCCGGACCGGCACTCGGCGGGCTCTCGCCCGGCAGGCCCGGTCCCGGCCAACCCCAACCATCCCTGGAGTTCGGAGGATCGGAAAACAGTCCGGGGGGACTGTTTTTCCCGAGCGGCGGACAGGTCGAACGGATGCACCGCACGATCAGGGCGGGTGAAGCGGATCAGGCGAGGCACCGGTGGCGCGTCTCCCCGCTGAACGTCAAACGGGACCATCACGACAGCCACGACCAGCTGCGGACGCACCTCGCGGACTTCTTGGCAGCTTACAGCTTCGCGCGCCGCCTCAAGACCATCGACGGGCTCACGCCCTGCGAATACATCTGCAAGATCCGGACATCAGAGCCGGACAGAGTCAGCCTCAACCCGATCCACGAGATGCCGGGACCGAACACCTAGGCGCGGCCCTGCGGCCCGGCTATCCAGAGGCAAACAGGAACGCACCGCGCGGGAGGCCCGGACCATGACCATCGCAAGACGCCCGTTTCTTCTGGGCCTCGCCGCCATGGCCCTTTCGGCCTGCAATGTTGGCCCCGGCCCCGGAACGGCGCCCCGCGCGGTCGCCAATCCCGCCTTCGACGCCTGGCGCCGCAGCTTTCGGCCGCGGGCGGCGGCGGCGGGCATTTCAGCGGCCACGCTCGACCGGGCGCTGGGTCGCGCGGGCTATCTGCCCGAGGTGATCGAGAAGGACCGCAACCAGACCGAATTCACCCGCAGCCTCGAGGATTACCTGGCCATCGCCGCCTCGGACGAGCGGGTCGCGACCGGCCGGGCGATGCTGGCCCGCCATGCCCGAAGTCTTGCCGCGATCGAGGCGCGCTATGGCGTCGAGGCGCCGGTGGTGGCCGCGATCTGGGGGCTCGAAAGCCGCTATGGCGCGCGGCGCGGCGACATTCCCGTGGTCTCGGCGCTGGCGACGCTGGCCTTCGACGGGCGCCGGGGCCGGTTCTTCGAGGGGCAGCTGATCGCCGCGCTGAAGATCCTCGACCGGGGCGACATCACCCCCGCCCGGATGACCGGCAGCTGGGCGGGCGCGATGGGTCACACGCAGTTCATCCCGACCTCGTATCTGGCCTATGCGGTCGATTTCGACGGCGACGGGCGGCGCGACATCTGGTCGGAGGACCCGACCGACGCGCTGGCCTCGACCGCCGCCTATCTGCAGCGGTCGGGCTGGCGCCACGGCCAGCCCTGGGGGAACGAGGTGCGCCTGCCCGAAACGCTCGACCTGGCCCGGACCGGACGCGGGCGGACGCAGGAGGCCAGCGCCTGGTCGGCCCTGGGCGTGACACGGGCCGATGGCCGACCGCTGCCCCGCGCGGGCGCCACCGCGATCCTGGCCCCGGCCGGGCGGCAAGGTCCGGCCTTTGCGCTGTTTCCCAATTTCGAGGTGATCCTGCGCTACAACAACGCGGTCACTTACGGCATCGGCATCGGCCATCTGTCCGACCGGCTGGCGGGCGGCCCGCCTCTGTCGAAAGCCTTCCCGCCCGATGCGACCGGCATGACGCTGGAAGACCGCAAGGATCTGCAACGGCGCCTGACCGCCGCCGGGTTCGACACCGAAGGCACCGACGGGGTGATCGGCCCGAAGACCGAGGAGGCGATCCGGAGCTACCAGGCGCGCCAAGGGCTGCCGGTCAGCGGCACCCCCTCGCCCGCGCTTCTGGCGCGGCTCCGCTAGACGCGGAAACGCCCGGCCAGAGGGCCGGGCGCCTCACCGTCGCGCCGGAACACCGGGCACTCGTCACGTCACTCCTTGCGGCGCTCGGTGATCTCGAGATCGGCGTTCAGGTCGATGTCGTACTGGCCATCCGCGCAGAACACATCGTCAAGCTCGAAGCCGCCGTTGTCCTCGGCCTCGATATCGGCGGGGTCCATCTCGCATTGCATGTCGGTCAGCATTGCCATGATCCGCTCGGCGGTCTCGGCCGGGACGGCCTCGTCGGCCAGGGCCGGGGTCAGCGCGGCCGGGGCCAGCAAGGCGGCAAGAACAAGCGGTCTGATCATCGGGGTCTCCTGAGGGTCAACGGATGGCAAGGACGACGCGCTGGCTGTCGCCGCTGCTGCCGGGGATCTTCAGCTCGTAGCTGCCCGGCTTGATCGCGACGAAGGACAGCCGGACGGTTCCGGCGGCGTCGAATTCAAGGCTGTCGATGGCCATCGGCCGCACCTCGATATCCGCGATGACGATCTCGTTCATCCAGATCGCGCGAAAGAAATCGGGCCCCTGCAAGGCCAGTTCGGCCGAGCCGTCGGCGGTCACGTGCAATTCGTAATAGGCGCCCGACTGCAGCTCGACCGGGCCGTCGCCCGCATACAGCGGCTGGCCCGAGGCCAGCGTCAGCTCGATCGGCGCGCCGCGGTTGCATTTGGCCAGAAGCCCGGCAAAGCCGAACTGGTCGCAAAGCGGCGCGGCGAAGCCGGGGGCCGCGACCGGCGTCGCGGCCAGCACGGCCAGCGCGAAGGCGATGGGTCTCAAGTCTGTTCCTCCCTGTCCTGATCTTCTTCCCTGTCAGTCCGGTGCGACCGCCACCCCCCAGGGCTGCTGGCCGACCTGCACCGACCGGATCACGTCCAATGCGGCCACGTCAATGATCGAGACGTCGTTGGAATTGCCGTTGGTGGTGATCAGATGGCTCTGGTCGGGGGTGAAGGCCATCTGCCAGACGCGCTGGCCCACCAGAAGATAGTCCACCACCTCGTCGGTCGCCCCGTCGATCACCGCGACCCGGTTGGCAGGCCCCAGCGCCACGAAGACCCGCGCGGCGTCCGAGGTGATGGCGATGCCCACCGGCTGCAACCATTCGGGCAGCACGCCCGGCACCTCGAAGCCGATCTTGCGGACGATGGCGGGCGGCTCGGCGGTCATGTCGATCACGCTGACCGTGCCGCCGATCTCGGCGCTGACGTAAAGCTTGGTGCCGTCCTCGGTGAAGGCGGCAAAGCGCGGGCGCTGGTCGACCAGCACGTTATGGACGATCTCGTAGGTTTCGGCGTCGATGAAATGCGCCATGTTGGTGGTTTCCGAGGTGTTGATCACCACGCGGGCGTCGGGGCTGATCGCCATCCCCTCGGGCTCGACCCCCACGGGCACCTCGGCCAGCACGGCATGGGTCTCGGTATCGACCACGGTCACCAGGTTGTCGTCCTCGTTGGCGATGTAAAGCGGGTTGCCCGAGGGGTGCAGCACGAACAGTTCGGGATCGGGGCCCGATGGCAGGGTGTGCCGTTCCTCGAAGGTCCGGGGATCGAAGACCCGCACCAGATCGTCATCCGAGGCGCAGACGTAAAGCTCGCTGCCATCGGGGGCGATGGTGATGCCGCGCGGCCGGTTGCCCGCGGGAAACTCGGCGATCACCTTCCAGGTCGCGCTGTCGAGAACGCTGACGGTGTTGCCCTTCTCGTTGGTCACGAAGACATTGCCCGCGGCGGCAGGCAGGGCGGCCGCGACGGAACCGGCGGCCAGAAGAGCGGCGCGAAACATCGGCATCCTCATTGATCGAAGGCGGTGCAGGCGGATTCGGGCCGGTCGAGCCCCAGCGTGTCGAGCGACGTCACCTGATGCAGGAAGCCTTCCTGCGGCGAGACGCTGACCGTCATCCGCCCCGTCGCCAGCAGGATCGGCTGGCGCAGCTGGCCGTTCCAGGGGCGGAAGCTCACCGGCTGGCCCTTGAAGGCCGCCAGCGCGAAATCGTCGCCCAGCGCATAGGCCCGGATCTTGCCCGGATCGGCCGAGCCGGTGCGGGTCACGGCCTCGCCGATCACCCGAAGCGCCAGCCAGGTCTGGTAGTCTTCCTCGCGCATCGGTCGGCCCGCGAGCTTTTCGAACCGGCTCTGCATCTGGGTCGCGCCCCAGGACTCATGCGTCGGCGCCCAGGTCAGGGGGCGCAGCCCCGCCGATCCCGCGACCGGCGCGGGCGACCACAGGTTATAAGGCAGGTAGCCCGCGAAGTAATCGGTCGCGTCGGCGGCCAGCACGACGTCATGGGCAGGCAGGTCCTGGGTAAAGACCGGCAATTGCCGCTGCACCAGCACATGGCCCGAATCCGACACCCGCGAGCCGCCGGTATCCTCGAAGACCCTTTCCGCGACGATTTCGGCCCCGAACTTGGCGGCAGAGGCGCGATAGGCCTCGGCCAGCGCCCGGTCGGCCGGGTTCGAGCCCTCGATCAGCGCCCAGTCGGTCCACTTCTTCCAGACCAGGAACTGGGTCAGCGCATCGGCCCGCATCGCGTCGCTGGGGGCCACATGCAAGAGGTTGGCCCGGCACTCCTCGCTGCGAAGCGCCCGGTCGCCGTCCGTCGCGTTGAAAAGCAGCGCATCAGGCGGCGCCGCATCGGCCAGCGCCAGCAGTTCGGGCGTGCGTGCCATCACCACGAAAAGCCGGATGCCGCGATCGAGCCCCCCGCGAAACGCCTCCTGGGCGTCCTCGGGCGGCACACTCAGTGCCACCGTGTCGTAGCTTTGCCCCAGAAATCCGCCGGTCGTGGTGTTGTCCTGGGTCGCCAGCTGCGCGCCCGCGAGCCCCAGATCGGGCACCGGCAGGTCGATGCGGGACAGCGGGAGGAGAGAGGGGTACTCGATCCTCAGAACGGCGGTGCGCACCTCCTGCGCGGCGGCAGGGAGTGTCGCCGCTGCGGTCAGCAGGGCGCAAAGGACGCCCCGCCACCGCAGGCACAGGTCAAAGAGGCAAGACCAACCTCCTGGTGCAACCGCCATCCGTTCCCCCCTCATCTCCTCCTCTGTCTGGCTAGCATGGCCGGACGCCGCCGTTCCTCCCCTTTCTGGCCGGGAAGATTCGGCAATGCCGCCACCGGTCGTTCCCGCCCCGGCCGTCCCGTTCGACCTTTGGGCAATCGACCGATGCGAATCGACCGGTTATTCTGGGGCGAACGGAGAGGTATGCGGATGGTCGATCGGCTGCACCTGCGCTGGCAGGTCGTGCTCTGTGTGGGTCTGATGCAGCTGGCAGCGCTTGGGCTGGCGGCAACCGTTCTGCTTCACAACGCGCGCCGGTCGGTCGATCTGGAAATGTCGGCCGCGGAATCCGGGGCGCGGGCGCAGGTGATCGCGGCCGTGGGGGCGGCCCTGCGCAGCCTGCCGCCGGATCAGGTTCTGGCCGGACTGTCCGAAACGCTGGTCGAGCCACGCCATGTGCGGATAGCCATCTTTGACGCCCGGACCGGCGCGCTTCCGGTCACCCGGGCCGGGGTCCGCGACCGGCGCGGCGCCGACCCTGCCGCGCGCGCGGCCCCCCGCTGGTTCAGCAATCTGGTGACACCGGCGGGGCGCGAGACCCGGCTGCCAGTTCTGGCCGACGGAGCCGATTACGGCTTCGTCTCGATCACCACCGCGCCGAAGGACGAAATCGACGAGGTCTGGGAAGACGCCGCCGCACTGCTCTGGGCGCTGGGGATCGGCTTCGGGGTGACGGTCGTCGCGCTGGTGGTGCTGATCCGCCGGGCGCTCGGCCCCCTCGACACGCTGAACCGGGGCCTTGGCGCGCTGAGGGGCGGCGCGCTGACGACCCGGATCTCGGGGGTGCCCGGTCCCGATTTCCAGCCGCTGGTGGGCGGCTTCAACGCCCTGGCCTGCAGCCTCGAGACCAGCGAGGCCGACCGCGCCGCGCTGGCCCGCAAGATCGTCGCGCTGAGCGACGCCGAGCGCCGCGCCATCGCGATGGAACTGCATGACGAATTCGGTCCCTGCCTTTTCGGTCTCAAGGTCAAGGCGGGCGCCATTGCCCGCGCAGCCCTGAAAAGCGGCGACGACACGCTGCTGCGCGACGCCCGGACCGTGACGGCCATCGTCGACCAGATCCAGACCGCGAATACCCGGCTGCTGACCACGCTCCGGCCGATGACGGTGGGCCAGTTGCCGCTGGTCGAGGCGCTGGGCGACATGATCGACGGGTTCCAGAGCACCCATACCGGGATCAAATGGGACATCGCCCTGCCCGACCGCCTGCCCGAGACCGAGGAAATCGTCGACCTGACCGCCTATCGCTTCGTGCAGGAGGGCGTGACCAACGCGCTGCGCCATGGCCGCCCGCGCCGGGTCCGGGTCGAGCTGCAACCGCACGAAATGCCCGGCCGGATCGAGGTGCTGTACCTGACCGTCGAGGACGACGGCATCGGCCTGCCCGAGCGCGCGGCCGAGGGCCGTGGCCTGACCGCGATGCGCGACCGGGTGCGGGCGCTGGGCGGAACGCTGGACCTGGGGCGCCGCCAGGCCGGGGGGACCCGGCTTTCGGCGATCCTGCCGCTGACAACCCGACGCTCGGCCGCGCGCGTCGAACCCGAGCCTGCCCGATGACGCGATCCGCGCTGATCGTCGACGATCACCCCGTGACCCATATCGGCTGCGGCCAGTTGTTGCGCGATCTGGGCTATGACGAGATCCTCGAGGCGCTGAACGACCGCATCGCCTGCCGGCTGGCCGAAACCTGTCGGCCCGGTCTGATCGTGCTTGACCTCGGCATGCCCGGCCCCGGCGGGCTGAACATGATCGGGCCGCTGCTGTCCCGCGCGCCGGGCGCCAGCATTCTGGTTTTCACGATGAACGAACAGGCGGTCTTCGCGGTCAAGGCGCTGGAGGCCGGAGCGCGCGGCTATCTGTCGAAGAACTCGGCACCCGAGGATTTCCTCGAGGCGGTGCGCACGCTTGAACGGGGCGAGATCTTCCTGCCGCACAGGCTGGCTGTCTCGGTCGCCTCGATGAAGATCGGCGGCAAGTCCGATCCGCTGAGCGCGCTGACCGAACGCGAGCATCAGGTGCTGCGGCTGCTCGGCCGGGGCGAGGATCTGCAGTCGATCGCCGATGCGCTCTGCATCAGCTACAAGACCGCGGCGAACACCAGCTCGCAGCTCAAGCGCAAGCTCGGCCTGCGCAACACCACCGAACTGATCCGGCTGGCCATCGAAACGGGGCTGAGCTGACCCCCGCCGTCACGCCAGCGTCACAGTCCGGCGTCAGGACGGCCGCATCGCAAGGTGCGGAGGACCGGTGGCCATGACCAAGACGACACCACCGGGCCGGGGCAGCGCCGCCGAGGTCTTCGCGGTCTTCCTGCGGCTGGGGCTGACCTCTTTCGGCGGCCCCATCGCGCATCTGGGTTATTTCCGCGAGGAATTCGTGGCGCGGCGCGGCTGGCTGGGCGATGCGGCCTATGCCGATCTGGTGGCGCTGTGCCAGTTCCTGCCCGGCCCCGCCTCAAGCCAGGTCGGCTTCGCGCTCGGCCTGAGGCGCGCGGGTTGGGCCGGGGCGCTGGCAGCCTTCGCGGGGTTCACCCTGCCCTCGGCGCTGATCCTCTTCGGCTTCGCGATGACCGCGGCGCATGTCAGCGGCCCGCTTGGTCAGGGCGCGCTTGACGGACTGAAGACGGTGGCGGTCGCCATTGTCGCGCAGGCGGTCTGGGGCATGAGCCGGACCCTGTGCCCCGACCGGCCCCGCGCGGCCATCGCACTGGGCGCCGTCGCGGTTCTGGCGGCCCTGCCCGGCGCGGGCGGCATGGTCGCGGCTATCGCCCTTGGCGCGCTGGCGGGGCTTGGACTTGGCCGGGGCGCCCCCGGCACGGGCATCCCGGTTTCCGGCCGGGTCACCCCACGCCAGGGGGCGACAGCTCTTGCGCTTTTTGCCGGTCTTCTTTGCGGCTTGCCGCTGCTGGCGGGCCTCGCCCAGCCTCTGGCGGTCGCCGACAGCTTCTACCGGGCCGGGGCGCTGGTGTTCGGCGGCGGCCATGTGGTCCTGCCGCTGCTGGAGGCCGGCACCGTCGCCCCGGGCTGGGTCGGCCATGACGCCTTTCTGGCGGGTTATGGCGCGGCACAGGCGGTGCCGGGGCCGCTTTTCACCTTCGCGGCCTATCTCGGCGCGGTCCTCGGTCCCGCCCCGAACGGTCTTGTCGGCGCAACGCTGGCACTTGCCGCGCTGTTCCTGCCGGGCTTCCTGATCCTGATCGGCGTCCTGCCCTTCTGGGACGCCCTCCGCCGCCGGGCCCGGGCGCAATCGGCCATGCAGGGGGCGAACGCGGCCGTCGTCGGTGTGCTGGGCGCGGCCCTTTACGATCCGCTTTTCACCGGCGGGATCACCGATCTGCACCATTTCGCGCTCGGGCTGGCCGGATTTCTGGCCCTGACCCTCTGGCGCGCGCCGTCCTGGGCGGTCGTCCTGCTGGGGGCGGCAGGCGGGGCCGCGCTGGCGCTGGCGGGCTGAGCCGAGACCCGGTTTTCGCTGGCATCCCGTCGCCCAACAGCCTAGTGCTGTGGCAAAATTGCATAGGAGTCCTGCCCGATGCCCGGCTTGCGTCCCGATGTCGATCCCGACGGCCTGAGCGAGTTTTCCGTCGTTTTCACCGACCGCTCGCTGAACCACATGTCAGCCAGGTTCCAGACCGCCATGCGCGACATCTCGGAGATGCTGCGCGAGGTCTATGGCGCGGCCGAGGTGGCGCTGGTGCCCGGCGGCGGCACCTTCGCGATGGAGGCCGTCGCCCGCCAGTTCGCCACCGGACGCCGCGCTCTGATCGTCCGGAACGGCTGGTTCTCCTACCGCTGGACCCAGATCTTCGAGGCGGGCGGCTTTGCCGGGGAAACCGCGGTGCTGATGGCCCGCCCCGCGGGCAATGCCCCGAAGGCCCCCTTCGCGCCCGCGCCCATCGAGGACGTGACCGCGAAGATCCGCGAGACCCGCCCCGATGTGGTCTTCGCCCCCCATGTCGAGACCTCGGCCGGGATCATCCTGCCCGACGACTACATCGCCGCCATGGCCGCGGCCGCCCATGAGGTCGGCGCGCTGATGGTTCTGGACTGCATCGCCTCGGGCTGCATCTGGGTCGACATGCAGGCAACCGGCGTCGACGTGCTGATCTCGGCCCCGCAGAAGGGCTGGTCGGCCTCGCCCTCGGCCGGGATGGTCATGCTGTCGGCCCGCGCCGCCGACCGGCTGGCCGACACGGCGTCCAACTCCTTCGCCATGGACCTGAAGAAATGGCGGGCGATCATGAAGGCCTATGAAGACGGCGGGCATGCCTATCACACCACCATGCCGACCGACGCGCTGCTGGGGCTGCGCGACGCCATGGCCGAGACCCGCGAGATGGGCTTTGCGGCCGCCAAGGCGGCGCAGGCCGAGCTGGGCCGCAAGGTCCGCGAGATGCTGGCCGCGCGCGGCTTCGCCTCGGTCGCGGCGCCGGGCTTTGCCGCGCCGGGCGTCGTGGTCTGCTATACCGACGATCCCGAAATTCAGTCGGGTGCCCGGTTCCGCGCCGAGGGCATGCAGATCGCCTCGGGCACGCCGCTGCAGGTCGGCGAGGGGTCCGACTTCCGCACCTTCCGGATCGGGCTCTTCGGGCTCGACAAGCTCGCCGATACCGATGTCACGCTCGCCCGCCTGCAAGCGGTCGTCGACCGCGTGACCGCTCAGGGCGCGGCGTAACAGCCCCTCTGCTGCCAATAGGTCCGCCCGGCGACGCCGCGTTCGCCGGGCCAGCGCGGCCCTGCCGAGTCGCGCGCGTGCAGGCGGCATTGGTCCGCCCGGACGGGTCGGAACGCGATGTTCCCGCTTCGTCCCGCAGCACGCCCCCCTGCCCCCTCAAGTGACCCAACGTCACGAAAAGCCCGGAAAGTTTTCATTAAGATTCGACTGATAGCCCTGAGCTCACGACAAGAAAGTCCCGTGTTTGTATGAGTTTACGGAGGCGTCATGGCGCATCCCGGCGTCGGTCAGGGCGACCAGCCCGAGACGGGCGAAGTGCCGTTCGCACTACAGGAGATCTTCTACTCCCGCACCGATTCGCGGGGGGTCATTCGCGCAGGTAACGCGGTGTTCAAGAGGATCTCCGGCCATGACTGGCCGGGACTGATCGGTGCACCGCATCGCATCATCCGCCACCCGGACATGCCGCGCGCGGTCTTCTGGCTCTTGTGGCAGACGATCCAGTCGGGGCGGCCGATCGGCGCCTATGTCAAGAACCTGGCGAAGGACGGACGCTATTACTGGGTCTTCGCCGTGGTCATGCCGATGGACGACGGGTATCTTTCCGTTCGGATCAAGCCGTCAGGGCCGCTGTTCCCGGCCGTCCAGGCCGAGTACCGCGCGCTGCGCGCCCGCGAACTGGCCGACAAGCTCAGCCCCGAAGACAGCGCCGCGCTGCTGCTCGAGCGGCTGAATGCGCTGGGTTTCCCGAGCTACGAGGAATTCATGGCCCAGGCGCTGGGGCAGGAGCTTGCCCAGCGCGCCTCTGTCGGCAGCGATGGCGGCACCCGCCTGGCGGCGCTCGACAAGGTGATTGCCAGCCTGACCGCCGCGACCCGGGAACAGGGCGCGCTGATCCAGACCTTCGAGGCGCTGCAATCCATCCCCACCAACATGCGGATCTTCGCCGCCCGGCTGGAACCGGTCGGGGGACCGATCACCGCGATTTCAGACAATTACAAGGTCGCGTCGGCCGAGATCATCGAACAGCTTCGCAGCTTTGCCGGTCAGGACGGCAATCTTTGCGACCGCCTGGCCCGGGTCGTGGGCGATGCCGTCTTCATGCTGGCCGCGGCCGAGGTCCAAAGCGACCTGCTGCGCCAGTTCCGCGGCGAACAGGAGCCGCTCGGCCCGGCCGACCGGGACGAGGAACTGGCACTGCTGGGCGCGATTCAGGCGCGCTGCACCGCCAAGGCGCGGGCCGATCTGCACGAGGCGCTGGCCGCCGCGGCGACCATGTCCCAGACCAGCCGCGACCTGCGCCGCGTGGTGCTTGGGCTCGACTCGATCCGGGTCATGGGCCGGGTCGAATGCGGGCGCCTCGCGGCTGGCGGCGAGGGTCTTGCCGCCACCATCGACCAGCTCGAGACCTTCCATGCCGACATCCGCGCGCGGCTGGAGGCGCTGATCGAGCTCAGCGAACAGATCCGTGCCGGCGCGACCCGCTACGCCGCCTGAACCCCGGGCCTATGCCCCCGCGATCTCGGCCTTCCGTTCCAGCCGCCGGGCATGCAGCACCGGCTCGGTATAGCCCGAGGGCTGGATGCGGCCCTTGAAGACCAGATCGCAGGCCGCCCGGAACGCCACGCCGTCGAAATCGGGCGCCATCGGCCGGTAGGCCGGGTCGCCCGCGTTCTGGCGGTCGACCACCTCGGCCATGCGGCGCATCACGTCGGCCACCTCGGCCTCGGTCACGACCCCGTGGTGCAGCCAGTTGGCGATATGCTGGGCCGAAATCCGGCAGGTGGCGCGGTCTTCCATCAGGCCGATATCGTTGATGTCGGGCACCTTGGAACAGCCCACGCCCTGGTCGATCCAGCGCACCACATAGCCGAGGATGCCTTGGGCGTTGTTCTCGACCTCGCGGACGACCTGGGGCCGCGGCCATTTGCGGAAGGTGGCCAGCGGAATGTCGAGGATGCCGTCGACATGGGCCCGCCGCCCGCCCGCCTTCAGGCTCGCCTGCACCGCGAAGACATCGACCTGGTGATAATGCAGCGCATGCAGCGTCGCGGCGGTGGGCGACGGCACCCAGGCGCAGGTGGCGCCCGCCTTCGGGTGTTCGATCTTCGTGGACAGCATCGCCGCCATCCGGTCGGGCATCGCCCACATGCCCTTGCCGATCTGGGCCTTGCCCGACAGGCCGCATTCGAGCCCGATATCGACATTGAGGTTCTCATAGGCGGTGATCCAGGACTTGCGCTTGATGAAGTCCTTGCGGCTGAAGGGTCCGGCCTCCATCGAGGTATGGATCTCGTCCCCGGTGCGGTCGAGGAAGCCCGTATTGATGAAGGCCACCCGGTGCTTCGCCGCGCGGATGCACGCCTTGAGATTGACCGAGGTGCGGCGCTCCTCGTCCATGATGCCGAGCTTCACGGTATAGCGCGGCAGGCCCAGCATCTCTTCGACGCGGGTGAAGGTCTCGTCGGCGAAGGCGACCTCGTCGGGGCCGTGCATCTTGGGCTTGACCACGTAGATCGAGCCCGCGACCGAGTTCCGCGCGCCGTCGGTCTTTTTCAGGTCATGCATCGCGATCAGCGTGGTGACGGCCGCGTCCATCAGCCCCTCGAAGATCTCCTGGCCCGCGCCGTCGCGGATCGCGGGATTGGTCATCAGATGGCCGACATTGCGCACCAGCATCAGCGCCCGGCCCTTGACCGCAAGCGGGCTGCCGTCGGGCGCGATGAAATCCAGATCGGGCGACAGCGCCCGGGTCAGCCGCTCGCCGCCCTTGACGAAATCGGTCGACAGATCGCCCCGCATCAGCCCCAGCCAGTTGCGATAGGCGACGGTCTTGTCGGCGGCATCGACGCAGGCGACCGAATCCTCGCAATCCATGATCGCCGAAACGGCACTTTCCAGCCGCATGTCCGCAAGCCCCGCCTGATCGCGGGCACCGACCGGATGGGTGCGGTCGAAGACCAGCTGAACATGCAGGTTGTTGTTCTTCAGCAGAACCGCGTCCGGCGCCCGCGGATGGCCGCGATAGCCCACGAATTTCGACGGATCTTCCAGCGGATGATCGTCGATCAGCAGCGCGCCGCCCTGGACATGATAGCGCCGGGCATCGGCATGGCTGGTGCCCGAGACCGGAAACGCCTCGTCCAGAAAGACCCGCGCCCGGGCCACGACGCGCGCGCCGCGGCCTCGGTCATAGCCCCCGGCGGGGATCGGACCGCCCATCGCGTCGGTCCCGTAAAGCGCGTCGTAAAGGCTGCCCCAGCGCGCATTGGCCGCGTTCAGCGCATAACGCGCATTGGTGATCGGCACCACCAGCTGCGGCCCCGGCACCGAGGCGATCTCGGGGTCGAGCCCCTCGGTCCCGATCTCGAACTCCGCGCCCTCGGGCAGCAGATAGCCGATCTCTTCCAGAAAGGCCTTGTAGGCCTCGTGATCGTGCGGCGCACCGCGCCGGGCCTGATGCCAGGCGTCGATCTGCACCTGCAACCTGTCGCGCGTCTCCAGCAGCGCCCGGTTTCTGGGCGTCAGGTCGTGCACAAGCCCGGCCAGCCCCTCCCAGAACCGGTCGGGCGCAACCCCGGTGCCCGGCAGGGCCGCCTCTTCGATGAAGGCGGCCAGCTCGGCCGCGACCTCAAGCCCGGCCTTCGATACATAGCCCTCGCGCGCGCGTTTCCCGGTCACGGCGGTCTCCTGTCCAGATGGTTCCCCCCCCGTGGTCAGACCAAGTCCGGCGGGCTTTGGCAAGTCCCGATGGACCGTCCCTATCCGGCAGGCCGATTCTGCGGTATGCTGATGGGCAGGGGCCTGCCGCGATCGGTTCCTGTTCAGCTGCCGGGCGTCGTCTCTGCCGGTCGCGGCCTGCCCTGTCGGACCCGGACCGGCCGATCCCTCGGACCTCGCGCCTGCACGCCCGAACCGCACACCTGTCCCGGGTGGCCGATCTGCGCTAAGCCGATGGGCGACGCCAATCGCCCGGAGACGCCCCGATGCCCTATCGCCCCTGCCCCGAGCCCGCCGCCACGACCGAGCGCGCGGGGCCGCTGACCGGGCTGCGCGTCGTCGAGATGACGGGGCTTGGCCCCGCCCCCTATGCCGCCATGATCCTGGCCGATCTGGGCGCGCAGGTGATCCGCATCGACCGGCCCGGCGGCTATCCCGCGCCCGATCCGGCGCTCGACCCGGCCGCGGCCGGGCGCGCCGCGGTGACCTATCGCTCGCGCCCCCATGTCCGGGTCGATCTCAAGGCCGAGGCCGGGCGGGCGCTGGTGCTGCGCCTGATCGCCGAGGCCGACGCGCTGATCGAGGGCTTCCGGCCCGGCGCGATGGAACGGCTGGGCCTTGGCCCCGAGCCCTGCCTCGCGGCCAATCCTGCGCTCGCCTATGTGCGGATGACCGGCTGGGGGCAGGACGGGCCGATGGCCGGGATGGCCGGACATGACATGAACTTCACCGGGCTTTCGGGCGCGCTGTCACTTTTCGGCCAGGACGGGCGGGTGCCGAAGGGCATGCCGCCCCTGATGGGCGACATGGGCGGCGGCGCGCTTTTTGCCGTGGTGGGCTGTCTGGCGGCCGTGATGAATGCCTGGCGCTGCGGCGAGGGACAGGTGGTCGATGCCAGCATCCTTGACGGGTCGGCCAGCCTTTACGCAATGGTGTCGGGGATGGCCGCGCTTGGCCTGCATGAGGCGCCCCCGGGCGGCAACATGCTGGATGGCGGGCGGCATTGCTATCGGACCTACATCTGCGCCGATGGCAAGGCGGTGGTGGTGGCGGCGATCGAGCCCGCCTTTCGCAAGGTCCTGCTGGACCGGCTGGGGCTGACCGAAGAGCCGCGCTTTCTGTCCGGCCGGGCCGAGGACGAGGCCTATTGCACAAGCAAACTCGAGGCGATCTTCGCCAGCCAGCCGCGCGATCACTGGGCGGCGCTTTTCGACGGCAGCGACGGCTGCGTGACGCCGGTTCTCGACCTTGCCGAGGCGCCGGGATCGGCCCAGGCCCGGGCGCGGGGCCTCTTCGAGACCATCGATGCCGTGGTGCAGCCCGCCCCCGCGCCGCGTTTCTGCCGAACTCCGGGGCGGATCGCGCTCGGCCCCGCAGATGCCAGTCGCCCCAGCCCGGACGCGCTGTGCGACTGGGGCCTGTCGGAGGCCGAGATCGACGGGCTGATCGGCTCGGGCATCCTCGCCGACGCAGACTGAGGACGCCCCCTCCGTCAGGCCGCCGCCGACCGGCGCGCGGCATAGAGCCGCCGCACGGCCATGGCGATGGCGCCCTCGACGGGCAGCCAGGCCAGGCAATAGGCCCAGACCAGAAGCGCCGCGGTCCAGCCGATGGGGGTGACGAGCACGCCATAGACCGCGATCAGCGTGCCGATGACCTGGGTCGCCTCGGTGGTCGCGAAGAGCTTCCAGTCGGGCCAGGGCCGGGTCCAGAACCAGTTCTGGTTGCGGGTGACGTAAAGCGTCATGTGGCCCGAGACGAGAAGCTTCAGGAAGATCAGCGTCTGGATCGTCTCGCGCGGCAGATGCAGCACACTGTCGACATACCAGAACAGCAGGAAGGTCTCGGCCACGCCCATAACCCCCAGCGTCGAGGCGATGGTGATGACGCGGCGCATGTCCCAGCGGACGGGTTTGGGCGACACCGCGACATTGTCGAAGGCGATCATCATGATCGGGAAATCGTTCAGCACGGCCAGCAGCACGATCATGATCGCGGTGACCGGATAGACGTCATAGGCCAGGATCGCCAGCGCCATGAACAGCAGCACCCGGATCGTCTCGGCAATGCGGAAGGTGGCGTAGCTGGTCATGCGTTCGAAGATACGGCGGGCCTCGGCGATGGCCTCGGTGATGATCGACAGGCCCGTTCCGGTCAGCACCAGATCGGCCGCGGCGCGCGCGGCATCGGTCGCCCCGCTGACCGCGATCCCGGCATCGGCACGCTTCAGGGCGGGGGCGTCATTCACCCCGTCGCCGGTCATCGCGACGATGCTGCCGCCCTGCTGCAGCACCTCGACGATGCGGAACTTGTGTTCGGGCAGAACGCGCGCAAAGCCGTCGGCCGCGCGCACCCGCGCCTCGACCTCGGCGGGATCGCCCTCCAGGAGCTGGCCCGCCGGGTACATCGCCTGCCCGAGCCCGAGCTGCCCCGCGATCTGACGGGCGATGGCCTCGTGATCGCCGGTGATCATCTTGACGGTGACGCCCATCTCGCCGGCCTTCGCGATGGTCTCGGCCGCATCGGGCCGGGGCGGATCGAAGATCGGGATCAGCCCGAGAAACTGCCAGGCACCCTCGCCCTCGGCCCGGGCCGCACCGATGGCGCGGAACCCCTGGGCCGCCAGGGCATCGACCTCGGCCTCGAGCGCGGTCCGCGCCGCCCCTTCGAGCCCCGCAAGATCGAGGATCACCTGCGGCGCGCCCTTGGCAAAGCGCCAGGTCTCGTCGCCGCGCCGGGCCTCGGCCAGCGTCCGTTTCGAGACCGGATCGAAGGGCGTGAAGGTCGAAAGCTTGTAGTCGCGCCGCGCCTCGATCCCGTCGGCGGCGGCCAGCACCGCCTGGTCGATGGCGTCGGGCGCGTTGGCATTGCAGGCCAGAACCGCGGCCAGCAGCAGATCGTCCCGGGTCGCGCCCGCCGCCGGGCGCGGGGTTTCGACCGTCAGCTGGTTCAGGGTCAGCGTGCCGGTCTTGTCGGAACACAGCACATCGACGCCCGCCATTTCCTCGATGGAAACCAGCCGCGAGACGATGGCCTTCATCCGCGCCAGCCGCTCGGCGCCCACCGCCATCGTCACCGACAGCACCGTGGGCAAAGCCACCGGAATGGCGGCAACCGTCAGGATCAGCGCGAATTGCACGGTCTGCCACAGCGGATTTTCGCGCCAGATCGAGACGATCAGGATGATCGTGACCAGCACCAGCGCGGCGACGATCAGGAAGTTCCCGATCCGCATCACCGCCTGCTGGAAATGCGAGGGCCGCTCGGGGCCCTGCACCAGCGCCGCGGTGCGGCCGAAATAGGTGCTCATGCCGGTCGCGGTGACCTCGCCCACCATCTCGCCCAGCCGCACGACCGAGCCCGAATAGGCGGTGTCGCCGACCGCCTTGTCGACCGGCAGCGATTCGCCCGTCAGCGCCGCCTCGTCGACGGAAAGATACTGCCCCTCGGTCAGGCGCAGGTCGGCCGGGACGATATTGCCGATCTCGAGCCGCACCAGATCGCCCGGCACCAGGTCCTTCGCGGCGATCTCCTGCCAACGGCCGTCACGCAGCACCCGGGCGGCGGGGGCCAGCTTCTGCTTGAGCAGGGCGATGGCTGAATCGGCCTTGTTCTCCTCGAAGAAGCCGACGCCCGCATTGACCAGCAGCATGGCGAGGATCACGCCGAAATCGGCCCAGTCGGACAGGATCAGCGACAGGATCGCCGCGATCTCGATCAGCCAGGGGATCGGCCCCCAGAAATAGCCGAAAATCCGCTTGAACAGGCTCCGGTGTTCCTCGGCCAGCGTGTTCGGGCCGAACCGTCCCAGCCGGGCCGCGGCCTCGGCCGTGCTCAGCCCCTTTTGCGGGTCGGTCGGGGGCAGCGTCTCGCCCGTTGGCTGGTCCTGTGCGTCCATCACTTGCCTCCCTGTTCCCCGATCCACTCCGCGATGCCCGGCCAGACATCCGTCAAGGTGTGCCGCCCCATGAACAGCCCGATATGCCCGCCCTTGGCCAGCAGCTTGCGGATCTGCGCCTTCGGCGTGCCCAGAAGGTCCTCTGCGGCGAAGACCTGCTCGCGGGTGGTGATATCGTCGCTTTCGCCCGCCAGCAGATAGGCCGGGCAGGTCACGTCCTTCAGCGACAACCGCCGCCCGAGGCCCGTGAATTCGCCCCTGGCGAAGAGGTTCTGCTTGAACAGCAGGTCGATGGCCTGCAGGTAATAGCGCCCCGGCAGGTCCAGCGGGTTTTCGTACCAGCGTTCGAAGGTCTCGGTCCGCTCGATATAGTTGCGGTCCTCGATATGGGCGTACAGGTCGAGGAACTTGCCCAGATACTGTTTTTCCGCATGCATGTTCTTCCAGCCGGTCAGCATCAGGCTGCCCGACATCCGGCCGTCATGGGCCGCCACCATCTTCTGATAGGCCGCAAGCGGCGTGTCATGCGCCATCCGGCGGATCGGCCCGTCGCCCGCATCGGTGTCGATGGGCGACCCCGCCAGCACCAGCGCCGCCACCTTCGAGGGAAAGCGGGCGGCGGCCATCGCCGACATCCAGCCGCCCTGACACAGCCCGACCAAAATCGCGCGGCCGCCCACCTCGTCGATGGCGACGTTGATCTCGGCCAGATACTTGTCGATGTCGAAGTCGCGCATCTCGGGCGTGGCCGGTTTCCAGTCGGTGACCAATACACGCCCAAGCCCGGAGGCCAGAAGCGTCGCGGCCAGGCTTTGCCCCGGCGCGAAATCGGCGATGGTGGCGGAATGGCCCGCATAGGGCGCGTCAATGATCACCGGAAGCCCGGTGCCACTGCCCCCGAAATCGCGCAGCCGCATGGTGTCGAGATCGAGCAGAACCTCGTTCGGGCTGGCCCAGTCGGGCTCGGGCGGGGCCGAAATCTCGGCGGCTTCCTGCACGAAGCGAAGCCCGTCGGTCATCGCCTGATAACCGGCCTGCTGCCAGCCCAGGACCGCGGCCATCGGCCAGAACAACGGAACGGATTGCTCGATTGCGGGAGGTCTGTCGGCCATGACGCGGCTCCTTCTGCGGACTGGACGGTGCCAGTCCCGCGGCCGCGTCGGCCCCTGCTAGGGGGCGGGGCATCGGGGGCTTCGGGACGGCTCCGGAACGGATCTTGTCCCCAAGATAGGGGGCCCGAATGTCCCCAGCGTTATGCCTGGCTTGCAAATATGTAAAGTGACAATGCTGCGATGCAGCGTGTCCCGCCGCGGACGCCGTCCGGGGCAGGTCGGCGGCCGCGCGGGGGCCGCCGCCGCCGACCGCTCACTTGGTCAGGATCAGCTTGCCCGACCGGGTGATCCGCAGCGTGTAGGCCACCCCGTCGAGCACGATCACCGCGGTATTGCCGCCGCCGGTCAGAATCCGCGCATCGTGTTGATTGCTTTCGCCGCTGCTGTGGCGGATCGCCTGGACCAGGGTCATCGCGGCGCCCTCCCCGACGGGCTGACGGTTCCGGTCCCCATGATCGTGCGGGCGTTGGCTCGCTCCATTCTGTCCCTCCATTGCGTTGCGGATTCTGCCGCGCGGCTCCGGCCCTTCTTCCCGTCCCCTGCCCCCGTCTCCGGTCCCGGCCCCGGCTCTGGTCCCGGCCCCGGTGCCAGACAGGCAGAGCGTCGCGCGCCCGGGCTCGGGCGCTGACCGGTCCGGGAAAACCCGGTGTGGATGGGGGAAATCGGCAGGCAGAGTCATCGCGCGTTTCTGTCTTGATCGGGCAGGGGACCGGGCGACGAGCTGGGGCCTGACAAGTGGCGGTTGAGGCGGCGCGCAAGCATGCGTCGCGTACCTGAGCGTTTCTATCAACTTTCGGAACCGAGGAAAAGGGGCCTTTGCACCGCTCGTGCGGTGCGCTGCCGAAAACGCGGCCGCTGTGCAGCGACGGCGTGAAAAAGAAACGGCCGCGGGGCGACCGCGGCCGGGACCGGACCTTGACAGAACCGGAAGGGGTCAGACCGGGCCCTGTCGGCGCGCCTTCAGAGCGCCATGGACCAGCATCGCCAGATAGATCAGGTCGAGCGTGACCAGCAAAAGCCAGATGCGGGTGAACATCAGCCCGACCGCCGCCACCGTCGCGAACATCATCAGCCCGACCAGCGCGCGCGGGATTCGCATCGCCTTGGGCGAGAAGGTCTTGATCCGCGAAATCATCAACAGCCCCACCAGCCCGATCCAGAAAGCCACCAGATGCGGCGTGGCGCGCAGATCGGCGATGCCCGACAGCGCCAGAAACAGCGGCAAAAGGCCCAGCATCGCGCCTGCCGGGGCGGGTACCCCGAGGAAGTGATGGCTGGTCTCGGCCTCGTTCTCGTCGCGCATCACGTTGAAGCGGGCCAGCCGCAGGCAGCAGGCGGCGGCGAAGACCAGCACGAAGATCCAGCCGAAATTGTTCGAGGGCTCGAGGAAGTAGCGATAGACCAGAAGCCCGGGCGCAACGCCGAAGCAAAGGAAATCCGACAGGGAATCGAGCTCGGCCCCGAAATTCGAGGTGGCGTTCAGGCGCCGCGCCAGAAGCCCGTCGAGCCCGTCCATCAGCGCCGCCAGCAGGATCAGCAGCGCCGCCCCGTCATAGCGCCCGTCCATGGCGAAGCGGATCGAGGTGAGCCCCAGGCACATGCCCGACAGCGTCACCAGATTGGGCAGAAGCTGCAGGAACGGCACCTGGTCGCGGTGCTGCGGGTCGCGGCGGATGAACTTCTTCATCGTCAGCCCTCCGTGCGCTCAGGCGCCAAGATCGGCGATGACGGTCTCGCCCGCCACCATGGTCTGGCCGATGGCGACCAGCGGCTCGACGCCCTGGGGCAGGTAGATATCGAGCCGCGAGCCGAAACGGATCAGGCCGAAACGCTCGCCGGTGGCAAGGCTCTGGCCCTCGGCGGTCCAGCACAGGATGCGCCGCGCCACCAGACCTGCGATCTGCACGACGCCATAGAGGCGCCCGTCGGGCAGCTCGACCGCCAGCCCGTTGCGCTCGTTATCCTCGGACGCCTTGTCGAGCGAGGCGTTCAGAAACTTGCCGGGCCGGTAGGCGACCTTTGTCACCCGTCCCGCCGCGGGCAGCCGGTTCACATGGCAGTTGAAGACCGACATGAAGACCGAAACCCGGGTCATCGGCGCCGCCCCCAGGCCCAGCTCGGCGGGCGGCACAGCAGGCTCCAGCAGCGACACGATCCCGTCGGCGGGCGAGACCATCAGCCCCGGCCGCAGGGGCGTCACCCGTTCGGGGTCGCGGAAAAAATAGTAGACCCAGACCGTCAGCCCGAGGCCGATCCAGCCCAGAGGCGCCCAGATCAGGAACAGAAGAACCGTCAGCCCCGCCGCGATGGCGACGAAACGGCGCCCTTCGGGATGCATCGGCTTGACGAAGGTGGACAGCATCGAAACGGACATGGGCCCCGCCGGATTGGTTGGTTCTTCCCGTGAATAATCGTTTGCGCAGAGGATGCAAACCGCAGATCGGCGCGGCGCCTGACGGGCCGCGCCGACATATCCGAAACGGCCAGGAGGCTCTGCGCCCCGTTCCCGGCACATGTGCCCGAATGCTGCGCAGGCCCAGGCGGCAGCTCGGCCACGTAAAGACCCGCGATCGGGGACCGGCCAAAAAACCGCGCTCAGCTCTTCACGCTGTTCGCGCCTGGCAACCTGTTCCTGGTCCGACGACGGCGGATGCCGTGGGGACGAGTCCGTCCGAATTCTGCAAAACCGCCAACACGGCGGGCCAAGACATCGCGAAAGGGTCCGTGAAAGTCCCGAGCCAAGGTCCCCGCAGCGATCAGACCGCCATCTCGGCGCAGCCGAACCCGTAGATCAGACGCTCCTATGGCATGGACGGTCGAACGTGCAATTTCCCTCAGGAATTATATTCCTGTTTTCTGCAACCAAAAGCAGTAAAGGCATATCCTTGCTGTAAATTCGCGCCATTCACGACATCGAGCGAACGACTGCCGCAACTCATCGCGAAATTCTCTTGCGAGAAGCGGCTCAATTCCGGCGCCCGCAGTCGAAGGGTGTCGTCCCGGGGAGCGAGAACCGGCTGCCCTGTCCGAAGCCTCTCGCCTCTCCGGCGCCCGCCAAAAATCAAAATGCTGACCCTGGAAATGTGTCTCCACGTGCATTTATCGATTCTCTCGAATGGCAATATCCGATCAGGAGCGCGACACTTGGGGTCCACCGATGCGCCGGCACGCGCGACCGTCAGGTCACTGTCCGGCTGCGCGCGGCCCGGCCAGAATTTTTCTCGCCCCGACACATTCGCCAGCAGTCCGAAAGAGGGACGGCAAGCCAAGCGCCCCGCCCACAACAAAAGATGCCGGTCCTCAAACGCTGCGGCCCCACGCTCTCTGCCATGCCGTCCCAGGCTATTCTTCTTCGGGCCCCTCGCAGCTCGGCTCCGCTGTCGGCCCGATCGGCGCCCGCCCCTCGCGCAGAGAAGGCCGCCGTCATCGCGATGATCGCGGAACTTGTCGCGGAATTACCCGAAATTCTTCAAAATGCCCTGCCCCCCCTTGGCTGAAAATCGTGAAATTCTCGCCATCCTGCACTTTCTTTATTTCCCCTGCACTTGTTCCCAAATTTGCCTTCGATCGAACCGAATGTGTTTTATCCAACCAACATCTCATTGACAGGTGTTTCTCCCGCCCCCTAGGTTCAATTCCACAATTTCATTCCGAAACAAGGAGCGGCTCATGCGCGAAGAGGACGGTCCGCCGCCAGGGGTGGAGGGAAATACCGGCCTCTCGGCAAAGCCGGGCACATCCACCGGCGCTGCGGCGCCCAGATCCGTCGGCGCCCCCTCGGGGCTGTCGGCCGTCGAGGATCTGGCCGAAAAGCTGCGCGCTCTGATCGCGTCGGAGGGCCTCAGGGTGGGCGACAGCCTGCCGACCGAGCGCGAACTTTGCGACCGGTTCCGGGCCAGCCGCAACACCGTGCGCGAGGCGATGCGCATTCTCAAGGCCTATGGCATCGTCACCGTCCGCCCCAAGGTCGGGGCCACCATCGTCGACGACCGCATGGAACGCGCGCTGGAGCTTTTTTCCTTCAACACGCTCGAGGTCTCGCGCAAGACCTTTTCCGACATCCAGGGCTTTCGCGGTCTGCTCGAGATCGCCAGCGTCGATCTGATCTTCGACCGTGTCGCCCGCGCCGACATTGCCGAGCTGCGGGAAATCAACGAACGGCTGCGCGGGGCCGCCAGTTGCGACGAGGCCGCCGAGATCGACTTTCGCCTGCACACGCGGCTGATCGCGGTGATGGGCAACAAGGCGATCCTCGACGTCTACAAGATCATGAAGCCGGTGATCCTGCGGATCATGGCGACCGGAAAGACCAAGCAGATATACGCCACCGAGACGCTTGGCGAACATGCCACCATCCTCGACGCGCTGGAGGCCCGCGACCGGCTCGCCTACCAGTACCGCATGCGCGCGCATCTGCAGGCGGGGGGAGGAAATTTCGACCCCTGAGCGGGTTCTGCCGGGCC
Source organism: Rhodovulum sp. BSW8 (assembly GCF_003314725.1). NCBI lineage: Bacteria > Pseudomonadati > Pseudomonadota > Alphaproteobacteria > Rhodobacterales > Paracoccaceae > Rhodovulum > Rhodovulum sp. BSW8. The sequence continues at coordinate 32,980 of NZ_QNVX01000053.1, forward strand.
CCGATAGGCGCGGCGCAGAACGCGACCGGCGGCCCAATGGGGGGCCCAATGGGGGCGCCGGGCGGAACGACCGGACGGGCCGGACGGGACTTGGACCAGAACCGCCCGTGACCGACACCGGAACGAGGCGGCCCGGCAACAACGGCAAGAAGGCGCGCGAAAGAGCTCCGAGGGAGGACGACATAAAGGCTGTTCGCCCGATCGCCCCCGCGCTGGCGGGGGGCGTTCTGTCATCGGGTCTGGCTCTGGCCGGTCCGCAAGGCGTACCCGGACCGGGCGCGGACCCGGACTGTCTTGCGTCCCGGAGCGCGGGCACCGGCTATCTGCAATGGCCCCCGCGCGAGGGACCCTGCCGGATCGCCATCGTCAACGGCTTTGTCGGCAATGGCTGGCGCATCCAGATGATCAAGACCGCCAATGCCTTCGCCCAAGCCCCCTCGATCCGCGACCGGATCGCCGAATTCAAGGTGGTCTCGACCGGCACCGACGCCGCCGTGCAGCTGGGCGCGATCGAGGACGTCATCAATCAGGGCTATGACGCCATCGTCACCATCGCGGTGGCGCCCGACGGCTTTGACCGGGTGATCCGGCTGGCGGACCGCAACGACGTGGTGCTGGTGCCCTTCGAGAATGTGCTCGACACCGACAGGGTGATGCAGGTCAACGAGGACCAGCTGGCGATGGGCCGGACCTGGGCAGGCTTCGTGCTGGATCAGCTGAAGGCCGAGGGCAAGACCTCGGGCCGCATCCTCGAGATGCGCGGGCTGCCCGGCAACTCGGTCGACCGCGACCGCTCGCCGGGCATCGGCCAGCTGCTCGACGAGCCGGGCGGCGGCGGGCAGCGGGTCTCGGCGGTGGGCAACCGGGATGACGGCGCGGCGCAGAAGGTGGTGGCCGACGCCATCGCGGTGCATGGCCATTTCGACGCCATCCTCGCCCAGGGCGGCACCACCGGCGTGGTGCAGGCGTTGCTCGCTTCCGGCCATCCGATGGTGCCGGTGGCGGGCGAATCCGAAAACGGCTTTCGCAAGCTCGTCGCGCAGCATGCCGACGAGGGCCTGAGGGGCATCTCGATCGGCCAGTCGCCGGGTCTGGTGGCCATCGCGATGAAGGCCGCGATTTCGGCGCTCGAGGGCAATCCGGTGCCGCAACTGATTTCGGTGCCGCTGCCCGTGGCGACCTACGACCAGTTGCAGGATGGCGTGAACCACTGGAAAGATCTGCCCGACACCTTCTTCACCGTGAACGAGTGTCCGCCCTGCGGGGTGAATATCACCGGGCCTGCGATCGTGGCACAAAGCGAGGCCGACACCAACTGACCGTCTACGGGTCCTCTGCCGCCTCAGGGAAGGACGGCAGAGGACCTGCCCCTGCCCCGCCGCGTCGGAGTTTCCGCCTCATGCCCCCCCCACAGACCCCATGATCCGGCTGTCCCGCGTCTCGAAGGCCTTTGCCGGGACGCAGGCGCTGGAGGCGGTCGATTTCGCCTGCGAGGCGGGGCCGATCCATGCCCTCTCGGCGAGAACGGGGCATGGCAATGGCGTTATCCCAGCTTTCCCCCGAGACCCGGCCGGTGCTGATCGCCTCGGGCTTCGTGCCGGCGATCCTGGTGCTCGGTTGGGCCTGCACGCTGGCCACGGCGGGCACCGCGCCCTTGCCGATGCCGGGCTATCTGCTGCAGAAATTGCAGGCCGGTGCCTTTCTGGGGATCGTGGCAACAGGGATGATGATGGTGATCCTGCCGGGCCATATCGACCTGCCGGTGCCCTGGACAATGACCGCCGCGACGATGGTCGCAACCGCGGTCGGCGGCCCCAGGGCGATCCCGGCCGGGCTGGCGGTCGGGCTGGCCGCGGGGCCTTTCAACGGGCTCGGCGTCTCGGTGCTGCGGATCCCCTCGATGATCTTCGCGCTTGGCGTCGATTCCGTGCTGCGCGGGCTGATGGTGGCCCAGACCGGGGGCTTGGCGCCCCAGGACCGCGCCACCGACACGATGCGCCTGCTGGCCGCCGGAAAGCGCGCGGGCGTTCCGGCCGCGAGCTTCGTCTGGCTGGCGGTCTGGGTCGGGATCGCCGTCCTGCTGCGCCGCACCGCCTTCGGCCGCGAGATCCATGCCACCGGCACCTGCGAGGCCGCGGCCTATCTGGCGGGCATCCGCAGCCGCCGGGTGATCGTCGGCGCCTTCGCCGCGTCGGGGCTTTGCGCGGCGCTCGCAGGCGTGTTGCTGGCGGGCTGTTCGGCCAAGGCCTGTCAGGGCATCGGCACGCCGTTCCTGCCGCCCGCCATCGCCGCGGTCGTGATCGGCGGCACCCGCTTTCTGGGCGGTCAGGGCCGCTATGCCGGCACCTTCGCCGGAGTGGTGCTGATCGTGCTTCTCAATTCCGTGCTGTCGATCATGCAGATGCCCGAAGCCGGGCGGCAGGTGATCCATGGCAGCGTCATCCTGTGCCTGCTGCTGGTCCATGGCCGCAGCGCGCAATCCCCCTCGTGAGGCCCCATGACCGACACCGCCCCGCTTTACGACATCCGCGACGGCCGCTTTGCCCGGCTCATCCATCCCCATGCCCGGCTCGACCGGCTCTGGACCGGCGGGCGCTGGTGCGAGGGGCCTGCCTGGTTTCCGGCCGGGAAATACGCGATCTGGTCCGACATCCCCAATGACCGCGTGATGCGCTGGGACGCGACCGACGGATCGGTTTCGGTTTTCGAATGCCCCGCGCAGAACCAGAACGGCCACGCGGTGGACCGCGAGGGACGCCTGATCCGCTGCGAACATCGCGGCCGCGCCGTGACCCGGATCGAGCCCGACGGGACGCGGACCGTACTGGCCGACCGGTATCGCGGCCAGCGTTTGAATTCGCCCAATGACGTGACCGTGCATGCAGATGGGTCGGTCTGGTTCTCGGACCCGACCTACGGCATCGACAGCGACTATGAGGGCGTCGCGGCCGAAAGCGAGATCGGCGCCCAGAACGTCTACCGGATCGGCCCCGACGGCGCGCTCGAGGCTGTCATCGAGGATCTGCGGCAACCGAACGGGCTGGCCTTTTCGCCGGATGGCAGCGTGCTTTACGTGTCGGATACCGGCATCACCCATGACCCCGCCTGCCCGCCCGAGATCCACGCCTATCCGGTCCTGGCCGATGGCACCGGGGTCGGCGAGGGCGTGCCCTTCTGCCGCTGCGAAACCGGCGTCTTCGACGGCTTCCGGCTGGACCGGGCGGGAAACCTCTGGAGCTCGGCCGGGGACGGGGTGCATTGCTTCGCCCCCGACGGCACGATGCTGGGCCGGATCGCGGTGCCCGAGACGGTGGCCAATCTGTGCTTCATCGGCCCCGCCCGGAACCGTCTGCTGATCTGCGCCACCAGCTCGGTCTATGCGATCTACGTCAACGCGACCGGGCTTTGAGCCGGTCCGGCCTCAGCCCTTCTCCCAGATCCGGCTGACCGCGCGGTCGAGCCAGGCCAGCCCCGCCAGCGCCAGGCCCAGCCCGACGAAGGACGCGACCCGCACCAGTCCGGACAGCCCCGACATGTCGATCAGGAACACCTTGGCCACGGTCAGCCCGACCCCCGCCATGGCCAGCCGCCGCAGCATGTGCGAGCGCATCAGGACGGCCGCGACCAGCCCCAGACCCGAGGCCAGCAGCAAGGCCAGCGTATAGCTGTAAAGCTCGCCATCGCTGGGCCCCGGCAGCGACAACTCCGGCCCGCGCCAGAGCCGCCGGATTTCAAGCCAGCCCCAGAGGCCCAGCGCCCCCGCGGACAGCCCCGCCAGACCCGGCCGCAACAGCCGCGCGCCAGGCCGCCCCGGCTCGCCCAGCCAGCGCGCCCCCGCCGCCAGCACCAAGGCCAGCGGCCAGAGCGCCAGCGCGAGACTGTCGAACACCGGCGGCCCGGCGACGCGGCGACTGGCAAGGCCGGGGTCGAGAAGCTGTGCCAGATCGCTCAGCAGCAAGATGGACGCCGTCAGCGCCGAGAGGCTCAGGAGCGCCGCGAAGAGGATCCTCAGCGGGCGCAGCAGGCCCGGATCGTGCGGCAGCCGCCAGATCTGCGCCAGAACCGCCAGCGTCCAGACCGTGGCGGTCAGGCCCATGGCCCAATGGGTCTCGAACCCCTCGGGTCCGGCCCAGCGCCGCAGCATCACGGTGGCGGCGATGGCCGCCGTCGTCACCAGCGCGGAGTCGGCCAGCGCCCGCACCGCACCCCGGTCGGGCCGCGCCAGCACCCGCATCGCGGCAAAGGCGGCAAGCGGCCCCAGATGGGCCAGTGCCGCATCGAGCGGCCCCGCGACGTCGATGGCCCAGTCGACGCCCGGGTCGAACACCAGCCGGTAGCCGATCACCGCCGCCCCCAGCTGTGCAAGCCAGCCCAGAGGCCGCATCGGATGCCGCCGGTCGATGGCGACCGCTGCAACCGCCATTGCCGACAGCGCCAGGGTCAACGCCGTCTTGGTCAGCAGCAGGAACAGCGCCAGCCCGATCAGGATCAGCGCCGAGGCCGCGAAAAGCCCGGTCTCGAAGGCCCGGCCCTCGCCCCCCAGCGCCGAGCGCCGCTCGGCCAGCAGCACCATCAGCGCCGCCCCGGCCATCACCGCCAGCGCCCAGGGGTAGGCGCCCGTCACCTCGGCGGGCGCCCAGAAGACCTCGAGGATCAGCAGCGTCGCCGGAAGCAGCACTGCCGCCCCCAGCGCCCAGAACCCGCGATGGTTTGGGCCGTCGGGCTCGGCCTGGCGGAGCCGCTGGAAGGCGATGACCGACAGGGCCGCGCCACCTGCCGCCAGCCACCAGACGGTCGTGGGCGCCGGGCTTTCGGGCATCCGGTCGATCCCGGCGCGAAAGGCGCGGTAAAGCGGGCCGTCGCCCGCCGCATGCAGCCCAAGCGCCAGAAGCGCCGCGCCCCCTGGCAGGATCGCCAGATCCTCGAAGGCGGGCGCCCGGGCCAGCCCCAGCACCGCCCCCGCGAAGAGCACCAGAAGCAGCGCAAAGCCGATGGCGGCCTCGGTCGGGCGCAGGGCATCCAGCACCAGCCAAAGCCCCGCCCCGCTGGCCAGCGCCAGTCCGGCCGCCCCCAGCCAGGTCGGAAAGGCGGGCCGCGCGCCGCCAAGGCCCTCGGTCACGGTCGGGCCATCGGCGCCGGGCCGCAGGCTGCGGGCCGGGATCAGCACCGCGCCCGCCGCCAGTGCCAGCGCCGCCAGCGCCAGCCCGCGTGCGTCGGGCGCATGGAACCACAAGAGCCCCAGCGCCCCTGCAGGCAGCGCCAGCGCCAGCCCCGACACCCAGGCCCAGCGCCGGAACGTGTCGATGCCCAGCCCGGCAAGCCCCACCATCGCGAAATAGGGGTAAAGCAGAACCGCCTTGTCCGAGGACCCGCCGACGAAAAAGGGCGCAGCCGTGGCGCCCAGAAGGCCGATGGCCGACAGCACCGGACCGTAAAGCCAGCCCAGCAGCATCGCCACCACCGAGACCACGGCCATGCCCGCGAGCGCCGGAACCGATCCGATCAGCCCGTAAAGCGCATGGGCCGACAGGATCGCGATGAAGAGAACGACCGTGCCCGCGCCCGAGAAGGTCGAGGGCAGATGCCGCAGGTTCGGCGCCGCGGTGTCGCCATGGCGCCGCCGGATCGCCTCGCCGCCCGCGATCAGCGCGGCCCCCAACACCAGCGCCCCCAGCACCCGGAGCGGCGGGGTCAGCAGACCCTGCTCGACCCCGTATTGCACCATGAAGAGCCCGCCGAGGATCAGCGACAGCGCGGCCAGCGCCAGCGTCCAGTTTTCCCGCAGCCAGCCCGCCAGGCGGTCGGCCAATGTGGGCCCCTGCGGTTCGGGCGGCGCCGCCTGCGGCGGGGCCGAGACCGGCGAGGCCTGCTCGTCGTGCCGGGCCACGGGCGCCGTCAACGGCGCAGGACCGGGGTCGGGCTCGGGCGAAAGGGCCGCAGAGCGCTCGGTCTGCTCCGGCGGGGTCTGCTGCGGCGCATCCTGCCGCAGCGCCGCGACCTCCCGGACCAGTATCTCGACCTCCTTGACCAGTTGCTCCAGTCGGGTCCGCAGATCGGCATTCTCCGTGCGCAGCCCGAGATAGGCAATTATCAAAGCCGGCAGCCCGACCAGCACGAGAAGGCCGTAGATGCCCCCGAACACGATCAACATGATTTCCAAGATGCTCTTCCCTTCGCCGTCCGGGTCGCAGTCTCGCGATCGGCATCGTCCTGCGCAAGGCCCCGAACCGGCGGGATTCCGCCGCTTGGCTGCGGACGCCCGACAGGCTAGGGTGTCGCCCCCTGACCCAGACTTCGGACCGCCATGACCGCCGATCTTGCCCCCCGCATCGCCCGCACCATCGCCACCGAAATCGGCGCCCAGCCGCATCAGGTCGCCGCCGCGGTCGAGCTGCTTGACGGCGGCGCGACCGTTCCCTTCGTCGCCCGCTACCGGAAAGAGGCGACCGGCGGGCTCGACGACACCCAGCTGCGCGATCTGGCCGAACGGCTGACCTATCTGCGCGAGCTCGAGGCGCGGCGGGCGACGATCCTCGAGTCGGTGCGCGAGCAGGGCAAGCTGACTGAGGCGCTCGAGGCCGAGATCCGGAAGGCCGAGACCAAGGCGGTGCTGGAAGACCTGTACCTGCCCTACAAGCCCAAGCGCCGGACCCGCGCGATGATCGCCCGCGAAAACGGGCTCGGCCCGCTGACCGAGGCGATCCTTGGCGACCGCGCCGCCGCCCCCGAGGCGCTGGCCGAGGGCTATCTTTCCGAGGCCGTGCCCGACGTGAAGGCGGCGCTGGCGGGGGCGCGCGACATCCTTGCCGAGGGGCTTTCGGAGAATGCCGACCTGATCGGGCGGCTGCGCAGCTTCCTGCAGGACAGCGCGCTGGTGACGGCGAAGGTGGTCGAGGGGCAGGAACAGGCGGGGGCCAAGTTTTCGGACTATTTCGACCATCGCGAGCCCTGGGCCACGATGCCGAGCCACCGGGCGCTGGCGATCATGCGCGGCTCGAAAGAGGGCGTGCTGACGGTCGATATCGGCCCCGAGCCCGAAGAGGGGCTGCCCCGGGTGCAGGCCATGGTGGCGGGCGCGCTCGATGTGCGGGGCGAGGGCCCCGGCGACCGCTGGCTGCGCGACGCGGCGGGCTGGACCTGGCGCACCAAGCTGAGCCTGTCGATGATGCTGGACCTGATGGGCGATCTCAGGACCCGCGCCCAGGACGAGGCGATCCGGGTCTTTGCCCGAAATCTCAAGGACCTGCTGCTGGCAGCACCTGCCGGGGCCAAGGTCACGATGGGGATCGACCCCGGCATCCGCACGGGCTGCAAGGTGGCGGTCGTCGATGCGACCGGCAAGCTGCTGGACACCGCCACGATCTATCCCTTCCAGCCGAAGAACGACCTTCGGGGCGCACAGGCGACGCTGGCCACGCTGATCCGCAAGCATGGGGTCGATCTGATCGCCATCGGCAACGGCACCGCGAGCCGCGAAAGCGAACGGATGGTGGCCGAGCTGCTGGGCGACCTGCCCGCGCCGAAACCGAAGAAGGTGATTGTCAGCGAGGCGGGCGCCTCGGTCTATTCGGCCTCGGAACTGGCGGCGAAGGAATTTCCCGGGCTCGACGTGTCGCTGCGGGGGGCCGTCTCGATCGCGCGGCGGCTGCAGGACCCGCTGGCGGAACTGGTCAAGATCGAACCCAAGGCCATCGGCGTCGGCCAGTACCAGCACGATGTCGACCAGCACCGGCTGGCCCGCGCGCTGGACGGTGTGGTCGAGGATGCGGTGAACGCGGTCGGCGTCGATCTGAACATGGCCTCGGCCTCGCTGCTGGCGCGGGTCTCGGGGCTCGGGGGCTCTCTGGCAGAGGCCATCGTCGCCCATCGCGACGCGAACGGCGCGTTCTCGAAACGCAAGGACCTGCTGAAGGTCGCGCGTCTCGGGCCCCGCGCCTTCGAGCAATGCGCGGGCTTCCTCAGGATCACCGGCGGCGACGAGCCGCTTGACGCCTCGGCCGTCCACCCCGAGGCCTATGACGTCGCGCGCCGGATCGTGACCGCCTGCGGGCGCGATCTGCGCGCGGTGATGGGCGACGAGGCCCGGCTGGGTACGCTTGACCCGATGGCGTTCGTCGACGACCGGTTCGGCCTGCCGACCGTCAAGGACATCCTGTCGGAACTGGCCAAGCCCGGGCGCGACCCGCGGCCCGAATTCGTGACGGCAAGCTTTGCCGACGGCATCGAGGAGATCACCGACCTGCGCCCCGGCATGCTGCTGGAAGGCACGGTGACCAACGTCGCGGCCTTCGGGGCCTTCGTCGATATCGGCGTGCATCAGGACGGGCTCGTCCATGTCTCGCAACTGGCCGACCGTTTCGTGAAGGACCCGCATGAGGTCGTGAAGGCGGGCGATGTGGTGAAGGTCCGGGTGGTCGAGGTCGACGTGCCCCGCAAGCGGATCGGGCTGTCAATGCGCAAGGAGGGCGGGGCCGAGGCCCCCCCCCGCGACGGCGCGCGCGGTTCGGCGGGCAAGGGGCCGGGACGCGGCGCGGGTCCGAAAGGCCCAGGCAAGGGAGCTGGCAAGGGATCTGGCAAAGGCCCCGGGAACGGTCCGTCGCGGCACGCCTCGGGGCCCGCCGGCGGCAAGGCCCGGGACGACGCGCCCGGCGCCCTTGGCGCGGCGCTGCTGGACGCGATGAAGCGCCGCTAGGCCTCCGCCCCGGACCCGGCGGGGAAGGCGAGCGGATCGCCGTCTTCTTGCGCCGGATCGCCCCCGTCGGCGCGCCGCGCCTCCCTTGGGACATGCGCCCGCGCCAAAGCTACGGCGGGCGGGTGGGCGCCCAGCCGCCCGCCGCGACGCCGGTTCGATTGACGCGGCAGGGCCGATCTGCCATGCCGCCAGCGCTTGGGCTGCGAGGGCAAGATGCAAGACAAACCGCTCGAATCCGTCGAACTCGACCTGTTGGCGATCATCCGCCAGATCCATGCCGAAGAAGGCCCCTTCGGGCGCGACCTGCTGCTGGTGCGGGCGCGCGGGCGGGGGCTGGAAGTCTCGCGCCCGCTGGGACGGCTGAAGGCGCTGGGGCTGGTGGAAGAGATCCAGCGCAAGCCCTTCCTTCTGCGCCGGATCTTCGGTGCGATGCCCGTCGCCCTGCTGCGCCCGACCGCTGCCGGTCTGGCCCTGGGCGAAACCGCCGCCGAGGACAGCCCCGCCGAAGGCGCCGCCGAAACTCCGGCCAAACCGCCGGTGACCGCTCCGGCCAGGACCGCTGCCGCCAAAGCCCCCACCAGCAAGCCCGCCCCCCCCGAGGCCAAGGCCGCCGCGCCCGAGGCCCGGGCTGAACCCGCGCCGCAACCGGCCAACGTCCAGCAACCGGCCGATCCGGCCCCTGTTTCGGCCCCCGCGCCTCAGATCGCGCCCCCCGAGCAGCCGACCACTGTTGTCGCCGCTCCGGCTCCGGCTCCTGCTCCGGCGGCCGACGACCTGCCCTTGCCGATGCCCCGCCGCGCCGCGCCGCGCAACCTGCGCGGCTATACCGAAGAGCTGGGCGGCAGTCCCGCTCCGGTGAAGACGGTGCCGCTGCGCCACAATGCCGACCCGGCCCTCATGGAGAACCTGCGCGAGGCGCTGGCGGTGATCGGGATCGAGATGACCTTTGCCGGCGAGGCCCTGATCGCCGACCGGATGGAGCACGGCGCCTCGATTGGCGAGGCGCTGTCGCAGGTCGTGCTTTTTGCCTTTGCCCATGCCGTGGCCGAGGATGCTCGCGAGGGCGGCCAGCTTCAGGCGATGGGCCTGACCGACTACGCGGTCGACGTGATCGCCGAGTTCGAACGGCTGCGCGACGCGGGCGAGATTTCCGGGGATCGGCTGGAAGAGGACATGCGCCGCCTCTGGACGCTGGTCGGCGACAGCCCCGAGCGGCTGAGCCTGGCCCAGGAGTTGCTGGCCGACCCCGTGGGCGGGCTGACGCCGCCTGCCCTTCTGCCCGAGGATCTGCGCCCGGCCGAAGACGCCTGAGCTGTCACAAGCGGCGCGCGGCAGAAGCGCCCGCGCCGCCCGGCGTCAGGCCACACTGGTCTCGATCAGCGCGTCATGGACCATGCGTTCGGTGAAGGGCCGCAGCAACAGGCGCCAGCCCTCGCCCATGACCCGCTCGACATCCTCGCCAAGGGTCAGCACCAGTCGGGCTCCGTGCTTGGCGAGATGCGCCGCAAGGCCGCTCGACAGCGCGTCGTCGACCCGCATCTCGAGAAACGCCGCATCGACCGCCCCCACGCCTTCGAGCGCGGGCGTCACCTGCTCGATCGACGAGAAATGCATCACGCGGCACGGCCCGAGCGATTCGATCGCCTGAATGAGATCGGCCGAAATCAGCGCGTCCCTTTCCAGCACCACATAGGTCGGGCAGTACGTCGTAAAAGGCGCAGCCGCGTGCGGCATCGAGGGGCTCCGTTCCTGTAAGAGGGTCCGTGAGCTTCGATCATAGACGGAACGTCGCGGCAAGTGCATTAACAATGCAATTACCGATACCGTTCCCGCGGAAAGACGCCGCCTTCCCTTGGGGAAATTCCGGTAATCGCCGGAAAAACAGGCAGTCCTCGCGACCGCTCCGGCGGCGGGCGGTCCTTGTGGATGGGCACCAGACGAACCTGCGCCACACAGGAACGGGCGCCCCGTCCACGAGGGACAGGGCGCCCGGGTCTTGAAGCGGCCGCGTCAGCTGAACTTCGAGAGGAACTCGTCCACCTCGCGCTCGGCTTCCTGACGGGCCTTGCCGTAGCGTTCCTGGACGAGACCGACCAGCTGTTCGCGGTCGCCTTCGGTGCGCTCCAGTTCGTCATCGGTCAGCGCACCCCAGGCTTCGCGCGCCCGGCCCTTGATCTGTTTCCATTTCCCTTGAATGATATCCGTATTCATCGAATTCCTCCTTTTCGTTCCTGTCTGCCCAATCAACGTCCCAGGGTCGGAAAGGGTTCCGCAAGGACACGCTGATACGCCCCGGCGCGACATATCTTTCGCGGCTCCCTTGCACCGCAGGAACCGCGGCAGGAACCGCGCGCCCGCAGGCGCGTTGACCGGCCATGACAGACCCCACATTCCGCATCGATCCGGCGTCCCGCACAGCCCTCATCATTCTGGCGGCCGTCGCTGGCTTTGCCGCGCTGAAACTGGCCGAAGACATCTTCGCCCCGCTCTGTCTGGCGCTGGTTGCGGGGATCATCCTGTCGCCACTGGCGGATTCGCTCGAACGGCGGCTGAAACTGCCGCGCACCCCGGTCGCGGCGGCGCTGCCGATGCTGGGCATCCTCGCGGTCGGGGCACTGGCCTTCGCGCTGGAACCGCTGGTCGGACGGCTGGTCGACCAATGGCCGACGATCCGCTGGGAACTGCGGGGCGTGGTCAACGATTTCCGCGGCTTCGTGCAGAATCTGGGCCAGGTCGGCGACGAGGTCCAGCGCGCGCTGGGCGGCGGCGGCGGGGACGAGACCGCGGCCCCCTCGATCCCGACCCTGACCGACGCGCTGTTCGTGGCGCCCCGGATCGGCGCCCAGATCCTGATCTTCATCGCGGCGCTCTTCTTCTTTCTGCTGACCCGCTCCGAGGTCTATGCCTGGATCGCCAGCTTTGCCGGTCGGCGGCTGGGGCGCGAGGCCATCCTGACCCGGATCCGCACCGCCGAGCGTCTGGTGGCGGTCTATTTCCTGACCATCACACTGATCAATGCCGGGCTCGGCATCGCGCTGGCGGTGGCGTTGGGGGTGCTGGGCATGCCCGGGGCCATCGCCTGGGGCGCGGGGGCCGCGCTTTTGAACTTCGTGCTTTACGTGGGTCCCGCGACGATGGTGGCGGCGCTGTTTCTGGGCGGGCTGATCGTCTTCGACGGCTGGGCGTCGGTCTTGCCGGCCGCGATCTATCTGGTGCTGAACGGGATCGAGTCGCAGGTCGTCACGCCGACCTTCGTCGGCCGCCGGATCGCGGTGAACCCGCTGGCGATCTTCGTCTCTCTGGTCTTCTGGCTGTGGTTCTGGGGACCTCTCGGCGGGGTGATCGCGATCCCGGTTCTGGTGATCGTTCTGGCGATGCTCGACATCTTCGACGAGCCCGAACCGGACATGATGCCCGACCCCGAGCCCTCTGAAACCGTCTGACCCGGCCTCGGCCCTGGATGACCGAGGCGGCCGGATCTGCAGTCTCGCCCCTTGCAGACAGCAAACGGGGCAGGTCCGACCCGCCCCGCTCTCTGCGTCCCCGCAAACCCGGGACAACCGCCACCCGCGCTGCGGATGCCGCGTCAGACCATCTCGGGCGGCACTCCTGGCACCGGCAGACCCAGCTTGCGCGCGGGGTCGGAATCGTAATGCACCAGAAACCCTTCGCGCCGCTCGGGGCGGCGTCGGCTGTTGAGATCGGCCAGCACCCGCCAGTGCTCGAAGGCGGTCGCGGGGTCCAGCGCCTCCGGATCGACCTGACCGTCGGCGTCGCGCGACAGCCAGTGCCCCATGACCCGGGTCCGGATCTGTTCGACATGGGGGGCGGCGGTCAGCTCGATCCCCGCCTCGGTATCCCAGCGCATCGACCGGCCGTTCAGGTTGGCCGAGGACAGGATCGCCGCGCGATCGTCGAAGATCGACACCTTGGAATGCACATAGATGATCGGCGCGTCCTGCAGCGCCTCGCGGCCGTCGGCGTCAACGATCCGGCGCGGCTGCACCGGCGACAACACCAGCACCCGGTCCGGACCGAAGGCGTCGTAGAGAAGGCCCAGGCAGCGGCTTTGCAGATGCTCGCCATAGCGCACGTCGAGCCCGCTGCTGTTCTCGAAGGCCACGTCCTCGGGGGCCGCGGGCAGCACCAGGATGGCGCGCAGCTCGGGGCGCGCCTCGGCCCGGCGGGCGAGCGCCTGAGCGAGCGGCAGATGCCGGAAGAACTGGGTTTCGAGATAGACCAGATGTTCGGCCGCGGCGATGCGCGACAGATGCGCCCGCTCGATCTCGGTCACCACCGGCAACGGCGAAAAGCGGAACGGCGCACGCCGCGCGGGCCGCGACAGCGTGCGCAGGAACCCCGGCGCGGCCGGACCCGGCGGGCGCTGGCCGGCCACGATCGAAAGAAAGCCCTCGAGATGGTCCTCGGCCGCGCTGACAACCGGCCCGCGCACCAGCGCATGGACGTCATGCCAGGTCCGCTCGGGCGCGCGGCGGTGGCGGGGCGTGTCATAGCGCCGCTCGTTCAGATCGAGCCCGCCGACATACAGCAGACGCCCGTCGAACACCGCCATCTTCTGGTGATGGGTGGCCGGGGTCAGATCCGGCACGCCGGGCACCGCCACGATCCGGCCGTCGCGCCGGGTGCGGGTGATCCGGGCAAGCCCCGGGGCTTCTTCCAGAAACCGCGCGCGCGCGTCCTCAGAAAGAGCGTTCAGCTCGGCCAGCACCACGCGCAGCTTGCCATGCGCGCCGGGCCAAAGCACCAGCCGCGCGCCAATCCCGGCCCGCGCGCTGTGCAGGGCGCTGACCACCTCGAGGCTTCCCGCTCGGGCGATCTCGCAAGCGGCAATCAGCTTGCGCCGGGCGTTCCAGCTGAGCCGGTGCAGGTCGGCCGCGCCGATCGGGTCGAAATCGGCCAGTACCAGCCGGACCCGGACCCCGCGCTCGAGCGTATGGACCAGAAGGTCGAACCAGTCCTCTCCCACCGCCCGGGCTTCGGGCGAGCGAAGCCGGGTCGACACATCGAAGATACGGAAACTGGCCGAGATGGTGTGGCGCGCCTCCAGAAAGGCGCGCTCGAGGGCCGGATAGGCCTCGGCCGCGGTCAGAAGAAGCTCAAGCTCCTCGACCGGACCGGTCGCTGCGGCACGCGCCGCACTGCTTTCGGTGAATCCATGCATGGCGTTGGCCGCAGGCTTGTCTGGCCGGACCTCAGCGGATGACGGCGGAGCGCGGCCCCGCGATCAGCCAGATGATGAAGCCGATCAGCGGCAACAGCAGGATCAACAGGATCCAGAGCACCTTGTTGCCGGTCGCGACACCGGAATTCAGGACCGAGACGATGGCCCATATATCGAGAATGAGGACGAGAAGACCGCCGATCCCTGTGACTTCCATGACGGATGTTCCTTTTCTGATGGCCTGGTTCCGAGTGTCGGAAGCGATGTCCCCGGACAACGCCGGGCTCTGCCCTGCGGTTCCCGGACCGGCCCGGACCGGCCCGTACCGGCGGCAGGCCGGTCCCGCCAGGCGGCGCGGTCGCCCGATGCCGAACCGGGAGCCGCCGCGGACGCGCCCCGAATGGCAGATGGACCAGAGTCGGAACGGGCGCGTCGAAACGCACGGAAACCGGGCAGGTTCCTAAGATTTTCTGTCCTTTTTCTGGGCGTTTTCTGAAACCAGCAGGCCCCGACCACGTTGTCTGGCCATGGAAGCGGCGCCGGACCGGCACCGCCACACGAAGAAGGAGGTTCACAGATGAAACGTATTCTTGCGACCACCGCCCTTGCCACTCTCGTCGCCATGCCCGCCCTCGCCCAGAGCCAGGGCGGTCCGATTTCCGCTCCGGATGTCGATGTGGCCGGCCAGTCGATGAGCGCCGACACCCTGATCGGCAAACGCATCTATGTCGACACCGGCACCGATGAGGGCGTGTCGATGACCGACCTGACCGACGCTCCCGACAGCTGGGAGGACGTGGGCGAGATCGGCGACGTCTATATCGACGGCAATGGCTCGGTCGAAGCCGTGATCGCCGATATCGGCGGGTTCCTGGGCGTGGGCGAGCGCGAGGTCGCGCTCGACATGCAGAGCCTGAAATTCGCGCCCGACGCGGATGACGAGGGCGAGTATTTCGTCGTCTTCCAGGGCGATCCGTCGACCCTCGAAGGCAAGGACGCCTATGACCGGGCCGCCATGGACAATGACGGCGACTTCCTCGGCATGCAGACCAAGCAGGCCAAGGCTGAAGACAGCGACATGGGCACCAAAGCCGGCGCGCCGCTCTCGGACAGCGAACGGGCCGAGCTGACCGCCGAGGATCTGCAGGGTCAGCCGGTGATCGGCGCCGATGGCAAGAAGATCGGCGAGATCGGCGAGCTTGTGCTGACCGATGACGGCAAGATCGACCGGGTGATCGTCGATGTCGGCGGCTTCCTGGGCATCGGCGAGAAACAGGTCGAACTGGCCTATGGCGAGCTTGACATCTCGCATGGCGAGGACGGCGATCTGAAAGTCACCACCGTCCAGACCGAAGACACGCTGAAATCGCTGCCCGAGTGGACGGGCTGACCCTTCGCCACGTCAGCAGAACAAGGGGCCGCCATCGCGCGGCCCCTTTTGCCGTGCCGTCTCCTGCGGCACCGACACGGCCCGGCGCGCGTTAGCAAACCGTTCATCTGAGACGGCCATGCTTGCCCCGACCCGCAAGGCCGGGCCGCCTTCGAGGGAGAATCATCGATGAATGTTCAGGGACACAACGCCTTCGCGCAAAGCATTGCGAATTACACGCGCGCCAGCGGCACCGCCGGGGTCCGGTCGTCCGATTTCGCCAAGGCGGCGGAAGAAGCCTCCGGACCCGCCGCCGCAAGCCCGGCAGACGCCCCCCGCGGCCCCGATGCCATCGCCGACATCTTCGCCCGCTACGACATGGCCAACATCTCGCCGCGAGAGATCGACGCCATGGCCAGGGACCTGCGCGATGCGGGCTTCGAGGATCACGATTTCCTGCTTCATCTCGAAATCCATGGCGAGACGTTCCAGTCGCATCTGGTCGACTGTCTGCGCGAGGCCGGAATGGATGTCAGGGACCCGGATTTCACACAACCGATGGACATGTTCTCGACCACGCGCGCGCAGATCAGCTATTCGCGCCTCGCGGGCCAACCGACCGCCTGGCTCGAGAGCTTCCTTGCCAAGCTCGAGACCTATCAGTCGCCCGTGCATGCGGATGCGGCCCGTGGCGCGGTCGCACAAAGCATGGTGCTCGGTCAGGCGAGCTGATCCCGCCCCGTCGGCGAAGCGCCCCTCACCGCCCCGGGCGGTCCGGCAGGCTGGCGAAACCGCTGGACCGGCGCGCCCGGTTCCGGTCAGATCGGCCGCATGACCCAAAGCACCGACCGCATCCTGCCCGGCATCCTTCTGATGATCGGCTTCACCATCACCGCCCCGGTGATGGACAGCTTTGCCAAGCTCGCCTCGGCCGAGATCCCCGTGGGGCAGATCGCCGCCGCGCGGTTCGGTCTGCAGGCCCTTATCCTGGTACCGCTGGCCGTCGCGCTGGGTCAGATCGTTCGGCCCTCGGCGCGCGAGGCGGCGCTGCATCTGGTGCGGGCCGGGCTGATCCTCTGTGCGACGACCGCATTCTTTGCCGCGTTGCAGGCGATGCCGCTGGCCGATGCCATCGCGATCTTCTTTGTCGAGCCCTTCATCCTGACCCTGCTCGGCGCGCTTTTCCTGGGCGAATCCGTGGGCTGGCGCCGGATCGTCGCCTCGGCGGTCGGGTTCTCGGGGGCGATGCTGGTGATCCGGCCAAGCTTTGCGGCCTTCGGCGCGGTGGCGTTGCTGCCGTTGGCCACCGCCTTCTGCTTTGCCGCTTATATGGTGCTGACCCGACAGATCGCGCGGCGGATGCCCACTGTGGCGCTGCAGGCCTGGACAGCGGTCGCGGCCAGTTTCATCGTCCTGCCGGTGCTGGTCCTCTGCGACGGGTCGGGGATCGGACCGCTCGACCCGGTCTGGCCGCGGGGCCCATACTGGGTCTGGTTGGCCGGGGTCGGGATCGCGGCCACCGTCTCGCATCTCCTGATCAGCGGGGCCCTGCGGCTGGCACCGACAGCCGTCATCGCCCCGCTGCAATATCTTGAAATCGTCGCGGCGGCGGCTCTGGGCTATCTGATCTTCGATGACCTGCCCGATATCGAGGCGCTGGCCGGGATCGCCCTCATCATCGGCTCGGGGTTTTACGTCTTCCTGCGCGAACGTCGGCTCAGCCTGACGCGGCCTCCGCCTCCGGCCCCATGAGCGCCGCGACCGCCGCGTCCAGCGCCGCGACCGGCAGGATCACCGCCATGCCCGGCCCTTCCATCCGCAGCCGCACCGGCCCCGAGACCCGGTTCGAGGTGCCGATCCGGCCGCCCGGGGCGAAATCGAGTCCGTCGATGGGCCAGTGCAGACCCCTGCTGGTGCCGCGCACCGGAGCCATCGGAAAGAGCGAGAACCGCGAGCCCGGCGGCAGGTCCAGCGCCAGTTCCGGCGGGCAGTGAAAGCAGAGATCGTCGTCGCCGATCAGCAGGCAGCGCCGGTCGGGGTGGCGCACCAGCGTGTTGACCGCCGCCAGGCCATGGTCGAACCGGTCGCCGAGGAAGCCGAGCCCCAGGATCAGCCGCGCCGCCACATGCCGGAGGCATTTCTCGAAATCCGTGCTGTCCTGCTCTGCCACCGGGTGCTGGCGCTCGGCCGGGATCGCCGCCCGCGCCGCCGCCGAGATAGAGTCGAAATCGCCGATCACCGCCTCGGGCATCCGTCCCGCCGCCAGCGCCGTATCCGCCCCGCCATCGGCCGCGACCAGGGCCGGTGCGATGACCAGCGCCCGACTCAAAAGCGCCGGATCGACCGAGGCGCCGCCAAGAAGCGTGATCTTGTCGGAATGATGGACGAATTGTGTCGGCATTCTGGCAACCTTTGGGAGAGATCGTGTCGGACAGTCCCGAAATGACGAAAAAACCTTGAAAATTCCGCTTTCTGTTCATTCTCTGGAACCGCACTATGGTAAACATAGGCGTGTAGTGTCCGGGGAGAAAGCGAGTTTCGGATGGTTGGTCCGACCAAGACCCTGACGGTTTCCTATGGAACCTTCTCCTGCAAGCTGGAGGGGTTCGAGGATTCCTTTGGCATGATGAAGGCGGTCACCGAATATTACCGGGACCTTGCGGCCGAAGACCGATATTTCGGCGCCGAACCTCCGCCGCCCGATGCCGAAACCCTTCAACGCATCGCCGAACGCGAGGTGCGCCGCCGGGTCGAGGCCCGCGTCGAACTGGATGGGGTCGTGCTGCGCTCTGGCGAAAGCCCGGTCGCGGGTGCGGCGCAGGTCTCGCATGCGGCGCCGGCACCGTCCAAGGTGCTGCCGCCGCGCGCTGACGAACCCGAATCCGTCGCCGCCAAGCTGGCGCGCATTCGCGCGGCGGTGGAAACCGCCCATGCCACGGATGCCGAACTGGCCGGACCCGTTTTCGAGGACGAAACCGACGAACTCGCGGCGCCCGCGCAGGGCCCGCAGCGCCCTTTCGCCCGACCGCCGGACCGCCCGGCGGATCCGGGCAGGGCTTCCTCCCCCCTTCGACAGAAGGCGGGTCCTGACAGCGACACCGGCGTCGCGGCCCGGCACAGCCTCCGGCCGGATGCGCCCGCCCGGGCCGCGGCCACCGAGGACCGACCGCACACGGCAGCGGCCTCCGGTCCCGAGTTGCAGCGTCGCCCGGCGGATCGCGGCCCGGCGGCCAATGCCGCCTCGCACCCGGGTCCCGAGTCCGCAGAAACCACCGCGGCGCCGGCCCGGCCGCGGCAGGCGCGCGCCCGGGTGCTGAAGCTGCGCCGGGACGATCTGACCGACGCATGGCCCGACACGCCCGAACGGCCGCTCGCCCCTCCGGCCGACCCCGACGCCCGGCTGCCGGAGCCCGACGCGGCCGACCTTCAGGCCGAACTGGCCGCACTCCAGGCCGATGCCGCCCCGGCTCGGCTGGCCGATCCGCGCCCAGGCCCGCATCCCGCATCCGGCGATGCGGTCCCGGCCCGTCAGGGCCCTGCCGAGCGCAGCCGGTCGGCCGATCTTGCCGATCACGAACTGGCGCTTCAGCGGTTGCTGGACGAGACCAATACCAAGCTGGCCGGACCCGAACAGAAACGCCGCCAGGCCTCGATCGGCCATCTGAAAGCGGCGGTCGCCGCCACGGTGGCCGAGCGGCGGATCGGCAACCGCCTGCGCCGCGATGACGACGGCCAGACCCGCCCCTATCGCCAGGTGCTGGCAGAGGTGGTCCGCGGCGACCGCGAGACTTCGGCGGACTGGGATCGCGGCCGGCTGGCCCCGCTGATTCTGGTGACCGAACAGCGGATCGACGAACCGAAGGAAATTGTCCGCTCCGAAACCGCCGCCGTCGGCGAACACCACGGGACCTTGCGGCTCGACACGCCGGTTCTTCCAGCGACCGAGGCCCGGCTGCGCGCCTTCGCCGCCGATCTCGGCGCGCATGACCCGACCGATCTTGCCGGATTGCTGGAGGCCGGGGCCGCCTATCTGATGCGGCAGGACGGTGTGACCTATTTCACCCGGCCGCAGGTGATCGAACTGGCCCGCAGCATCGCGGGCGACGGCTTTCAGCGCGAGGACATGCTGCGGGCCTTCGGCACTCACCTGCGCGACGGGCGGTTCCGGCGGCTGCGGCGCGGCCAGTTCGTCATCGACGACGCGACCGGCGACCGGGAAGACAGGTCCGCCAACCGCATCGCCTGAGGCACGAAACCACCGTTCAGCCGTCGCGCCGCCCGGTTTTTCCGGCGGTTTCGTCGTTTCGTGCCGCGTCGGAGTCAGGCTGTCCGATGCCGCGGAACACAAAGCGGAAGGGCAGCGCCCAGACGATGCCCAGCGCCACATAGACCAGAAGCTCGACCAGGAAGGACGGGCGGCCGAGCGCGTTCATCACGCTCACGGCCACCACGATATATGCGGGCAATCCGATCAGCAGGATCACCAGCGACCAGCGGCGGCGGGCTTTCCAGGACAGGGCCATCAGTCGGAGAACGGATCGGTGACGAGGATGGTGTCGTCGCGCTCGGGCGAGGTCGACAAAAGCGCCACCGGACAGTCGATCAGCTCCTCGACCCGGCGCACATACTTGATGGCATTGGCGGGCAGGTCGGCCCAGCTGCGCGCGCCCTCGGTCGATTCCTGCCAGCCCGGCAGTTCCTCGTAGACGGGTGTGCAGCGCGCCTGCTGATCGGCGGCAGTCGGCAGGTGATCGAGCCGTGTGCCGTCAAGCTCGTAGCCCACGCAGACCTTCAGCGTCTCGAAGCCGTCCAGCACGTCGAGCTTGGTCAGCGCGATCCCGGTCATGCCAGAGGTGGCGCAGGTCTGGCGCACCAGCACCGCGTCGAACCAGCCGCAGCGGCGCTTGCGCCCGGTGACGGTGCCGAATTCATGGCCGCGCGTACCGAGACGCTCGCCGTCCTCGTCGTGCAACTCGGTCGGGAACGGCCCCTCGCCCACGCGGGTCGTGTAGGCCTTGACGATGCCCAGCACGAAATTGACAGCCCCCGGGCCGATGCCGGTGCCGGTCGCGGCCTGACCGGCGATGGTATTCGACGAGGTGACGAAGGGATAGGTGCCGAAGTCGATGTCCAGAAGCGCCCCCTGGGCCCCCTCGAACAGGATCCGCTTGCCGGCGCGGCGCTTCTCGTTCAGCACCTTCCAGACCGGGGCCGCGTATTTCAGGATCTCGGGCGCGATCTCGCGCAGGCTCGCCAGAAGCGCGTCGCGGTCGATCTCGGGCAGGCCCAGCCCCGCGCGCAGCGCATTGTGGTGCACCAGGGCCCGGTCGACGCGCAGTTCCAGCGTCGCGGCGTCGGCCAGATCGGCGACCCGGATCACCCGGCGGCCGACCTTGTCCTCGTAGCAGGGGCCGATGCCCCGCCCGGTGGTGCCGATCTTGGCCAGGGTGTTCTGGCCTTCGCGGGCGCGGTCAAGTTCGCCATGGAAGGGCAGGATCAGCGGCGTGTTCTCGGCGATCATCAGCGTCTCGGGCGTGATCTCGACGCCCTTCTCGCGGATCGTCTCGATCTCTTTCACCAGATGCCAGGGGTCGAGCACGACCCCGTTGCCGATCACGCTGAGCTTGCCGCCCCGGACCACGCCCGAGGGCAGCGCGTTCAGCTTGTAGACGGTTCCGTCGATCACCAGGGTATGGCCCGCGTTGTGCCCGCCCTGAAAGCGCGCCACCACATCGGCGCGTTCGGACAGCCAGTCCACGATCTTGCCTTTTCCCTCGTCGCCCCACTGGGCGCCAACGACGACGACATTGGCCACGGCCAATTCCTTTCAAGCTGCTGCCATGCAAACCCGCGCAGGTATAGACCCCTGCGGCGACGAGGCAAGGCAAAAACTCGGCGACACCGCCGCCCGGGCCGCTAGATTCGCCGCAGGACGCACGAAACACGAACGAACGGAGAGCCCGAAATGGCCGCATTGTTGCTTCGCTGGCTGGTCGCCTTCCTGCTGCTGGCCCTGACCTACAACCCCACTTCCTGGAATTACGTCCGCTGGGCGATGTCGGGATGGGACACACAGACGCCGATGGTGGTGCTGGCGGGGCTGCTGCTGTTCACCGGCTATGCGATCTATCTTCGCGCCACGCTGCGCTCGATCGGGCCGTTCGGCATGGCGCTGGTGGCGGCGCTGGTCGGGGCACTGCTCTGGGTGCTGGTTGACTGGAACGTGATCCGGCTGGACGATCCCGGGCTCAACACCTGGATCGGGCTGCTGGCGCTGTCGCTGGTGCTGGGGGTCGGGCTGGGCTGGAGCATCATCCGGCGCAAGCTCTCGGGACAGGCCGACATCGACGACGTGGACGACTAGCCCCGCGCCTGACATCGCGTCGCAGAGCCTTGACGGACCCCGGATCGGGACCGGCCCTGCGACGATGAGGCCGCCCGAAAGTCAACGCATCCGCCTTAGGCCGCGTTACACTCTTGTCGAGTCGGCACATTAAATAATCACGGAGGAACATGAATGTCCGGATTCCTGCTTCGCTGGCTGGTCGCCTTCCTGCTGCTCGCCGCCACCTACAATCCGACCGACTATAACTACGTCACCTGGGCCCAGGCCAATTACGAAACCGACAAGCCGCTGGTCATCGGTATCGGCGTGATGCTGGCCCTGGCCCTGCTGATCTACCTCGTCGCCGCCGTCCGCACGCTTGGCCTGCTGGGGATCGTGCTGCTGCTGATCATCCTGGGCCTCCTGGGCTACATCCTCGTCGGCAACGGCACGCTCAGCATGGAAATGAACAGCTTCAACGTCTGGGGCGGCGCGGTCCTGCTGTCGCTGATCCTCGGCGGCGCGATGAGCTGGCGCTCGCCCGGCAAGATCAAGGCGGCGAACGCCAAGAAAGCCCGGTCGACCAGCAAGACCGCCGGCAAGACCGCCAGCGCCTGAGGGGTTGCGGGAGCGGCCCGTTCGGCATAGGTACGCGCCAAGTCAAAGCCGGGGCCGCTCCATATGGAAAACGTCATCCTCATCGTTCATCTGATCCTCGCCGTCTGCCTGATCGGCATTGTGCTGTTGCAGCGCAACGAAGGCGGCGGGCTCGGCATGGGTGGGGGTGGCACGATCACCGGCCGCGCCCCGACCACGCCGCTGGGCAAGCTGACCTGGTTCTTCGCGGTCTGCTTCATCTCCAGTTCCGTCGCGCTGACCATCATCGCCGCTGAAAACGCCGCAGGCACCTCGGTCGTCGACCGGCTGGGCATCCCCGCCCCGGCCGCCCAGGACGAGACCGCGCCCGGCGAGGCGCCCGCAACCGAGCCCGGGCTTCTGCCCCCCGCCCCCGTCGCACCCAGCGACACACCGGTTGCGCCGCCCCGCGCGGACTAGACCGCGCCCCGCCCCACCGCGCGGCCCGACCGGCCGGGACCGCGTGGCTGCCACAAAATCACCACAACACGTTGATTCGGGCCACAGACCCGCCCCAGCATCTTGCGGTCCGGTTGCGGCTCCGTCGCGAATCCGCTATAGTCCAAGTCCCGTGATGCTGGGGCGCGCGCGCCCCGAATCCAGCAAACATTCGAGCATTAGTCACGGGAGACTCCAGCCACATGGCACGCTTCATTTTCATCACGGGCGGGGTTGTGTCGTCGCTGGGCAAGGGCCTGGCTTCGGCCGCGCTGGGGGCTCTGCTGCAGGCCCGCGGCTTTACCGTCCGGCTGCGCAAGCTGGACCCCTACCTGAACGTCGACCCCGGCACGATGAGCCCGTTCGAACATGGCGAGGTCTTCGTCACCGATGACGGGGCCGAGACAGACCTCGATCTGGGGCATTACGAACGCTTCACCGGGGTCGCCGCGCGATCCACGGACTCGATCTCGTCGGGGCGGATCTATTCCAACGTGCTGGAGAAAGAGCGCCGCGGCGACTATCTGGGCAAGACCATTCAGGTCATTCCGCACGTCACCAACGAAATCAAGGACTTCATCGCCGCCGGCGAGGACGAGGTCGATTTCATGCTGTGCGAGATCGGCGGCACGGTCGGCGATATCGAGGGGCTGCCCTTCTTCGAGGCGATCCGCCAGTTCAGCCAGGACAAGCCGCGCGGCCAGTGCATCTTCATGCATCTGACGCTGTTGCCCTACATCAAGGCCAGCGGCGAGCTGAAGACCAAGCCGACCCAGCACTCGGTCAAGGAGTTGCGCTCGATCGGCATTGCGCCCGATGTGCTGGTCTGCCGCTCGGAAGGCCCAATCCCTGCGAAGGAACGCGAAAAGCTGGCGCTGTTCTGCAACGTGCGCCCCGACAGCGTGATCGCGGCGCAGGATCTCAAGTCGATCTACGAGGCGCCGCTGGCCTATCACCGCGAGGGGCTGGACCAGGCGGTGCTGGATGCCTTCCAGATCAACCCGGCGCCGAAGCCCGATCTTTCGAAATGGGAAGACGTCTCCGACCGGATCTTCAACGCCGAGGGCGAGGTACGGGTCGCCATCGTCGGCAAGTATACCCAGCTGGAAGACGCCTACAAATCCATCGCCGAGGCGCTGACCCATGGCGGCATGGCGAACCGGGTCCGGGTCAAGGCCGAATGGATCGACGCCGAGATCTTCGAACGCGAGGACCCGGGTCCCTGGCTGGAGGGCTTCCACGCGATCCTGGTGCCCGGCGGCTTCGGCGAGCGCGGCACCGAGGGCAAGATGAAGGCCGCCCAGTTCGCCCGCACCCGCGGTGTGCCCTATCTGGGGATCTGCCTCGGCATGCAGATGGCGGTGATCGAGGCAGCCCGGAACGTCGCCGAGCTGTCCGATGCGGGGTCGGAGGAGTTCGACCACGAGGCCGGCAAGAAGCGGTTCACCCCCGTCGTCTACCACCTCAAGGAATGGGTGCAGGGCAATGCGATGGTGAAACGCAAGCTTGGCGACGACAAGGGCGGCACCATGCGGCTGGGCGCCTATACCGCGCATCTGCTGAAGGGCTCGAAGGTGGCCGAGATCTACGGCTCGACCGTGATCGAGGAGCGCCACCGCCACCGCTACGAGGTCGACATCAAGTACCGCAAGCAGCTCGAGGCCTGCGGGATGGTGTTCTCGGGCATGTCGCCCGACGGCCGCCTGCCCGAGATCGTCGAGTGGAAGGACCATCCCTGGTTCATCGGCGTGCAGTTCCACCCCGAGCTGAAATCGAAGCCCTTCGCGCCGCATCCGCTGTTTGCCGATTTCGTGCGCGCCGCGGTCGAGGTCTCGCGCCTGGTCTGAGGACCGCGCGCGGGGCCGCCACGCCATGCTGTCCTATCAGCATATCTATCACGCGGGAAACCTCGCCGATGTGCACAAGCACGCGCTGCTGTGCGCGATGCTCGACTACCTCACCCGCAAGGACAAGCCGCTGAGCTATATCGAGACCCATGCCGGGCGGGGCCTTTACGATCTGGCCGCGGCGGAGGCGGTCCGGACCGGCGAGGCGGCCGCGGGCATCGGCGTGATGGAGCGGCGCTTGCCCGAGGCCCATCCCTACCGGCAACGGCTGGCCGAGGTCCGCGAACGCTTCGGCGCCACGGCCTATCCGGGCTCGCCCCTGCTGGCGGCGCTGTCGCTGAGGCCCGGCGACGCGCTCCATCTGGCCGAGCTGCACCCGCAGGAGCGCGCCGCACTGGAAGCCGCGATGGCCCCGTTCGGCGCGCATGTGCTGGCCCGGGACGGATTCGAGACGGCGCAGGCGCTGACCCCGCCCACGCCCCGGCGGGGCCTGATGCTGATCGACCCAAGCTACGAGGTGAAGGCCGATTACGCGGCAATCCCTCGGCATATGGCGGCGCTTCACCGCAAATGGAACGTAGGCACGCTGGCGCTGTGGTATCCGATCCTGCCCGCGGGCGCCCATGCGCCGATGACGGCGGCCTTGCGCGCGGCCTTCCCCGAGGCGCTTTGCCACGAGGTGCGGTTTCCACCCGCGCGCGACGGTCACGGGCTGATCGGTTCGGGGCTTTTCGTGGTCAACCCGCCCTGGGGGCTCGACGCCGAGGCGGCGACCCTCGGACGGCTGTTTTCGGCGCTCTCCGGCACGACCGGCTGAACCGCAGGGCCCCGACCGGGTGCAAAACGCCTTTCCCGGCGCGCGACACAGGCCTATATCCCCCCCATGTTCGCAGACTTCCTCAACCGCCTGATCGGCCCCGACCCCGACCGGCTCGACGATCCCGACGCCCGGCTGGCGCTGGCGGCCCTTCTGGTGCGAATCGCGCGGACCGATGGCGACTATGCCCGCGAGGAGGCCGCGCGGATCTCGCGCATTCTCGCGGCGCGCTATACGCTGAGCCCCGACCAGGCGCTGGAGCTGCGCAGCCGTGCCGAAACGCTGGAGGCGCAGGCCCCCGATACCGTCCGCTTTACCCGCGCGATCAAGGACGCCGTGCCCTACGAGCACCGCGAAGGCGTGGTCGAAGCACTGTGGGAAGTGGTTCTGGCCGACGGTGTGCGCGACGACGAGGAGGACGGCCTGCTGCGGCTGGTGGCAAGCCTTCTCGGCGTCAACGACCGCGACAGCGCGCTGGCCCGCCAGCGGGCCGAGGCGAAACACGCCGACTGACACCCGTTCCCGGCGCGACGCGCGACAGGCGCACCGCCACCACAACCCCTATGCGCGAACGGCCGGGACACATTGCCCAAATCCTGTGCGTTCGCCTCTCGGGGCGCCGTTTCCCCGTTGCAATCAGGTCCGAATTGCGCCCTACTCCGAGCCCGTACAATGACAAGGCAGCTGTTTTCGCGTGACTGAACCTACCCCGCCCGTTCTCGACATTCGCGATCTGCGCAAGAGCTATGGCGATCTTGAGGTCCTGAAAGGCGTGTCGATCAGCGCGCCGAAAGGGCATGTGGTCTCGCTGATCGGGTCCTCGGGTTCGGGCAAATCGACGCTTCTGCGCTGCGCCAATCTTCTGGAAGACAGCCAGCAGGGCGAGATCCTCTTCGAGGGCGAACCGGTCAAGTGGCGCGGCACCGGCCCCGCGCGCCATCCCGCCGACCGCCACCAGGTGATCCGCATCCGCACCAACCTGTCGATGGTGTTCCAGCAATTCAATCTCTGGTCCCACATGACGATCCTGCAGAACGTGATGGAGGCCCCCGTCACCGTCCTGGGCGAGGACCGGCACGAGGTCGAGGGCCGCGCGCGGTCTTTGCTCGACAAGGTCGGCATCGGCGACAAATGCGACGCCTTTCCCGCCCAGCTTTCGGGCGGCCAGCAGCAGCGCGCCGCCATCGCCCGGGCGCTGGCGATGCAACCCCGCGCGCTGCTGTTCGATGAACCCACCTCGGCGCTCGATCCCGAGTTGCAACAGGAAGTCGTGCGGGTCATCAAGGTGCTGGCGGAAGAGGGGCGCACGATGATCCTTGTGACCCATGACATGCGGCTCGCGGCCGATGTCTCGGACCACGTCGTCTTCCTCCATCAGGGCCTGATCGAGGAACAGGGTCCGCCCCAGAAGGTGTTCGGCGCGCCGTCCTCGACCCGCCTTCAGCAATTCCTGAGTGCAACGGCCGCCTGAACGGCCTCACGTAAGACAACATGGGAGATATCCGATGAAAAAGCTGATCCTTGGCACCGCCGCCCTGGCCCTTTCGGTCGGCATGGCGCTGGCGCAGGACGTGGTGCGTCTGGGCACCGAGGGCGCCTACCCTCCCTACAACTTCATCAACGATGCGGGCGAGGTCGACGGCCTCGAGCGCGAGCTGGGCGACGAGCTTTGCAAACGCGCCGAACTGACCTGCACCTGGGTCACCAATGACTGGGATTCGATCATTCCGAACCTTGTCTCGGGCAATTACGACAGCATCA
Organism: Rhodovulum sp. BSW8; assembly: GCF_003314725.1. Lineage (NCBI taxonomy): Bacteria > Pseudomonadati > Pseudomonadota > Alphaproteobacteria > Rhodobacterales > Paracoccaceae > Rhodovulum > Rhodovulum sp. BSW8. The sequence goes on from NZ_QNVX01000053.1 coordinate 60,047, forward strand.
TCGCCGGCATGAGCATCACGCCCGAGCGCGAGGAAGTCGTCGCCTTCACCCAGCCCTACACGCCCCCCTCGATGTCGTCCTATGCGGCGCTGAGCGACGATGTCGATCTTGAAGGCGGCGTGATCTCGGCCCAGACCGGCACGATCCAGGCCAACCACGTGGTCGATACCGGCGCGACGCTGCTGGAATACCCCACCTCCGACGAATGCATCGCCGCGGTGCGCAACGGCGAGGCCGATGCGGTCCTGGCCGACAAGGACGTGCTGGTGCCGGTCGTGAACGAGGGCGACATGGTCTTCGTCGGCGAGGACACTCCGCTTGGCAACGGCATCGGCATGGCCTTCCGCAAGTCCGACCCCGAGATGAAGGACAAGTTCGACGCCGCGATCCAGTCCATGAAGGATGACGGCACCATGAACGCGCTCATCATCAAGTGGATGGGCGAAGACTCGCCCCGCTGGTAAGACAGATGCGGGCGGGGCGGCCGTTTCGCCCCGCCTCGCCAGTCCCAAATGTTCGCGTCCTGCGCAGATCCCTCCACCCTCGAAGGTCTAAACTGGCTTGCCTGCTATCTCACCAGCGGCAAGCACATGGCGTTCTACCAGTCCTTCCTGGTCGTGCTCGCCCTGCTGGCGATCACCGCCCCGGCAGCCCTGCTGTTCGGTTTCGGCGGCGCCATGGCCGCGCGCTCGCGGATCTGGCCCCTGCGGATGGTCGGGCGGGCCTATACCGCGATGGTCCGGGGCATTCCCGATATCGTCTTCTTCCTCTTCGTCCCGGTCGCGATGGATCAGGGGTTCGAGTGGCTGCGCCACAAGATCAAATGCCCCGACTGGACCGATCCGGTCCGGCAGGGCAGCGATTTCGTGGTCTGCCCGGCGGCCAAGCTGCCGCTGTCGACCAGCCCGCAATGGGCGCATGAAACCTACGGTTTCGCGCTGGCGGTGCTGGCCTTTGCCGTGGTCTTCGGCGCCTTCGCCGCCAATGTGCTTTACGGCGCGATGCGCGCGGTGCCGCGCGCCCAGATCGAGACCGCCGAGGCCTATGGCATGACCCTGCGCCAGTCCTTCTGGCGGGTCCTGGTGCCGCAGATGTGGATCTATGCGCTGCCGGGCCTGTCAAACCTCTGGATGATCCTGATCAAGGCCACGCCGCTGCTGTTCCTGCTGGGCGTGCAGGACATTGTCTACTGGGCGCGAGAGCTGGGCGGCTCGAAGACCTCGATCTTCGCCTATCCGCATCCCGACTGGCGGCTCTACTACTTCCTCGGCCTGCTGATCTTCTACCTGATGCTGACCCGGGTCTCCGAGGCGGTGCTGAGCAGGCTGACGGCGCGGCTTTCGCATGGCCAGGCGACGCTGGCGGGCGAAGCCCAGCGAAAGGCCGCGCAATGAGCTGCGTGCAGACATTCCAGGATTACGCCTTCCGCTCGCTCGGCTATGGCGAGCGGCTGCTGCCGCGATCGGACTTCACCCTGTGCGAGCAGTTCACCCTGATCGGCTCGGGGCTGGTCTGGAACATCTATTTCGGGGCGCTTGCGCTGTTCTTCGGCTTCTTTCTCGCAACCGCGGTCGCGGTGGCGCGCAACAGTGGCGCCTGGGTCGTCCGCAAGCCCGCCGAATGGTTCATCTTCGTCTTCCGCGGCTCGCCGCTCTTCATCCAGTTCTTCCTGGCCTACCAGGCCTTCGTGCTGCTGCCGAGGAACGGGATCGAGCTGAACCTGATCTTCACCCACATCACCGCCGAGACGGGCTGGCTGACCCGCGCCTGGGCGGGCGCGCTGGTCGTGCTGTTCCTGAACACCGCCGCCTATTCCGGCGAGATCTTCTACGGCGCGCTTCGCTCGGTGCCCAAGGGCGATATCGAGGCCGCCGATGCCTATGGCATGGCGGGCTGGACCAGGTTCCGGCGGATCGTCTGGCCGACCATGCTGCGGCTGGCCTGGCCCGCCTATACCAACGAGGCGATCTTTCTGTTCCATGCCACGACGCTGGTTTACTTTTCCGGCTTTCCGGCCTGGCAGCAGAAGGGCGACGCGCTCTATTATGCGAACTACTTCGCCGACAAGACCTTCAACCCCTTCATCCCCTATCCCATCGTGGCCTTCTATTTCATCCTCGTGACCCTTGCGATCATCGGCCTCTTCGGGCTGATCAACCGCCGCCTGAACCGCCACATGCCGTCCGAAAACCGGCCGCGCCTGAGGATCCGCCCGCAGGTCATCCGATGAGCCCCTGGCTTCGCGACAATCCCGAGATCCGCACCATCCGGATGGCCGCCTGCGACCTGAACGGTCAGGCGCGCGGCAAGCGTGTGCCCTCGCGCTTTGCGGGAAAGATCGAGGAGGAAGGCACCCGCTTTCCGCTGTCGGTGCTGAATCTCGACATCTGGGGCGAGGATATCGAGGGCAGCCCGCTCGTCTTCGAAACCGGCGATGCCGATGGCGTGCTGCGCCCGACCGGGCGCGGCTTCGTGCCGATGCCCTGGCTCGACGCGCCGACCGCGCTTTTGCCCTTGTGGATGTTCGACGAACAGGGCCGGCCCTTCGAGGGTTGTCCGCGCCATGCGCTGGCGGTGGTGCTTGACGAATACGAGCGCCGGGGCTGGGCACCGCAGGTGGCGACCGAGCTTGAATTCTACCTGATCGACGACAGCGACGAGGTGCTGCACCCGCCGCGCTCGCCGCGCTCGGGCAAGCGCCGCGAGGCGGGCGAGATCCTGTCGCTGCGCACGCTCGACGCCTTCGACGCCTTCTTCACCGATCTTTACGACGCCTGCGAGGCGATGGACATTCCCGCCGATGCCGCGATCTCGGAGGCCGGGACCGGCCAGTTCGAGATCAACATGATGCACGGCCCCGCGATGAAGGCCGCCGACGACGCCTGGCTGTTCAAGCTGCTGGTGCGCGGCATGGCCCGGCGCCACGGCTTTGCCGCCAGCTTCATGGCCAAGCCCTATGCCGATGATGTCGGCAACGGGTTGCATACCCATTTCTCCGTACTCGACGCGCGCGGCAACAACATCTTCGACGATGCCAGCCCCGAGGGCTCGGGGTTTCTGCGCCAGTCCGTGGCGGGCTGTCTTGCCGCCCTGCCCGACATGACGCTGATCCTCGCGCCCCATGCCAACAGCTATGACCGGCTGGTGCCCGGCAACCACGCCCCCACCGGCATCTGCTGGGCGCATGAGAACCGCACCGCCGCCATCCGCATTCCCGGCGGCAGCCCCCGCGCCCGCCGGATCGAGCACCGCGTCGCGGGCGGCGACATCAACCCCTATCTGATGATCGCGGCGATCCTCGGCGCGGCGTTGCAGGGCGTCGAGGAACAGCTTGAACCGCCGCCGCCTATCACCGGCAATGCCTATGAACTCGACCTGCCGCAGATCCCGACCTGCTGGCAGGGCGCGATCGACGCCTTCGAACATAGCCCGCGCATGGCTCGGATCTTCCGCCGCGGGCTGATCCGCAACCTGACCATGACCAAGCGGCAGGAAGCGCGCCGTATCGCCGGGCTCGACGAGGACGCGCAGATGGCGCTTTATCTCGACACTGTCTGAGCCCGGTCCGGGCGCGGCGGGGGGCTTGCCCGCCGCACGCGGCAAGACTACGTTAAGCGCACATAATCAAGAGACTCCCATGCAGATCGGTATCCTGCAGACAGGCCACGCGCCCGACGCGCTTCGCGCGGCGCATGGCGACTATCCCGACATGTTCGTGCGGCTGCTCGAAGGCCACGGCTTCACCTTCCACACCTGGCCCGTGCTCGACATGCAGTTCCCGCCCTCGATCCACGCCGCCGAAGGCTGGCTGATCACCGGGTCGCGCTTTGGCGCCTATGAGGATCACGCCTTCATCCACCCGCTGGAAGAGTTCATCCGGCAGGCCTATTCGGGCGGCGTGCCGCTGGTCGGCATCTGTTTCGGCCACCAGATCATCGCCCAGGCGCTGGGCGGCCGGGTCGAGAAATTCGCGGGCGGCTGGTCGGTCGGCCCGCGCGATTACCGGATCGAGGGGCAGGACTACCGGCTGAACGCCTGGCACCAGGACCAGGTGGTCGAGCCGCCGCATGACGCCGAAACGGTCGGCAGCGCGCCCGGCTGCGCCCATGCCGCGCTGATCTATGGCGAGCATGCCTATACGGTGCAGCCGCATCCGGAATTCGCCCCGGCCTTCGAGAAGGGCCTGATCGAAGAGCGCGGCCCCGGCGTGGTGCCCGACGAGACCCTGGCCGAGGCCCGCGCCCGGCTGGACCTGCCCACCGACTCGGCCGCGATGGCCGCGCGGATCGCCCGTTTCTTCACCGAAAGGCGCTGAGCCATGAAAGACTGGCGCGACCAGCTTCCCGAGGCCGCCCGCGCGTATCTCGAGGGGCGCCGCCTCGACGAGGTCGAGTGCATCGTGGCCGATCTCGCGGGCGTCGCCCGCGGCAAGGCCATGCCCGCGGGCAAGTTCGTGACGCAGACCCGGTTCTATCTGCCCAACTCGATCTTCCAGCAGACCATCACCGGCGACTGGGCCGATATCGAGGGCCGGGCCTTCACCGAGCCCGACATGATCCTGACGCCGGATTTCAGCACCGCTTCGGCCGCGCCCTGGGCCGCCGACTGTTCGCTGCAGGTCATTCACGACGTCTTCGACCAGCAGGGCGAGATGGTGCCGACGGCGCCCCGCAACGTGCTGAAACGGATCGTCAAACTGTACAACGACCGTGGCTGGATGCCGATCGTGGCGCCCGAGATGGAGTTCTTCCTCGTCGCCCGCAACACCAACCCGTCGGAACCGGTGCAGCCGCCGATGGGCCGCTCGGGCCGGCGCGCGGCGGGGCGTCAGGCCTATTCGCTGAGCGCGGTCGACGAATACGGCCCCGTCATCGACGACATCTACGATTTCGCCGAGGCGCAGGGGCTGGAAATCGACGGCATCCTGCAGGAAGGCGGCGCGGGGCAGGTGGAACTGAACCTGCGCCATGGCGACCCGGTGAAGCTCGCTGACGAGATCTTCTATTTCAAGCGGCTGATCCGCGAGGCGGCGATGCGGCATGACTGCTACGCCACCTTCATGGCCAAGCCCATCGAGGACGAGCCCGGCTCGGCCATGCATATCCACCATTCGGTGGTCGATGCGCGGACCGGGCTGAACATCTTCTCGAACGCCGATGGCAGCGAAAGCCCGGCCTTCCTGCATTTCATCGCAGGCATGCAGACCCACATGCCCTCGGTGATCGCGCTGCTGGCGCCCTATGTGAACAGCTATCGCCGCTACGTCCCGGACTTCGCGGCCCCCATCAATTTGCTTTGGGGGCGCGACAACCGCACCACCGGGCTGAGGGTCCCGGTCGCCGAACCCGAGGCGCGGCGGGTCGAGAACCGGCTGGCGGGGATGGATTGCAACCCCTATCTGGGCATCGCGGCCTCGCTCGCCTGCGGCTATCTGGGGCTCGTCGAAGAGCTGCTGCCCCGGCCGGAATTCACCGGCGACGCCTATTCGGGCGACGAGGACATTCCCCGCAACGTGGCCGAGGCGCTCGATCTCTTCGAGGCGGCCTCGCCGATGCGCGAGGTGCTGGGCGAGGAATTCTGCACCGTCTATTCGGCGGTCAAGGAGCTGGAATACAAGCAGTTCCTGCAGGTCATCAGCCCCTGGGAACGCGAACATCTGCTGCTGAACGTATGAACCTTCTCTTCGCCAACGACCGCCGCGGGGCCTATCCCGCCAGCTGGTATGCCGAAACCACCCCGCCGCTGCCGCCTTTCGCGCCGCTTGACGGCGACCGGCGCGCCGATGTCTGCATCGTCGGCGGCGGCTATACCGGGTTGTCGGCAGCGCTGCATCTGGCCCGGGCCGGGCTCGACACCGTGCTGGTCGAGGCCCACCGGGTGGGCTTTGGCGCCTCGGGGCGGAATGGCGGACAGGTCGGCTCGGGCCAGCGGCTGCATCAGGACGCGCTCGAGGCGATGCTGGGCGACGGCCCCGCGGCAAAGCTGTGGCATCTGGCCGAGGCGGCGCGCGGGCTGGTCTCGGACCTGATCCGCGATCACGCCATCGCCTGCGACTTTCGCCCCGGCATCGTCTATGCCGAATGGTCCGACCGGGGCACGCGCGAGGCCCATGCCTATGCCGAAAAGCTGCGCCGCGACTACGATTACGATCTGGTCGAGCCGCTGACCCGCGACCAGCTGCACGCCATCGTCGCCGCCCCCGGCTATCGGGGCGGGGTGATCGACTGGGGCGCGGGCCATCTCAACCCGCTGGCCTACGCGCTGGGGCTTGCCCGCGCCGCGGCCGCGGCGGGCGCCACGATCCACGAGACGACGCTGGTCGAGCGGGTCGATGCGGGCGCCGTGGTGGTGACGGATCGCGGACGGATCATCGCCGACCGGGTGATCCTTGCAGCCAACGGCTATCTCGGGGGGCTCGACCGCCGGGTCGCGGCCCGGGTCATGCCGATCAACAATTACATGGTCGCGACCGAACCGCTTGGGCCGCGCGCGGCCTCGGTGCTGGCCCGCGACGTGGCGGTCGCCGACAGCAAGTTCGTGGTCAACTACTTCCGGCTGTCGCCCGACGGGCGGCTTCTGTTCGGCGGCGGCGAAAGCTATGGCTACCGCTTCCCCGAAGACATCCGGGCGCTGGTGCGCAAGCCGATGCTGCAGGTCTTCCCGCAGCTTTCGGATGTCGCGCTGACCCATGCCTGGGGCGGCACGCTGGCGATCACCCGGTCGCGGCTGCCCTATCTTGGTACGCCCGCGCCGGGCATCTATTCAGCCTCGGGCTTTTCCGGCCACGGGGTGGCGATGGCCACGCTTGCGGGCCGGGTACTGGCCGAGGCGGTGCGGGGCGAGGCCGAGGCCTTCGAGACCTTCGCCCGCCTGCCCTGCCCGCCCTTCCCCGGCGGCGCGGCGCTGCGCGCGCCGCTTCTGGCGATGGCGATGGCCTGGTATGCTTTGCGGGACACAGTCGGGCTCTGATTTCCAATCGTCGCCATCCTGTCACATCTCTGAGTCACTTCCGGTCGGATAGGGTCGTCCATCGAGACGACGTCGGATAAGGTGACCGCATGACCCGCTCCCGCACTGTCTACGATGCCGAACCGATCCCGGAAAGCGCCCGCGCCGAGATCGACCGCCTGCTGCGCACCGGGGACCTGTTCCGCTATACCGCTGCCGCCGACGCGCCGGTCACGCTGCTTGAACGCGATTTCGCGGCGCTTCTGGGCGTTCCCTATGCGCTGGCGGTCTCGTCCTGTTCGGCGGCGCTGTTTCTGGCCCTGAAGGCGCTGGACCTGCCGCGCGAGGCGCGGGTGCTGATCCCGGCCTTCACCTTCGCGGCCGTCCCCTCGGCGGTGATCCATGCCGATTGCGTCCCGGTGCTGACCGAGGTCGGCGCCGATTTCCGGCTTGATATCGAGGATTTCGAGGCCCGGCTGGACGAGGACATCTCTGCCGTCCTGATCAGCCACATGCGCGGCCACACCTCGGACATGGACGCCATCGCCGCCGCCTGCGACGCCCGTGGCATCCCGCTGATCGAGGATGCGGCGCATTCGCTGGGCACGCTCTGGCACGGCCGCAAGATCGGCACGCTGGGCCGGATCGGCTGTTTCTCGTTCCAGTCCTACAAGCTGGTGAATGGCGGAGAGGGCGGGATGCTGGTCACCGAAGACCCCGACCTTCTGGCCCGCGCCGTCATCATGTCGGGCGCCTACGAACATAACTGGAAAAAGCATGACGGGCTTGCCGCGGCCTTTGCCCGCTGGCAGAACCGCCTGCCGCTTTACAACATGCGGATGCAGAACCTCTCGGCCGCGGTGATCCGCCCGCAGCTGCCCGAGGTCGCCCGCCGGGTGCGCGAGGGCCGGGCCAATCACGACCACGTCGCCGCGCTGTTGAACCGGTCGCCCTGGCTGTCGGTGCCGCCGCCCCTGCTGCCCGAGACGCGCGCCCCGGATTCGATCCAGTTCAACCTCGTCGGCTTCGAGACCGACGACGAAGCGCGCGCCTTTCAGGACGCCGCGGCCGCGCTTGGGGTTCAGGTGCAGGTCTTCGGGCTGAGCACCGACAATGCGCGCGCGTTCTGGAACTGGGGGTTTCTCGACGATCTTCCGGGCGGGCCGCGGCGCGATCTGCCCAAGACCCGGGCGATGCTGATGCGGGCCTGCGACGCACGGCTGCCCGCCCATCTGTCAAGGGCCGAACTGGACCGGATCGCAGGGGCGCTGGTGGCCGCCGCCGAGACGGTGAAAACCGCCGAGGCGCGGGCCTATGGGACCTGAGTGCGCTTGACTCGGCCCGGCCCGGCGGCGAGAAGGCACGAACGTTAAAAAAAGGCGCCCGGAATTTCCGGGCGCCAGTCGCGGAACGAGGGACAGTGAAGCAGGACGAAGGCGTTCCGGGCCTCCGCCCTTCGCCTAAAACATGGGACCGCAGCGCGGTCTTTTCCAGCCCGCTCATGGAACTGTGATCCGAAGGCCCGTGGCCGCGTCGGTGTCAGCCGCCGGACGCGGTCTCCGGGCGCACCGCCGCCGCATAAAGCGCGACCGCCGCCGCGTTCGAGACATTGAGCGACCCGAACCCGCCCGCCGCGGGGATACGCACCAGCCTGTCGCAGGTGGCACGGGTCAGTTCGCGCAGGCCCGGCCCTTCGGCCCCCAGAACCAGCCCGACCGGGGCCGCGCCAATCCCGGCAAGCCCCTCGGCCAGCGTGGAGGGCGCCTCGCCGTCCAGCCCGATCAGGCTGTAGCCCAGCTCTTTCAGCTCTTCCATCGCCCGCGCCAGGTTCGGCACCCGCAGATAGGGCTGGCGTTCCAGCGCGCCCGAGGCGGTCTTGGCCAGCGCTCCGGTCTCGGGCGCCGAATGGCGGTGCGGCGCGATCACCGCCCGGGCCCCGAACACCTCGGCCGAGCGCAGGATCGCCCCCACATTATGCGGATCGGTCACCCGGTCGAGCAGCACCGTCAGCGCGGGCCCCGTCCCCGGGTCGCAGACATCGCCAAGCTTGCCCCAGTCCAGCGGCCGCACCTCGAGCGCCGCCCCCTGATGCACCGACTCGGGGTCGAGCGGCGCGGCAAAGCGGCGCGGATCGCATAGTTCGGGCTCGATCCCGGCGGCGGCGATGGCCGGGGCCAGCCGGTCGGCGGCATTCTTCGTCACCACCAGCCGCAGCTTGTCGCGGCGGGGGTTTTCCAGCGCATCGCGCACCGCGTGCATCCCGAAAAGCCAGACTGTCTCGGCCGCGGCGGCCCGCCGCCCGCGTTCCTTCTCGATCACCCAGGTGGGTTTCTTGGCCACGTCATCGCCCCTGTTCCGACAGGCGGCGACCATGGCGTCTCGGCGCGGCCGCCGCAAGGGATTTTCCTGTTGACGCGCCCCCACAGCTTGCGTATCCAGCGCCTCACTCAGGGCGACGTGCTGCAAGGTGCGGCAGCGGACTGTAACTCCGCCGGGGAGACCCACGCCTGGTTCGATTCCAGGGTCGCCCACCATTCTCCTCGCTTTTCAAAGAGTTACGCTCTCTCGTGTACGGGAGATTTACCGACGTGACCTTTACAGTTCGGCCCAAGGGCGTCTTCAAGCGCGGCGCTGTCTACGCCTTGCGATTCACCGTTCCTGTCGAGTTGAGACCGGCGGTCGGCAAGCGGGAAATCATCCGATCCCTGGGCTCCTCCGACCTTGGGGAAGCCCTGAGCCGACGCAGGGAGACCCTTGAGGAAATCAAGGCGCGCTCTTCGCGAAATACGACGGCCCCCAAGCGGTCAGCACACCGGAGACATCGCAAGACACCACCGTTCGAGCAACCGCCAACCGCTGGCTGGCCCAGAGTGACGGCATCAAGCCTTCGACCAAGCAGCGCTATCGACGTATCCTCCAACGCTTCGAGACATTCACCGGCAATGCCGAGGTCTCGAAGATCACCCGCCGCGTGGCCCTCGCCTACATGGACGACCTCCGCTCGACACCCTCGGAGCGCACCGGCCAGCCCCTCTCGCAACGCTCGCTGTCCACACACCAGCCTTGCCTCGCCTCCCACTGGCGCGTCCTCGACTACTGGGGTCTTGTCGATCCCGACCTGCCCAATCCCTTCTCGTCGCTCATGCGGCGCGTGGCGGGGCAAAAGAAGAAGGCGGACCCGAGGGCCAAGAACCTGCGCCCGGTGACACGGGAGGAGGCCGAGGCGCTCCTGAGGTACATCGTCGGGCATTTCCGGCTGAAATACCGGATGGAGATGTTCGTCACCGTCAGGCTGCTCTGGGTCACCGCTTGCCGCCTGCCCGGAAACCCTCTTCTCCGCTATCGCCCTAGCAGCAACCGTCATGGTCTGGCTCTGAAACTCAATGAGTCTGGAGCCTGGCAGTGTCAGGGGTGTTCGCGGGCGGCGGCGACCGTCGCCCGTTGGGCCGCAGGCAGCACCCACAGAGGCACGCAGAGGCAGGCCACGGCAGCAAGGTCAAGGTCGCCCAGCCCTTCCCCGCACAGAACGTCCATGTCGCTCTGTGCGGGCGACGACAGAGCCACGATCAGCACGTCGGGCAGGTCTACCCCTGGCCGGTGCCCGAACAGGTGCGCCACGCGCTCTGCGGGCGACCGAAGCCCGTCTACGGCCCGTGGCAGGCGGTCAGCGCCGAAGGTGGCGGCAAGCTGGCCCGTCGGCATGAAAAACACCAAGCCGCCGTCGGCAAGGTCGGATAGGTCGTGCTGCGGCCCTGCGGGCGCTCGGGGTCAACCGGCAACAGCGCGGCGAAGGGCGCGGGCCAAATCCAGTCGCCACCCATGGGTGCCCGGACACGCGCCGGGCTGGACGCTTCGGCCTATGCGGCAATTGCCGCCATATCCTGCGCCGCCTGTGCCATTACTGCACAACCGACGCTTCGGCTTCGGCGACCATTTCCGGGTGACAATACGAACGCTGAACCTCGTAGTTCGTGCGGTCGTAGTTTTTCAGCACGCCGCCAATATCAACGCCTTCGTCGAGCATGCCCGGCCTCGCGCGTAGGCTCGGGGCAATGGGGCTGGTCGCGCCCTGCACGGTACGGGTCCGGCCGCTTCTGACCCGGGCCGATCTGCACCGCGCCGGTGCCATGATCCCCTGCGACCGCTCTGAGGCAGGCGCAAGACCGGAAGCCGCCCGTTGCGGAGTCTGATCGTCCAGCGTCGCCCGGGTCCGGGCGGGTCAAGGGCCGGTCAGACCGTGGCGGCCGAATAGCCCGCGTCTTCGATCGCGGCCGCGATCTCGGCCTCGGGCAGCGCGGTTTTGGTCTCGACCGTATGGGTTCCCAGGTCGCAGGAAATCTCGGCCGACGGGTCGCGCTGGCGAATGGCCTTCTCGATGGCGGCGGTGCAATGGCCGCAGGTCATGTCGGGCACGCTGAAATTCATCTGGGCATCCTCCTGAGATCCGGAATTTCCCCCTTCATGCAGCTTCCAGCGGCGGGAAGGTCAAGCCCCGAATTGACATTGACGCGGATCGCGCCCGGCCGGGTGGCAAGGACCCTCCGCCGGGACTGGACATCGCGGCGGTCGGCCACATTTTGACCCTGGCGGCCGCGGGGCGCCTTGCGCCACGGGCAGGACCGGCAGGAGACCCGACATGAGCTGGAACCCGACCCAGGACCCCGAAAGCGGCGCGGCGGCCTGCGCCGCGCTGGAAACCCTCATCATTCCGCGCGCCCGCGACATCGGCGGCTTCGAGGTGCGCCGCGCGCTGCCCTCGCCAAAGCGGCAGATGGTCGGCCCGTTCATCTTCTTCGACCAGATGGGCCCCGCCGAATTCCTCACCGCGGGCGGGATCGACGTGCGCCCGCACCCGCATATCGGGCTTGGGACCGTGACCTATCTGTATCGCGGCGAATTCGAGCATCGCGACAGCATCGGCAGCCATCAGATGATCTATCCGGGCGAGGTGAACTGGATGGTCGCGGGCTGCGGCGTGACCCATTCCGAACGGACGAGCGCAGCCACGCGCGGCACCCGGCACAGCCTGTTCGGCATCCAGACCTGGATCGCCCTGCCCGAGGATCGCGAAGAGACCGCGCCGTCTTTCGAACATCACGGCAAGGACGCGCTGCCGGTGATCGAGGCGGGTGGCGTCGAGGCGCGGTTGATCCTCGGCCGGGCCTATGGCGCCGAAAGCCCGGTGACGCTGCCGTCGGAAACCTTCTACCTCGATGTCGTGCTGGCCCCCGGCGCGCGCTTTCCGCTGCCCGACGATCACGAAGATCGCGGCATCCATGTCGCCGAGGGCTCGATCGAGGTGGCGGGCGATCGGTTCGAGGCCGGGCGCATGATGATCTTCCGCCCCGGCGATGCGATTTCCGTCATGGCCGGACCGCAGGGCGCGCGGCTGATGGCGCTGGGTGGCGCGACGCTGAACGGGCCGCGCTATATCTGGTGGAACTTCGTCTCGTCCTCGAAGGACCGCATCGCCCAGGCCCGGGCCGACTGGCAGGCCGCCGACTGGGCCAATGGCCCGTTCCACCTGCCGCCGGGGGACGAGGCCGAGTTCATCCCGATCCCGCCGGAACTGGACCGGACCCGCCCGCGCGCGTGGAAATAAGCGCGCGCTCAGGCCGGGCGCCGGTCCGGCGCCGCTGCGCGGGATCGGCGCGGCGCCAGCACGGCCCCGGTGCCGATGCCCAGCAAGAGCGCCCAGAAGGGCGCGCCGATGCCCAGAAAGCCGATCCCCGACACAGTGGTCATGAAGGTCACCAGCGCCGCCTCGCGCCGCTCGGGCGCGGCCAGCGCCGCATGCAGGCTGGTGCCGATGGTGTTCAGAAGCGCAAGCCCGGCCACGGTGACCACCAGCGCCTTCGGCGCGATCAGGAAAAGGCTGATCACCGCCGCCCCCATCAACCCCACGAGGCAGTAAAGCAGCCCCGCCACCACCACCGCGCGGTAACGGGTGTCGGGGTCTTCGTCCGCCTCCGGCCCCGCACAGATCGCCGCCGTGATGGCCGCCAGGTTGAACGCATAGCCCCCGAAGGGCGCCAGCAGCAAGGTCGTCAGCCCGGTCACCGTCACGCAGGCCGAGACCGGCGGCGCGTAGCCCGCGGCCTTGAGGGTCACGATGCCGGGCGTGTTCTGCGAGGCCATGGTGACGATGAAAAGCGGCAGCCCGACCCCAATCAGCACCGGCAGCGACAGCGCGGGCATCACGAAGGCCGGGCGCGCCAGCGACAGATCGACCGCCGCGCCGCTGTCGAAGGCGCCGGTCACGGCACAGAAGAGGCAGCCCGCCAGCAGCACCGCGGGGATCGCAAAGCGCGGGAAAAGGCGCCGCCCGGCCAGATAGACCGCGCCCATGACCGCGACCAGCGGCAGGTTGTCCTCTGTCGAGGCGAAGATGCCCAGCCCGAACTGGAAAAGGATGCCCGCCAGCATCGCATTGCCGATGGCATCGGGGATCAGATGCGACAGCCTCTCGAACCAGCCGGTCAGCCCGGTCAGCGTCAGCAGCAGCCCGCAGAAGACAAAGGCACCGATGGCCTCGTTCATCGGCACGCCGTCGAGGCTGATCACCAGCAGCGCTGCGCCCGGCGTCGACCAGGCGGTCAGGATCGGCATCCGGTAGCGCAGCGACAGGATCAGGCCGCTGGCCCCCATCCCGAGCCCCAGCGCCAGCATCCAGCTGTTGGCCTGGGCCTGGCTGGCCCCCAGCACGTCAATGGCCTGAAAGATGATCGCGACGCTGCTGGTATAGCCCAACAGGACCGCAATGAAGCCCGCGACCAGATGCGAGATTTTCAGCCCGAAAATCATTCCGCTCGTGCCTTTCCTGTGCCCCGGGGCTAGGACTGTGACGGAGGAGGCCCGGGTTCGGCCGTTATAACGGTCGGACGCTATAGCGCACAAGAGCCGCGACAGGGATGACAGAGACGAAGATCCGGATCAATCTCAGGGCCGCCCGCGCCCGGGCGGGGCTGAGCCTGGCGCAGGCCGCCGACCTGACCGGCGTCAGCAAGGCCATGCTGGGCCAGATCGAACGCGGCGAATCGAGCCCCACCATCGCCACGCTCTGGAAGCTGGCGCGCGGCTTCCAGCTGCCCCTGACGGCGCTGATCGAGGATCTGGTGCAGACCACGGGCAGCTTCACGCCCGCCGCGGCCCGGCCCATGCGCTTCGAGGGCAGCATCGCCATGCGCACGATCTTTCCCTTCGACCCGGTCTTCGGGTCCGAAACCTTTCTGGTGACGCTCGACCCGGGGCAGGTCCACCTGTCGGCCGCGCATGATACCGGCGTGGTCGAGGACATCTTCGTCACGGAAGGCCAGGTCGAGGTGCTGCTGGACGACATCTGGAAGACATGCCAGGCGGGCGACGGGCTGCGCTTTCCGGCCGACCGGGCACATGGCTATCGCAATCGGGCCGACAGCCCGGCCCTGTTCCACAATACCCTGCACTATCCCGGAACCGCACTTTTCGGACCGCCCGAAGACGCCTGACCGAACGGCGCGGCGCCTGACGCCAAAACGGCGGCCCCGTCGGGACCGCCGCGCCTTGCCGGACAGGACCGCCCGGCCGGGTTACTTGCCGAGGGTGATGAAGCGGCTGTCATCCTCGATGAAGGTCTTGGGACCGATCTCGCCCGCATGGGACCCGAAGGGCATCTGCGCGATCAGCTTCCAGCTGGAGGGCACGCCATAGGCCTCGGCCAGCGCGGCATCGGCCACCGGATTGTAGTGCTGAAGGCTCGCGCCGATGCCTTCTTCGGCCAGAGCGGTCCAGACCGCCAGCTGCGCCATCCCGGCGGAATGGTTCGCAAACCCCGGGAACGCGTCGGCATAAAGCGGGAACTGCTCCTGCAGGCCGCGGATCGTATCCTGATCCTCGTAGAACAGCACCGTGCCGGCGCCAGCGGCAAATCCGGCCATCTTGGCGGCGGTCGGCGCGAAGGCGTCTTCGGGAACGATCTTGCGCAGTTCGGCCTCGATCAGCGACCAGGCCTTCTCGCTTTCGGCCCCGAACAGGATGACCGCCCGCGAGCTTTGCGAGTTGAACGAGGAGGGCGCGTGGCGGATCGCGGTCTTGATCAGCTCTTCGACCGCATCGGCCGGGATCGGAAGGGTCTTGCCAAGGGCGTATTGCGTTCGGCGCTTGGACAGCAGGTCGAGCGTCTTGTTGGACATGGGGGAGCTCCTGAGGGGGAATGGCTTCGGGTCTCTGTATTTCGCGAACCGAAACCCGCTTCAATGGCAACTCTTGTTCCATTGCGCACAGCGGACGTGCTTTCGGGGGCCGGAAGAGCGGCCAGCGGCTCTTGACAGGCGACATCACGGGTCCCTGCCATGGGCCGTTATGCTGGCTGTCCAGTTGCGCGCTTGCCCGAAGCGGCCCGACCGACGGCCTAAAGCAGCCGGCGCAGCAGCCAGAACGGCCCGGCGACGAGGCCAAGCAGCAGCGCCGCCTCGACCGGACGCCCCTCGGCCAGAACCGCCATGCTGCCTGCGGCCAGCGCCGCCGGGGTCAGCGCCGGTGCCCTTCGGAGCCGCAACGCCAGCGCCCCGGCCAGCGCCAGCAACACCAGACCGAGGCCCATGGCCAGCAGCTGCGCCAGCGCCCTCAGTTCCGGCGACACGGCGATCTCGGGTCCAAGGGGTTCCAGAAGCCCCGACAGCAGCAGACCGCCGCCAGCCGCGAAGGCAAGACCCGCCGCGATGGCGGGGGCGGCGGGCCGGAGGCGCGCGCCGGCCCGCCGCGCGGTCCGGGCCAGCGCGGCGCGGTTGGTGCGCAGCTCGAACACCCCGGCCGCGACAAGGGCCGCCAGGAACGGCAAAAGCGTATAGACCGCGCGATAAAGGATCAGCGCGGCCAGCGCATCGGCCCGGCCATGCGCCCCGGTCGCGGTCAGGATCGTGGCCTCGAAAACGCCAAGGCCGCCCGGCGAATGGCTGAGAATCCCCAGACTGATGGCAATGCCGAAAACCGCCAGGAATTCGAGAAAGCCGATGGACAGGTCGGGCGGGTAAAGCACGTGCAGCACCAGCCCCGACGCGACCAGATCGAACACCACCGCGCCGGTCAGCGCCACCGCCGTGCCGAAGCCGGGCATCGGAATGCGCCGCCCGAAAACCCGGACCGGCCGGCCCGCGCGGAGGCGGATCGCCCCCCAGATCAGCGCCGTCAGCGCCAGCAGCGACAGACCGATCACCGTCTGCAGCAGCGGCGAAAGCGGCAGAACGCCCTCGATACTGGCCGGATGCACGGCAAGGACCGCGCCATAAAGCACCAGCGCCCCAAGCGAATAGGCGAGACTGTTATGGGCAAACAGCACCGCCACCTGCGAGGCGCCCAGACCGAAGACAGAATAGACCCGGTAGCGCACCCCGACGCCGGTCACATAGGCGGCGCCCAGCAGGTTCGAGACCGCCGTCGCCGCCGCCCCGGTGGCCACCGACACCCGCCCCGGCACCCGACCCGGAGCGATCTCTTTAAGGCACAGCAGATCGAGCGCCCCGATAAAGACGAAACTGACGAGCGTTCCCAGCACCGCAAGCGCGATCTGCGGCCGCGTCACGGCCTGCAAGCCATCGGTGATCTCGGAGAACTCGATCTGGCGCGTGGCTTCGCGCAGCAGCCAGACCGCGATACCGATGAAGGCCGCGGTCAGCAACAGGCGGCCCGTGCGCGCCAGTTTCCTGCGCGGGGCCGGATCGGGCCGGCTTGTCATGCGCTCTGTCACCCGCGCTCCCTCGTTCTCGTCTCACTGGCCTCAGAACGGCCGGGCTCGTCCCTTTTCGCCCCCGGATCGAAGACCGGACCGAAGACCGGATCGGTCGCGGCAAGGCTGTCTGCGGCGCGCTATGACATGCACCGCTTTCGGGGCGTCTCAACCCCTGTTGCGTCATTCCCGGGTGATGGCGAAAGGAAAAACACCCCCTCCGGCCGGGCATGGCCCCGTCCCCGCCCCCCCGCCCCGGCGGGCGACTTTGTCCCCGTGAATTTTCGGGCTGGACCTGCACGCGGCAAACCGCCACTGACATTTCCGCTTGCATCGCCCCATATCCAGTCCGAAACCCCAGCTAGCTATCAGTCAGAGAGGTGCAACATGCCGTCCCTACGGAAGCTCATCGGCCAGGGAGGCCGGATCGCGCTCTTTTTGCTGGCGCTCTATCTTGTCGTGCTGTGCGGACTGCTGATCGGTCCGACCTTCACGGCGGTCTGTCTTGTGGTGCTGGCCGTGGTCGGGGGCTGTGTGCTGTACCTGCGCAACCCGGACCGCGCGGATCGCTGGAAGAGCGCCCTGCCGCGACGCACCCGCCGCGAGACCGCGCCCGCCGCCACCCCGGTCGTGGCTGCATCCGCGACCGACCTGCAGGACCGGCCGGTCCAGCTGCCCGCGCTCCGCGACCCCGCGCTCGACCGCGAGGACGAGCGGCCCCCGCGACTGACCATGCTCGATACGCTGGGCTGGGAAACCCCCGCCGCGATGGCGCGGGACTTCGCCGTGCTGGGCCTAGCGGGCCTCGGGCTGGCGATCGTGGGCTACACCCTGCCGGCCTGGCCGGTCCTGTCCTGGATCGCCGGATTGCTGAAGGTGGTGGGCGTGCTGCTGGTGCTGTTCAGCTCGGGCGTGCTCTATTCCTTCGGGCGCGAACTGTTCTGGCGCGGCCGCGGCTAGACCGTCGGCCTGCCTCACACCCACAGCACGCGGCCCAAGGGCCGCGGACCACGTGGTCAGGTTGCGCGCCGGTGCGGTGTGCGTTAGCCATAATGACGACTAAGCCCTGGGCACATGCCACTGAATTCAAAGGGAGTTTCTATATACCATTTAACTACAAACTATAATCATTATAGAAAAAGAAACGCTTCCGGCTTAAGCCCTCTGTCAACCTATGCGTTTGGAGGAGGTTCACGATGTTCGGCCGGTCAAAGCGAAACAGCGCGGCGAAGGATGAAGCCGATCTGGCGAAGGCATTCTTCGCGGTGATCGACCGCACGCAGGCGACGATCCAGTTCAGGCCGGACGGCACGATCATCACCGCCAATGCGAACTTTCTCAACGCGCTCGGCTATACCGAGGCCGAGATCGCCGGGCGTCACCATTCGATGTTCGTGGACCCCGACCATGTCAAGACACCGGCCTACAAGGCCTTCTGGGACGGGCTGGGCAACGGTCAATCCTTCACCGACCAGTTCCCGCGGGTCCGGAAGAACGGTTCGATCATCTGGATCCAGGCGACCTATGCCCCCTGCCTCGACGAGAACGGCCACACCACCCGGGTGATCAAGATCGCGACCGACATCACCGAGCGCCATGATGGCATCGACGAAATCGCCAAGGGGCTGGAACGGCTTCAGTCGGGCGATCTTTCGCACCGCGTGCCGGGATCGAGCCTGCCGGACATCGCCGCGCTGGCCGATGCCTATAACAGCGCCGTCGGTCAGCTTTCCACCACCATCGCCACCGTCAAGGACGTCTCCAGCATCGTCGAACGGACCGCTCAGGAAGTCGGCCAGGCCTCGTCCGACCTGTCGCGGCGGACCGAAACCCAGGCCGCCACGCTGGAAGAAACCGCCGCCGCCATCGACGAACTGACGGCAACGGTCCGGAGCGCGGCCAGCGCCATCAAGGATGTCGAACAGTCGGCCGACCGCGCCATGGCCACGGCCGAAAGCGGCGGGCGGGTCGTCAGCGACGCGGTCGAGGCGATGGCCCGGATCGACGGCTCGTCCAAGAAGATCTCGCAGATCCTCACGGTGATGAAGGATATCGCCTTCCAGACCAATCTTCTGGCGCTGAATGCCGGGGTCGAGGCCGCCCGCGCGGGCGAAGCCGGGCGCGGCTTTGCCGTGGTCGCCTCCGAGGTGCGGGCCCTGGCCCAGCGCTCGGGCGAGGCCTCGGGGGAAATCAGCGTGCTGGTTCGGGAAAGCACCGAAAACGTCAAGCTCGGGGTCGGCCTGGTGAACAATGCCGGCAGCGAACTGACCCGGATCATCGACGCCATGTCCGGCATGCGCGAACATATCTCGCAAATCGCAACAGGCGCCTCGGAACAGGCGATCACGCTGAACGAGATCAACACCGGAGTCGGTCAACTCGACACCGTGACCCAGCAAAACGCGGCGATGGTCGAACAGGCGACCGCGGCCAGCCAGGGTCTGGCATCGGAGGCGCGCGAGCTTGCGGCGCAGGTGTCGATTTTCCGCACCGCCAATGACGGATATCCGGCGGCCGGCTCGGTCGTGCCGTTCCGCTCGTCGAACGCCGCCTAGGATCGGAAAAGTGAATGATTCCGGCGGCGTGCCTGCCGGGATCGCGTCGGGGCAGAGGGGAGGCCCTGCCCGCCTGATGTGCCGCGCTTCGGCGGCCCGGGCATTGTCGCTTCCCCTATGCACGATCCCGGTCATCACCGGGATGGCGGCCCCTCAGGCGCCTGAGCCCAGGATACCGGCCCCCGACGGCGCCAGCAGGTCTGTCCTGTCGGCCGGAGCGCGCAATCCCGGTCAGGGCAGCCCCGGCAGGATCGGGCGCGGCGCCCTCTGCTAGAGAACCCGGAAAAGCTTGTCGCGGGCGGTCTGGCCGCGCACCAGGTCCAGCCGGGATTTCGGAATGCCCAGCGCCTTGGCCAGAAGCTTCGTCACCGCGGCATTGGCCTTGCCGTCCTCGGGAACCACGGTGACGTAGACCCTGATCTGCCCCTCCTCGGCCAGAATCCGGTCGCGCGAGGCGCGGGGCGTCACCCGCACCGCGATTTCGGTGCCGGGCACCGCCAGATGGGTCAGATCGGTCATGCCCGCCTTGCTGCCCCGGCCACGGCGGCGCGTCAAGCCGGGCTTGAACCCCGCCCCCGACCGCCGCCATATAGGCGTAAAGAGGAGGTGGCCCATGCCCGACCCGCGCCCCGAGGTGCTCGACTTCCTGCTGACCCGCCGGTCGCGCCCCGCCAAGACCCTGGCCGAACCCGGCCCGACCCGCGACGCGCTGATCCCGATCCTGACCGCCGCCGCCCGCAGCCCCGATCACGGCAAGCTTGAACCCTGGCGCTTCATCGTGCTGGAAAAGCCCGCGCTGACCCGGCTCGAAGCGCTGGTCCGGACGCGGGGAGCCGCCCTTGGCCAGCCCGAGGAGGCCATCGCCAAGGCCGCCTCGGCCTATGCGCAAAGCCCGCTGGCCGTGGTCGTCGTCTCGGCGCCGAAACCCTCGTCCAAGGTGCCCGAGATCGAGCAGATCCATTCCGCCGGCGCCGTGTGCCTGGCGCTGCTGAATGCCGCGCTTGCCTCGGGCTGGGGCGCCAACTGGCTGACCGGCTGGCCCGCCCATGACCGCGGCTTCCTGGCCGAGGGTCTGGGGCTGGCCGAGACCGAAACCGTCGCGGGGATCGTCCATATCGGCACCGAAACGGCGGCACCGCCCGACCGGCCGCGCCCCGACATCACCGCAATCACCGAATGGGTATCCGAATGATCCTGACCGCCTTTCTCAAGACGCTGGGCCAGATCGGCGACCGGGCGTTCCGCCGGGTGCTGTTTCTGGGCGTCGGCCTGTCGGTGCTGCTGCTGGCCGCGATCTATGCCGCGATCTTCTTCCTGATCGGCTGGCTCGTCCCCGACAGCTTTACACTGCCCTGGATCGGCGAGGTCAATTGGGTCGACGAGATCCTGTCGGGCGCCTCGTTCCTGCTGATGATCGTGATGTCGGTGTTCCTGATGGTGCCGGTGGCCTCGGCCTTCACGGGTATCTTCCTTGACGACGTGGCCGAGGCGGTCGAGGCGCGGCACTATCCGACCCTGCCGCCGGTCGCCCCAATCCCGGTCTTCGACCAGATCCGCGACAGTCTTGGCTTTCTTGGCGTCGTGCTGGCGGTCAACCTCGTGGCGCTGGTGCTTTACTTCTTCGTCGGACCGTTCGCGCCGTTCCTTTTCTGGGCGGTGAACGGGTTCCTTCTGGGGCGAGAATATTTCCAGATGGCGGCGATGCGGCGGCTCGGCCGTCAGGGCGCGCGCGAGCTGCGCAGCCGCCATGGCGCGACGATCTTCCTGGCCGGGCTGCTGATGGCGGTGCCGCTGAGCCTGCCCTTGGTGAACCTCGTCATCCCGATCCTCGGCGCGGCGGTCTTCACCCATCTGGTCAACCGCCTGATCGCCGCCCGCCCGGCAGCGGCCTGAAAACCGCCCTTCGCCGTTGCGGCGCCCCCCGGCGATTGGTAATGGCAGCTTACCAAAGCGAGGGAAGGCAATGCCCGTCATCACCACGATCGAAGACCTGCACCGGATTTACAGACGCCGCGTACCCAAGATGTTCTACGACTACTGCGAGACGGGCAGCTGGACCGAACAGACCTTCCGCGACAACAGTTCGGATTTCGCGAAGATCCGGCTGCGCCAGCGGGTCGCGGTCGACATGGAGGGCCGCTCGACCGCCACGCGGATGATCGGGCAGGATGTGGCGATGCCGGTGGCCCTGGCGCCGGTCGGGCTGACCGGCATGCAGGCCGCCGATGGCGAGATCAAGGCCGCCCGCGCCGCCGAAAAATTCGGCGTGCCTTTTACCCTGTCGACCATGTCGATCTGTTCCATCGAGGACGTCGCGGCCCATACCGAAAAGCCGTTCTGGTTCCAGCTTTACGTGATGCGCGACCAGGACTACCTCGCCAACCTGATCGAGCGGGCCAGGGCCGCGAACTGCTCGGCGCTGGTGTTGACGCTCGATCTGCAGATCCTCGGCCAGCGCCACAAGGATCTTAAGAACGGCCTGTCGGCCCCGCCCAAGATGACCCTCCCGACCATGGCGAACCTGGCCACCAAATGGGGCTGGGGGCTTGAGATGCTGCAAACGAAACGCCGCTTCTTCGGCAACATCATCGGGCACGCCAAGGGCGTCACCGACGCCTCGTCGCTGGTCGACTGGACGGCCGGCAATTTCGACCCGCGGCTCGACTGGTCGCAGGTGAAGAAGCTGAAAGACGACTGGGGCGGCAAGCTGATCCTCAAGGGAATTCTCGATGCCGAGGACGCACGCCGCGCGCTCGATGTCGGGGCCGATGCCATCGTCGTGTCGAACCATGGCGGGCGGCAGCTCGACGGCGCACTCAGCTCGATCCGCGCGCTGCCCTCGATCCTGCGGGCCGTGGGCGACCAGATCGAGGTGCATGTCGATGGCGGCATCCGGTCCGGGCAGGACGTGCTGAAGGCGGTCGCGCTGGGGGCCAAGGGCACCTATATCGGCCGCGCTTTCATCTACGGGCTGGGCGCGATGGGCGAGGTGGGCGTGACCCGGGCGCTGGAGGTGATCCACAAGGAGCTCGACACCACCATGGCGCTGTGCGGTCGCAAGACCATCGCCGGGCTCGACCGCGACATCCTGCTGGTGCCGAGGGATTTCGAGGGCGACTGGGTCTGAACGAGGCCTGACTTGGGCCTGAGCGGCCCATTTTCCCCCTTTCAATCCGGCCCCGGCTCGGCTATGGGCACGGCTTCATCGGGCATACACCCTTGGAGGATGCCCACAACCTTAGGAGAATAGACCAATGGCTGGTGAGATCCCTGATCTTAACGCCACGGTACGGACGGGGACAGGCAAGGGGGCCGCTCGTCAAGCACGCCGTGAGAACCTCGTCCCCGGTATCGTCTATGGCGGCGGCGCCGAGCCGCTTCCGATCAACCTCAAGTACAACGAGCTGCTGAAGCGCCTGAAGGCGGGCCGCTTCCTCTCGACGCTGTTCAACCTGAAGGTCGACGGTCAGGAAGACGTGCGGGTGATCTGCCGCGGCGTTCAGCGCGACGTGGTCAAGGACCTGCCGACCCATGTGGACCTGATGCGGCTGCGCCGCACCTCGCGGATCAACCTCTTCATCCCGGTCGAGTTCGTGGGCGAAGAGAAATCCCCGGGCCTCAAGCGCGGCGGTGTTCTGACCGTGGTCCGTCCCGAGGTCGAACTGGTGGTCACCGCCGGCGACATCCCGGAGAAACTGACGGTCGACGTCTCGGCGCTGAACATCGGGGACATTGTCCACATCTCGGACATTGCGCTGCCCGAAGGCACCACGCCGACCATCACCGGCCGCGACTTCGTGATCGCCAACATCTCGGCCCCGTCGGGCCTGCGCTCGGCGGATAACGAGGAAGAGGCGGTCGAGGAATAATCGGCTGCCGCTGGCGGATCGCCGCAAGCTTTCGACGAACGGGGCCCGCTGGGCCCCGTTTTCCTTTGACGGCTAGCGCAGCATCGCAGGGTCGCCCGGCGGGGCATCGGGGTCGATCGACCCGAACAGCCCCGGCAGGCGCAGGCAAAGCCGGTGAATCTGCCCCGCCTCGGAACTGCCTGCAGGGGTCGAGACGCCCCCGGGCCACCAGGCGGCCTGCAGGGCCTGCTGGCTTTCGGCATCGATCCGGGGGCGAAGATAGCGCCGCTCGAATTCGTCGATCCAGCCCAGCTGAAACCACAGCGTCTGGCGATCCGCCGACCAGGTGCCGGGGCCATCCTCATGATCGAGGCGGCGCCAGTGCTGGCCGATCATGTCGCGCGCCCAGGCCGCACAAAGGATGCCCGCCTGCAGCCGCGCCGTCGCCACCCCGTCCGTCAGCGTGGCAGGATCGGCGCCCCAGTCACCCGTCACGGCAGCCTCGAACTGCGGGTCCATCGCAAGCGGCACGGCCCGCGCATCGCCGACCCCGCCAAGGACCGTCATCAGTACGATCAGGCTGTGCAGGGGAAACCACAGGAAGAGAACTCGGACCGGGTCACGCATGGGAATGCCTCGCCGTCTGGATCGACCCCAGCCATGGGGCTTGACAGACAGGGTAGGCACGGGGGCGTTGCCAAAGGGTTTCCCCCCCGGCCCCGGAGCAACGCGCGCGGTTTGGGGCGCGCCCGCGATGCCCGCGCCCCCTCTACAAGCCTGAGTCCGAAGACTATTCGAGAAGATCGGTGGCCCCCGCAGCACTGCGGGGCCCCCCGGTGGGGCCGGTCTAGCTCAGGGCCTGGACCGATTCGAAGATCTCCAGTTCGGGCGGCTCCAGATACATGTCGGACGGCCCCTTGGCGCCCTTATGCGCCGCGCGGAAGGCCTCGGATTTCGTCAAGGCCGCAAAGGCGGCCTCGCTCTCCCAGAAGGTATGCGAGGCGTAAAGCCGGTAGGTCTCCTTGTCGGGACCCTTCAGCAGGTGAAACCCGACGAACCCCGGCACCGTCTTCAGATGGCTGTCGCGGGTCTTCCAGACCTCCTCGAACGCCTCTTCACAGCCCGGCCTCACCTTGAAACGGTTCATCGTCAGATACATGGGTCGCCTCCTCGTTCCCGATCCGGCCGGTTCTGGCCTTTTGCCGCAGTTCAGGGCATCAAGGACAAAAGAGCAAGCGGCAGGAGATCACGAATGCGTCTCTTCGTGGGCCTCGGGAATCCGGGCGCGCAATATGCGGGCAACCGGCACAATATCGGCTTCATGGCGGTCGACCGGATCGCCGACGACCATCACTTCTCGCCCTGGCGGGCCAAGTTCAAGGGCCAGACCGCCGAGGGGCGGCTGGGCCCCGAGAAGGTGATCCTGCTCAAGCCCGAAACCTACATGAACCTGTCGGGCGACGCGGTGCAGGCGGCGGTGCAGTTCTACAAGCTTACCCCCGCCGATGTGACCGTGTTTCATGACGAGCTGGACCTCGCCCCGGGCAAATGCCGGTTGAAGTCGGGCGGCGGGCATGCGGGCCATAACGGGCTGCGCTCGATCCACCAGCATCTGGGGCCGGATTACCAGCGCGTGCGGCTGGGCATCGGCCATCCGGGGCACAAGGACCGGGTTTCGGGCTATGTGCTGTCCGATTTCGCCAAGGCCGACCGCGACTGGCTGGACGATCTGCTGCGCGGCCTCTCGGACGGTGCCGCCGATCTGGCGCGGGGCGAGGGCGCGAAATTTCTCAACGCAGTGGCGCTGCGGGTTGCGCCCGCGCGGAACGGCCCCCCGGCCGAAGCCCCCGCACCGGCGCCGAAATCCGCCGCCCCGCCGCCCGAGCCGGCAGAGGACCCGCGCTCGGCGCTGCAAAAACTCGCCGACCGGTTCCGCTAGATGGACCTGCGGGCCGCCTGCACCGATCAGGCCGCGGCCTGCGCGCGGCTGGGATCGCCCTTCACCGCCGGGCTTCTGCGGCTTGCGGCCGAGCGGTTGCGGCCCGGCGGCGCTGTCGCGGACCGGCTGCTGGGCTGGAAGGGCGCGCTTGGCGCGGGCGGACAGTCGGTGCCGCTAAGGCTCGCGGGTGCGCTGCACGGGCTGGTGCTGTCGGGCGCGGCGTCCGGTCTGGCGGCGCTTTACCCGCCCGAAGATCCCGACCCGGACGGCCTCTGGGCAGAGATCGAGGCCGCCTTCACGACCCATGAGGCCCAACTGATGCGCTGGCTCGACAGCCCGCCCCAGACCAACGAGGTGCGCCGCTCGGCGGTGCTGATCGCGGCGGGGCACTGGCTGACGGCGGCGACGGGGTTGCCGCTGGTGCTGTCCGAGATCGGCGCCAGCGCCGGGCTGAACCTGAACTGGGACCGCTACGCGCTGGATCTGCCCGAGGGGTCCTATGGACCGGCCGATGCCCGGCTGCGCCTTGCCCCTGACTGGCAGGGCCCCGTCCCTCCGCAGGCCACGCCCCGGGTGATCGACCGGCGCGGCGTCGATCTGAACCCGATCGAGGGCAGCACGCCCGAGGGCGCGCTGCGGCTCCGGGCCTATCTCTGGCCCGACCAGCCCGACCGGCGGCGCCTGACCGATGCGGCCCTGGCCGAGCCCCCTGCCCCGGTCGACCGCGAGGATGCCCTGCCCTGGCTGGCCCGGCGGCTGGCTGACCCGTCCCCCGGCGCGCTGCACATGATCTTTCACACCGTGGCCTGGCAGTACCTGCCCGAAGAGGCGCGCGCCGAGGGCGACCGGCTGATCGCCGAAGCCGGCGCCCGGGCCACCGAGACCGCGCCGCTGGCCCGGGTCGAGATGGAGGCCGATGGCGGCGACGGCGCGGCGCTTCGGATCACGCTCTGGCCCGGCGGCCCCCCGCGCACCGTCGGCCGCGCCGATTTCCACGGCCGCTGGGTCCGCTGGACCGCGGCAGAGACACCCGACGACAGGGAAGGACGGATATGACAGACCGCAAGGCTCCCTCGCTGAACGTCCTGGGCGGTCGGCTCGACCCCTGTTCGGCCGTGCCGCTGACCGGGTTCTATCGCAACGGCTGTTGCGACACCGGCCCCGAGGATACCGGCAGCCATACGGTCTGCGCGGTGATGACCGCCGAATTCCTCGCCTATTCCAAATATGTCGGCAACGACCTGACCACGCCGCGCCCCGAATTCGGCTTTCCGGGCCTGACCCCGGGCGACTGCTGGTGCCTGTGCGCCGCGCGCTTCCTGCAGGCCCATGACGAGGGCTGCGCGCCGCGGGTCAAGCTGACCGCCACCCATCGCGCCGCGCTGGAGGTGGTGCCGCTCGAGGTGCTGACGCTGCACGCCGACGAAGGCTGACATTCGGGTCCCGAACGACACGGCGCCGAAACGGTCCGTGCGGGGCGCGACCAGCGCCTCTTGTCAGGCCTCATCCATGCCGAAGCCCAGATGGCGCGCCACGGCAAAGATGTCCTTGTCTCCCCTTCCGCACATGTTCATGCAGATCAGGTGATCGGCCGGCAGCCCGGGCGCGATCTTCATCACATGGGCCAGCGCGTGGCTGGGCTCCAGCGCGGGAATGATGCCCTCGGTCTCGCAGGACAGCTGGAACGCGGCCAGCGCCTCGCGGTCGGTGACCGAAACATATTCGGCCCGCCCGATATCGTGCAGCCAGGCATGTTCCGGCCCGATGCCCGGATAGTCGAGCCCGGCCGAGATCGAATGGCCTTCGAGGATCTGCCCGTCCTCGTCCTGCAACAGATAGGTCCGGTTGCCATGCAGCACGCCCGGACGCCCGCCAGTCAGCGAGGCGCAATGTTCCATCTTCTCGTCGACACCATGGCCCCCGGCCTCGACCCCGATGATCCGGACCGAGGCATCGTCGAGGAAGGGATAGAACAGTCCCATGGCATTCGACCCGCCGCCGATGGCCGCGATGATGGTGTCGGGCAGACGGCCCTCGGCCTCCAGCATCTGCGCCTTGGCCTCGGTGCCGATGATCGACTGGAAGTCGCGCACCATGGCCGGATAGGGATGCGGCCCCGCCACCGTGCCGATGCAATAGAACGTGTCGCGGACATTGGTCACCCAGTCCCGGAGCGCGTCGTTCATCGCGTCCTTCAGTGTGCCGCGGCCCGAGGTGACCGGCACCACCTCGGCGCCCAAGAGGCGCATGCGGAAGACGTTCGGCTTTTGCCGTTCGACATCGGTCGCGCCCATGTAGACTACGCATTTCAGACCGAACTTGGCGCAGACCGTCGCGGTCGCGACGCCGTGCTGCCCGGCGCCCGTCTCGGCGATGATCCGGGTCTTGCCCATGCGGCGGGCGAGGATGATCTGGCCCAGCACGTTGTTGATCTTGTGCGCGCCGGTATGGTTCAGCTCGTCGCGCTTGAAATAGACCTTGGCCCCGCCCAGCCGCTCGGTCAGCCTCTCAGCGAAATACAGGGGCGAGGGGCGGCCGACATAGTGCTTCCAGAGAAAGTCCATCTCGGCCCAGAAGCTGTCATCGGTCTTGGCGTGCTCGTATTGCGCCTCGAGCTCCAGGATCAGCGGCATCAGCGTCTCGGAGACGAAGCGGCCGCCGAAGATGCCGAACCGGCCGTTCTCGTCGGGGCCGGTCTTGTAGGAATTCAGGATGTCATCGGGCATGGGAGCCTCCCGCGCGGGTCAGTCGCCCTTGCCTACTGGCGCGGACCGCGCGCGGCAAGGGGTCAGCGCCCGTTTGCGGCCCCGTTTCCGGTCTCGCGGCAGAAGATCCGCGTCGCGGCGCCGTAACAGACCCCGCCCTCGCGCCCGCCCAGCGACACGTCGGCCACCGCGAACAGCACCTTGTCCCGATAGTCGAGCGAGATCATCGACCGGATCAGCTCGGCGCATTGGGTGCGGCCAAGCTTGCAGGTCGCCAGCAAAACGGCGCTGGCCGGATTGCTTTGCATGTCGGGCTCGGCCCGGTCGATCCGGTCCAGCAACTGCGTCTCGAGCGCGGCCTCGAAATCGGCCTCGGTCGGCTTGGTGAAGGCCAGCGCCAGCCCGGCCACCGCCAAAACCGCGATCAGTCCCAGAAGTCCCTTCATGTCTTCTCCTTGCCGCCCGCGGCGGCGATGAACCGGCCCATCAGGGCCTCGTCCTTGACCCCGGGCGCCGATTCGACCCCCGACGAGACATCGACCTGCCGCGCGCCGGTCAGCGCGATGGCCTCGGCGACATTGCCGGGCGTGAGCCCGCCCGCCAGCATCCAGGGCACCGGCCAGCGCCGTCCGGCGATCAGCCGCCAGTCGAAGGCCAGCCCGTTGCCGCCCGGCAGGGCCGCATCCTTCGGCGGCTTGGCATCGACGAGGATCTGGTCGGCGACCCGGGCATGATCGGCCAGGGCGGGCAAATCGGCCTCGTCCGCCACACCGACCGCCTTCATCACCGGCAGCCCGAACCGGGCGCGCAGCTCGGCCACCCGGTCGGGGCTTTCCTGCCCGTGCAGTTGCAGCATGTCGATCGGCACCCGGTCGAGCAGCGCCTCGAGCGCCGCGTCGTCGGCATCGACGGTCAGCGCGACCTTGGCAAGACCCGGCGGTACCGCCATGGCCAGCGTGCACGCCGTCTCGATCTCCAGATGACGGGGCGAGCGGGGGAAGAAGACGAAGCCCATATAGGACGCACCCAGCCGCGCCGCGGCCTCGATGGCGGCGGGCGAGGTCAGCCCGCAGATCTTGACCCGGATACTGTCAGACATGGCCGGCCCCTAGCGGGTGCTGCTGCCCTTCTCGATCAGGGCCAGCACGTCGTCATGCCCGTCGTTGCGGCGCTTTTCGGCCTGAAGCCGGTCAAGCTCGCGCTGCATCCGGGCGGCCTCGCGCCGCCGCCGCGACGCGTCCGTGCGGTGCTTGCTTTCGCGCAGCCACTCCCAGAAAAAGCCGATCAAGAGGCCCAGCAGCATGCCGCCGAAGCCCACCACGTAAAGCGGGACCTCCGCGGTAAACTGGACCCCCGAATAGGTGGCCAGTTCGCCGGGCAACAGCGTCACCGAGACCGGGTCGAGATTGGCGGTCGCCACGACCACGAGGCAGATGGCGAGAAGGACGAGAAACAGGTAGCGGATCAGGCGCATAGCGGAGACTCGGTTGTTATTTTCCGTTCAGCCGATCACGTAGCAGCTTGCCGGTCTTGAAGAAAGGCACGCATTTCTCGTCGACCTGCACCGACTCGCCGGTGCGCGGATTGCGCCCGGTGCGCGAGTCGCGCTGCTTGACCGAAAACGCGCCGAAACCGCGCAACTCCACCCGATCTCCCCGTGCCATGGCCGAGATGATCTCTTCGAAGATGGTATTCACAATTCTCTCGACATCCCGCTGATAAAGATGCGGGTTCTCTTCTGCAATTTTCTGGATCAATTCCGAACGGATCATTTGATGTCTGTCCCTAGGTCAAGGCCATTGCCGATTATGCGCAGCTGAGGCTTGCGGACTATAGCCGCGAAATGCGCGGCTGCGAAACAGAAACCCATTGAAAAGACGGGTGAAAGCCCCTGAAACACCTCAAGGTTGCAAAGCGGGGGCTGCCAATCCGGAATTGACTTCGCCAAGCACGGATGACGCCCGGGCAAAAGCCGCGACTCGGCGCCTGCGATTCGCAAAAAAGAACGGCTCCGCAAAGGTTGCGGAGCCGTTCCCGTTCAGCACTTGGTCGCGATCAGCGATCTTCGCCTTTCAGCGCGGCGCCCAGAATGTCGCCCAGCGAGGCGCCCGAATCCGAGCTGCCATACTGTTCGACGGCTTCCTTCTCTTCGGCAATCTCGCGCGCCTTGATCGACAGGCCCAGACGGCGGGTCTTGGTGTCGATGTTGGTCACGCGGACGTCGACATGGTCGCCCACCTGGAAGCGCTCGGGGCGCTGTTCGGACCGGTCACGCGACAGATCCGAGCGGCGGATGAAGGATTTCATGCCTTCGTATTCCACCTCGATGCCGCCATCCTCGATCGCCGTCACGGTGACGGTGATGATCGAGCCGCGCTTCACGCCGCCAACGGCTTCGGCAAAGGGGTCGCCTTCAAGCGCCTTGACCGACAGCGAGATGCGCTCCTTGTCGGTATCCACCTCGGTGACCACGGCACGCACCATGTCGCCCTTGCGGTAGTCCTGGATCGCCTCTTCGCCGCGCTGGTCCCAGCTGAGATCGGAGAGGTGAACCATGCCGTCGATGTCGTTGTCGAGACCGATGAACAGACCGAATTCGGTGATGTTCTTGACCTCGCCCTCGACCTCGGTGCCGATCGGGTGGGTCTCCGAGAAGACCTCCCACGGGTTGCGCATGGTCTGTTTCAGGCCCAGCGACACGCGGCGCTTGGCGGTGTCGATCTCGAGCACCATGACGTCGACTTCCTGCGAGGTCGAGACGATCTTGCCGGGATGGACGTTCTTCTTGGTCCAGGACATTTCCGAGACGTGGACCAGACCCTCGACACCGGGCTCCAGCTCGACGAAGGCGCCGTAGTCGGTGATGTTGGTCACGCGGCCCTTGTGGACGGTGCCCAGCGGGAATTTCCGCTCGACCGAATCCCACGGGTCGGCCTGCAGCTGTTTCATGCCGAGGCTGATACGGTGGGTTTCCTTGTTGATCTTGATGACCTGAACCTTGACGGTCTCGCCGATCGACAGGATTTCCGACGGGTGGTTGACCCGGCGCCAGGCCATGTCGGTGACGTGCAGCAGGCCGTCGACACCGCCGAGATCGACGAAGGCGCCGTATTCGGTGATGTTCTTGACCACGCCGTCAACGGCATCGCCCTCGTTGAGCTTGCCGATGATTTCGGCGCGCTGCTCGGCACGGGACTCTTCAAGGATCGCGCGGCGCGAGACCACGATATTGCCGCGGCGGCGGTCCATCTTCAGGATCTGGAACGGCTGTTTCAGACCCATCAGCGGGCCGGCATCGCGCACCGGACGCACATCGACCTGGCTGCCGGGCAGGAACGCCACGGCGCCGCCCAGATCGACCGTGAAGCCGCCCTTGACGCGACCGAAGATCGCGCCTTCGACGCGGGAATCCTCGGCATAGGCTTTTTCCAGACGGTCCCAGGCTTCTTCGCGGCGGGCCTTGTCACGGCTGATGACGGCTTCGCCCCGGGCGTTTTCGACGCGATCCAGGTAGACCTCGACCTCGTCGCCGACAGCGATTTCGGGGGCCTCGCCCGGATTGGAGAATTCCTTCAGATCGACGCGGCCTTCCATCTTGTAACCGACGTCGATGATGGCCTGACCCGCCTCGATGGCGATGATCTTGCCGCGGACAACGCTGCCTTCGGACGGCGTGTCGATTTCGAAGCTTTCGTTGAGGAGGGCTTCGAAGTCCTCCATGGATGCGCTTTGAGCCATGTGGTCTCAGGTTTCCTTTACGATCTGTTTTCTGGCCGGGCGGTTGTCTCCGCCGGTCTTGGATTGGTCAGTGCGGGCGCCGTTCCGTATAACAAAGAGGGCCGGAGAACGTCCGACCCCTGCTCGCCTTCGCCACCGGCGTTTTCGCCTTTTTCGACGGGCGCTCTAATATAGGGTTTTTGCCCATCCCGCAAGGGGGCAGCCCCCGCCCGACTCCATCCGGGCGGGGACCGGCAGTTGGTCGCCCCGATCCCGCCCTCACATCCAGCGCGGCGGTTCGGACCGACGGGGCGGCAGCGGCGGCAGGCCGATGTCGCGCCGCAGGTGGTTGTCGAGCCGTCCCAGCCGGGCATCGCCCGGACGGCCGCGCCCGTCGAAGATTGCGGCGATCGCCGCAAACAGCACGCTCCAGGCGCCGTGCTGCTCGATGACGATCGCGATGGGTATCGGCGGTTCGATCCGGCCCGCCCGCCGGTCTGCGAGGATGTTCATGATTTGTCTCCGCAGGCCTCCCCCTGCGGGGACGCCCATTGAATGGTGTCGTGATGAAAAGGGAGTCCGGACGAAAGCACGCGCAGCGCGGCCGGGATCTGGACAGCGGATGGTCGGAGGGTGCGGGCTCAGGCCTGACGGGTCAGGCCGACCGGATCATCGGTGCGAATAAGTTCGCTGCGATACGCCAGTGCCGACAAGGGAGCCGAATCGCCAGAAGGACGCGCGATAGGTGATCTGCATGTCACGCCCCCTGTTGCTTGCGTGTTTCGGACCGCGGCTCCATCGCACGGATCGGCCGAATCGGCAAGCCTTTTGGCGCAGAGCCACGCCAACCGAGGCCGATCCGCCACAGCGTCTGACCGACGGCCCGGACCGGCTCAGTCCGGCTGCCGGGTCCGGATGGTCTCGATTGCCGCCGCCACCGCCTCGTCGATCGTCAGGCGCGAGGTGTCGAGGATCACCGCATCTGCAGCAGGGCGCAGCGGGGCCGCGGCGCGCGCGCTGTCCCGGGCATCGCGTTCGCGCATCTCGGCCAGGACGTCCTCGAGGCTGGTCTCGACGCCCTTGTCCGACAATTCGCGGAACCGCCGCCCGGCCCGGACGGTATCCGAGGCGGTAACGAACAGCTTCGCCGCTGCCTCGGGGCAGATCACCGTGCCGATGTCGCGCCCGTCGAGCACCGCGCCGCCCGCGCGCATCGCGAAGGCGCGCTGGAAATCGACCAGCGCCGCGCGGACCTCGGGGATCGCCGCGACCTTGCTGGCGGCTTGGGCCACCTCGGGGGCACGCAGATCGCCACGCTCCAGCGCCTCGGGATCCAGCGTCCGCGCCGCCTCGACCGGGTCGAGCCCGTCCAGCATCCGCGCGCCCACCGCCCGGTACAGCAACCCGGTATCGAGATGGGCAAAGCCGAAATGCGCGGCGACCGCGCGGCTGATCGTCCCCTTGCCCGCTGCCGCCGGACCGTCGATGGCCACCGTAAAGCTCATGCGATGTCCTCCGGCAGACCGGACCGCCCCGCCGAGGCCTGCGGCAGCCCGTCCGCGATCTCGTAATAGGCCCCCTTGTCGGCGCAGAAGATATGGGCCACCAGCCGGACGCCCGGATCGCCGTCGAAGCTGCCAGCATGGATCGCCATGTCGGGGCCCTGCCCGTCCCAGAACAGGTTAGACCCGCAGACCGGGCAGAAGCCCCGCCGCGCCCTCGCCGACGAGGCGAACCAGCGCAGCTCGCCCGCGACGGCGATGCTGTCGCGCGGGGCCGAGGCCGAGGCGACATGGTGGCCGCTTGCCTTGCGGCACTGGCTGCAATGGCAGGCGACGACCGGACTCAGAGGCCCGTCGATCCGGTAGCGGACCGCGCCGCACAGGCACCCGCCGGTCACGCTCATGCGTCGCCCCTGTCGAATTCGGCGCCGAGCGCCGTCATGAGCCCCTCGAAGATCGGGAAAGAGGTTGCGATCGGCCCGGCATCGTCGACCGAGACCGGCTTTTGCGCCGCCAGCCCCGCGCAGAGGAAGGACATCGCGATCCGGTGATCGAGATGGGTGGCGCAGGCCGCCCCCCCGGGCAGCCCGCCCGCGCCCAGGCCATGGACGATCATCCAGTCCTCGCCCTCCTCGACCTCGGCGCCGCAGGCCCGAAGCCCGGCGGCCATCGCCGCGATCCGGTCGCTTTCCTTGACCCGCAATTCGCCGATCCCGCGCATCATCGTCGGGCCGCTGGCAAAGGCCGCGACCACCGCCAGGATCGGGTATTCGTCGATCATCGAGGGCGCGCGCTCGGGCGGCACCTCGATCCCGGTCATTGCGGGTGAGAACCGCGCGCGCAGATCGGCGACCGGCTCGCCCCCCTCATCGCGTTCGTTTTCATAGACCAGATCGGCGCCCATCTCGCGCAGCGTGGTAAAAAGCCCCGCCCGGGTCGGGTTCAGCCCGATCCCCGGCACCAGCACGTCCGAGCCCTCGACGATCAGCGCGGCCGCCACCGGGAAGGCCGCCGAACTCGGGTCGCGCGGCACCGCGATCGTCTGGGGCACCAGCTCGGGCTGGCCCGTCAGCACGATGGCCCGGCCCTCCGGCGCCTCTTCGATCCGAAGCGTCGCGCCGAAACCCGCCAGCATCCGCTCGGTATGGTCGCGCGTCGCCTCGCGCTCGATCACCACGGTTTCGCCCGGCGCATTCAGCCCGGCCAGCAGCACGGCCGATTTCACCTGCGCCGACGGCACCGGCACGACATAGCGGACCGGGACCGGATCGGCCGCGCCGATCAGCGTCATCGGCAGCCGCCCGCCCTGTCGCCCGAAGGCGCGCGTTCCAAACAGCGCCAGGGGATCTGTCACCCGCCCCATCGGCCGCTTTCTCAGCGAGGCATCGCCGGTAAAGGTGGCACTCACGGGCGAAGTCGCCATCGCCCCCATGATCAGCCGCACCCCGGTGCCCGAATTGCCGCAGTCGATCACATCGGCGGGTTCGGCAAAGCCGCCCACGCCCACGCCCTGCACGGTCCAGTCGCCGGGAGCCTCATGGGTGACCTCGGCCCCGAAGGCCCGCATCGCTTTCGCGGTATCCAGCACGTCCTGCCCCTCGAGCAGCCCCGAGATCCGGGTCTCGCCGACCGCCAGCGCGCCCAGGATCAGCGCACGGTGGCTGATCGACTTGTCGCCGGGCACCACGGCCTCGCCCCGCAGCGGGCCGGATCTGCGCGCGGTCATCGGGATCGGATCGCCATGGGCGGACATGCGGAAGGCTCCTCGGACTGGGTCCCTGCGGCTTACCCAATGCGGGCCAAGCCGTCCAGCCTCTGGCCTGCCGCGTCCGCTAGCGCTCGCCCAGCCAGGTTTCGGGATTGGTCTCGGCAATCTGGCGGAACCGCGCCTCGCCCAGCGCCGCGCGCAGCCGGATCGAGACCGCCTTTTCCGACAGATCCTCCTGCCGAAGCATGTAGAAATCCGACCCGAAAAGGATGCGCGCGGCCAGCCGCTCGCTTTCCATGAAGAGCGTAAGCAGCGGCATGCAGGCCGGGACCTTGAAGACCGTATAGGAGATGTCGGTATAAAGATTGGGATAGACCCCGCTCTCGATCATGTCGGCGATCTTCGTGACCCAGTTCCGCCGCCGCGCCTCGGGATCGAGCGGGTCGAGCCCTTCGGCCAGAAACGACAGCCAGTCCGCGTCGCCCCCGAAATGCGCGAGACACAGCCTGAGCTCGGGAAAGGCGCGCAACACCGGCACATGCGCCGCCGGATCGGTGACCGCATCGACCCGGGCCGGGGTCCAGCGCCGGTGCCGCACGCCCCCGCGCGAACAATGCGAGACGACCGGCAGTCCGCGCTCGACGCAAAGCGGATAGACCTCGCGCATCAGGATCTCGTGGCTCGGGGCATAGCCGAGCCGGGGATAGATCTTCACCCCCCGGAAGCCGTACTCGTCGAGGCAGCGCCGAAGCTCGGCCACCGCATCCGGCCGGTCGGGATGAAGGGTGGCGAAGGGAATGACCCGATGCCCCAGCCCGGGGTCGCGGCTCAGCTCGTAAAGCTCGCGATGCTGGGCCTTCAGCCCCACCGGCACCGGGCCGTGGCCGCAATATTCCAGATCCATCGGCAGAACGACGAAGCGCGCGCTGGCCGGATAGTGCCGCAGCGCCTCGAGAAACACGGCGCGCTGGCTTTCGCGACAACCGGTCTTGCGGAAATGATCAAGCTGCAGGACCGCCTCATGGGGTCCTTCCCAGGGCTGCAGCCGTGCCGCGTGGCGCAACCCGTGCAACAGCCCCGGCCAGGCCCGGATCGCGGCGACCGGCGGCGCAGGATAGTAAAGCGGCGCATGGGCGGCGGTTAAGGTGTGGATGTGGCAGTTGGTGATCCGGATATCGGACATGACGTCCCCTTCCGCGTCCGGAGGCGGCGCTCCGGCCCCTGCCGGCGGCCCCTGCCCGGATCGCTTGCGGGTTTCTTCTTGGTCCAAATACCCTGACGCGACCCTGCCCCGGCGCGCGGCGCGCGGGTCGGGGGCGCAACGGCTCAGCGCCGGCGGAAGGTCAGGTAATGCGGCGCCCGCCCCTCACGCAGCGCCTTCTGCTCGTAACGGGTCGAAATCCAGTCGTCCCAGGGCGCACGCCAGTCCTCGGGGCACTCGGCCAGCCACTCGAACCCCGCCCTCGGCACCTCGACCAGCGTCTGGCGCACATAGTCGGGAATGTCGGTCGCGACCCGGAAGGTGCTGCCCGGTTTCAGCACCCGCGCCAGCGGCGCCAGGAATTCGGGCGTGACAAAGCGCCGCCGGTGATGGCGCGCCTTCGGCCAGGGGTCGGGATACAGCAGAAAGGCGCGCGAGATGCTGGCCTCGGGCAACACATCGAAGAGATCGCGCGCATCGCCCGGATGCACCGCCAGATTGTCGACCCCGGCCTCGCGGATCTTGCCCAGAAGCATCGCGACCCCGTTGATGAAGGGCTCGCAGCCGATGATCGCCGCCTCGGGATGGGTCGCGGCCTGATGCACCATGTGCTCGCCGCCGCCAAAGCCCACCTCCAGCCAGACCTCACGCCCGCCGAAGCGCGCCTGAAGATCCAGCGGCGCGCGGTCTGGGTTCTCGTCCCAGCCGACCGGTCCCGGCGCCAGCGCCGCCAGATCGCTGTCGAGATAGCCCTTCTGGGTCTGCCGCAGGGTCTTGCCGTGGCGGCGGCCGTAGAAATTGCGCCAGGCGCGCGCGGGCGCACCCTCGGCGGGGCCGGAGCTCTGGTCGGGGCTTTTGCGGGTGTCGTCGCTCATCGGCCGCGCCATAGGCCGCGCCCGCGCGGCGGTCAAGCTCTGACCGAAACGGTCTTGCGAGAGGGGCGCGCACCGGCCGGCACGCGCCCCCCAAAAAAATGCGCTCCCGGACCCGGAAAGGCCCGGCGCGGTCCCGCCTCAGAACGCCTTCTTCAGCGCCTCGGCCAGATCGGTCCGCTCCCAGGAAAAGCCGCCATCCTCCTCGGGCATCCGGCCGAAATGGCCATAGGCCGAGGTCCGGGCATAGATCGGACGGTCCAGACCCAGATGCTGACGGATGCCGCGCGGGGTCAGGTCCATCACCTGCCCGACCGCCTTCTCGATCTCGGCCTCCGGCACCTTGCCGGTGCCATGGGCGTCGACATAGATCGACAGCGGCTTGGCCACGCCGATGGCGTAGGACAGCTGCAGCGTGCATTTCGAGGCCAGACCCGCCGCGACCACGTTCTTGGCCAGATAGCGCGCCGCATAGGCCGCCGACCGGTCCACCTTGGTCGGGTCCTTGCCCGAGAAGGCACCGCCCCCATGGGGGGCCGCCCCGCCATAGGTGTCGACGATGATCTTGCGCCCGGTCAGACCGGCATCGCCGTCGGGACCGCCGATCACGAAGGTCCCGGTGGGGTTGACCCACCATTCGGTGCCCTCATGCAGCCAGCCCTCGGGCAGGACCTCGCGGATATAGGGCTCGACGATGGCGCGGATGTCGTCCGAGGTCTGGTCCTCGCTCGCATGCTGGGTCGAGAGCACGATCGAGTCGACCGCGACCGGGCGGCCATGCTCATAACGCACGCTCAGCTGCGACTTGGCATCGGGCCTCAGCGTCGGCTCGGCGCCCGATTTGCGGGCCTCGGTCAGGCGGCGCAGGATCGCATGGGCGTACTGGATCGGCGCGGGCATCAGCTCGGGCGTCTCGTCGGTGGCGTAACCGAACATGATCCCCTGGTCGCCGGCGCCGTCCTTGTCCACGCCTTGCGCGATATGGGCGGATTGCTCGTGCAGGAAGTTCAGCACATGGCAGGTGTTCCAGTGGAACTTGTCCTGCTCGTAGCCGATATCCCGGATGCACTCGCGGGCGATTTCGCCGATCGAGCCCATCAGCTGTTTCAGGCGGGTCTTGTCGGAAAGCCCGACCTCGCCGCCGATCACCACAAGCGACGAGGTCGCGAAGGTCTCGCAGGCAACGCGGGCATTGGGTTCCTCGGCGAGGAAGGCATCCAGAACCGCGTCGGAAATGCGGTCGCAGACCTTGTCGGGGTGTCCTTCCGAAACGGATTCGGAGGTGAAGACGTAGTTTTGACGTGTCATGGAAAGGCGCTCCGTTGATGCTATCCCCGCCACGCCAGGAAGCCGTTGTGACGGTTCGACCGGTCGGGCTTACGCCGCCACCTGTCAGGAATCAATGTCTATTTCAGGGCGCGGGTTGCGACGAAAGCGGCCAGCCCCAGACAAAGCACCAGAAAGACCGGCCAGTCGCCGGTGCGCGCATAGGGCGTTTGGGCCAGCGCCGGGGGCAACGGGGCGGTGATCTGGCCCTGCTGCCCCAGCGGCAGGCTGGCCAGCACCCGCCCATGCCCGTCGATCACCGCCGAGACCCCGGTATTGGCCGCGCGCAGGAAGGGCAGCCCGGTCTCGACCGCCCGCAGCCGCGCCAAGGCCAGATGCTGATAGGGGCCGGTGCTGGTGCCGAACCAGGCGTCGTTGGTGATCTGCAACAGCCAGCGCGGCCGCGCGGTCCCGCGCAGATCCTGCGGAAACACCGCCTCGTAGCAGATCAGCGGCAGCGCCTTCCCGAGCCGCGCGCCCAGATCGAGCAGCCGCGGCCCCGGCCCCGGCGCATAGCCATAGACATCGTTCGCCGCGAGCCCCCGGATGCCGAACCGCCCGAGCAGAGCCGCCCCGGGGATGTACTCGCCGAAGGGCACCAGATGATGCTTGTCGTAAAGCCCAAGAAGCCGACCGCCCGCGCCGATCACCGCGAGGCTGTTATAGGCCAGCGGCCCGTCGGCACGCTGGATGCCCGCCGCAACCGGCACCCCGCCCGCCGCCTCTGCGATGGTCTCCAGCCCGTCCCCGGCGGTCTCGAGCCAGAAAGGCACGGCGGTTTCGGGCCAGACGATCAGATCGGGCAGCGGGTCGCCCGGTTCGGCGGTATAGGCCAGCTGGCGCTCCCAGAAGACCGGGATCATGTCGCGGCGCCATTTCAGATGCTGCGCCGCATTCGGCTGAATCAGCCGCACCTGCGGCGGATCGGCCTCCGTCGGCACCGGCACCGCCTGCCGCGCCGCCCCCCACAGCCCGAGCCCCGCCACCGCTGCCACGGCAAACCCGGCGCCAAGGCTCCGGCCCGGCCCGACCGGCAGCAGGACCGGCAGCGCCGCGACCAGAAGCGTGACGAGGGTCAGCCCGTATTGCCCTGTGAGGGCGGCCAGCTGCATCTGCGGCGCCCCGATCCAGACATGGCCGGGCAGCGCCCAGGGAAAGCCGGTCAGGACATAGCCGCGCGCCAGTTCCGCCGCGGACAGCGCCAGCACGAAGGCCAGCGCCCGGGCGCGCGGACCGCGCCCTGCCCATCCGGCAAAGGCCCCGGCCGCGCCCCAGAACAGCGCCAGCCCTCCGGCCATCAGCACCAGCGCAAAGGGCGCCATCCAGCCGTCCTGGCGGATATCGACAAGGAAGGGATCGACGATCCAGGACAGCGCCAGCGCAAACTGCCCCGCGCCGCCAGCCCAGGCGATCCGCGCCGCACGTCCGGGCGTTTCCGCCCGGGCCACCAGCCAGATCAGGGCGGCCAGCGCGCACAGCGCCAGCGGCCAGAGCGACCAAGGGGCCTGCCCCAGCGCAAGACCCACCCCCAGCCCGAAGGCCACCCAGGCGGGCCGGGCCAGCACCCGGCGGAACGGACCGGCCCGCATTCGGGTCAGGCAGAGGCCGCAGCGGCGGCGGTCACAGCGGGCAGACGCACCCGCAGCCGCTTGATCCGGCGCGGATCGGCGTCGACCACCTCGAACTCGGCGCCCGAGGCATGGCGGATCACCTCGCCCCGCGCGGGCACCCGACCGACCATCATGAAGATCAGACCGCCAAGCGAATCGACCTCTTCCTCTTCCTCGGCATCGAGCAGCCGCAGGCCGATCTCGTCCTCGAAGGCATCCAGCGGCGCGCGGGCCTGCACAAGATAGATCCCGGGCTTCTCGACGGTCCAGAGCGCGCCCTCGTCGATGTCGTGTTCGTCCTCGATCTCGCCGACGACCTGCTCGATCAGATCCTCGATGGTCACCAGACCGTCGACCCCGCCATATTCGTCGATCACCAGCGCCATGTGCATCCGCTGGCTCTGCATCTTCTGCAAGAGCACCCCGATCGGCATCGAGGGCGGCGCATACAGCAGCGGCCGGATCATGTCCTTCAGCACGAAGGGCGTGTCCTTGCCGTTGAACCCGTGGCGCAGGGCGAAATCCTTGAGGTGAATCATGCCGATGGGCGAGTCGAGTGTGCCGTCATAGACCGGCAGCCGGGTCAGCCCGGATTCGCGGAAGACCTGCACCAGATCCTCCATCGAGATGTCCAGCGGCACGGCGTCGATCTCGGCCTTGGGAATGGCCACATCCTCGACCCGCATTTTGGCAAGGTTGCCGATGCCATGGGTCAAGGCCGGTCGCGCGACCCCGTTGGCCGCGACGCTGTCCCCGCCTTCTTCGTACTCTTCGGCGCCTGCAGGCAGGATCGCCGCTACCAGCCGGCCCAGAAGGCCCCGGCTGTCCAGATTGTCGGTGTCTAGCGCGCCTTGCGCGGCCCTAGACGACCCGTCCGTCTCGTCGCCCATCAATCCTTACCGAAACTCCCGGGCATTTGGGCCCGTCTCAGTCATATGGGTCAGCCAGACCGAGTTTGGCAAGTATTTCCACCTCGATCCCCTCCATCCGGGCGGCATCCCGCGGACGAATGTGGTCGTATCCCAACAGATGCAGGCATCCGTGTACCATCAGATGCGTTACATGATCATTAAACGCCTTGCCCTGCTCGCGGGCCTCGCGGGCGCAGGTCTCCCAGGCGATGGCGATATCGCCAAGCTCCACAGGCTCGCCCTCGAAATCCGGCTCGGGCAGCAGCGGCGCCTCGCCATCCTCCTCGGCCGCCAGATCCTCGGCGGGCCAGGACAGCACGTTGGTCGGCGCAGGCTTGTCGCGGAACTCGGCGTTCAGGATGGCGATGCGCGCATCGTCGCAGGCCAGGACGCTGATCTCGTGGATCTCGGGATCGAACTCCAGATGCGTCAGCGTCTCGCGGCAGGCACTCTCGGCCAGCTGCGCCAGACCTGCAGCGGCCCAGCGGTCGTCCTCGAAGAGAATCTCGATGCTCATGGCCGCGTCGTCTACCGCGAAACCCGGCGGCGTTACAGTCCGTTCGCAACCGGGTCAGGCTTTCGCATCGTCGGCGTCGTAAGCTTCGATGATCCGGGCCACCAGCGGGTGCCGCACCACATCCTTGGCGGTGAAATAGTTGAACGAAATGTTGTCGATGTCCTTCAGCAGCCGTTCGGCATCGGCCAGCCCGCTCGACACGCCGCGTGGCAGATCGACCTGGCTCCGGTCGCCGGTGATGACCATGCGGCTGCCCTCGCCCAGTCGGGTCAGGAACATCTTCATCTGCATGGTGGTCGCGTTCTGCGCCTCGTCGAGCACCACGAAGGCATTGGCCAGCGTGCGGCCGCGCATGAAGGCCAGCGGCGCGATCTCGATCCGTTTCTCCTCGATCAGCTTGGCCAGCTGCCGCCCCGGCAGGAAATCGTGCAGCGCGTCGTAAAGCGGCTGCATGTAGGGGTCGACCTTCTCCTTCATGTCGCCGGGCAGAAAGCCCAGCCTCTCGCCCGCCTCGACCGCAGGACGGCTGAGAACGATCCGGTCGACATGGCCGCCGATGAACATGTTCACCGCCACCGCCACCGCGATATAGGTCTTGCCGGTCCCGGCCGGACCGATCCCGAAGCAAAGCTCGTTCTCGAACAGCGCCTTCACATAGGCCTTTTGCGCCTCGGTCCGCGGTTCGACCATCTTCTTGCGGGTATGGACCTCGGTCCGCCCGCCATGGAACATCTCCAGCTGGTCGCCCGCCCGCGCACCGGTGCCATCGGCGGAATCGCCCAGCCGGAGCGCCCCGTCGATATCGCCCGCCTCAAGCGGCTTGCCGCCCTCGAGCCGGGCGTAAAGCTGTTGCAGCACCATCGCCGCCTGCCCGCGGGCCGCGCCTTCGCCAACGATCGCCAGCCGGTTGCCCCGTCGGAGGATGTGAACGCCGAGCTTGTGCTCGATCTGCGCGAGATTGCGGTCGAATTCGCCGCAAAGGTCGATCAGAAGGCGGTTGTCCGGAAACTCGAGAAACGTCTCGTGGACGTCTTCGACCTTCGGCGGGGGGGTCAGAGCGCTGATGCCCAATAAAGACTCCGTCGGTTGAATCCCGTGCAGATATGGTGCCAACGCCCCGGTAAGGGCGCAAGCGATAGCTGCGATGTTTCACCTCGTTGAAACAAAAAAGACCTAACCCCGCGTGCGCGGCGACCAGGGCTTGTGCAGAACGCGCCTGCGCTTCTTGCCCGGACTTGGCTTCGCACTGACCGAACCGGCGACCGGCCGGATCGGTTCCCGGCGGTCTTTTCCGGCGTGCTCGGTCTCCGCGCGCGTCACCCGGCCAGGACGCCCGCCAGCGAGTTCGGCGCGGTTCCGGTGATCGCCACCTCGGCGATCCGGCCCAGAAGCGTCTCGGGCGCCTCGACATGAACCGCCTGCAGGTGATCGGACTTGCCGACGAGCTGGCCCGGCATCCGCCCGGCCTTCTCGAACAGCACGCCCACCCGGCGCCCGACCATCGCCGCCTGCGCCGCCACTTGCTGGTCGGTCAGCAGCGCCTGCAGCCGCAACAGCCGGTCGGTCTTGACGTCCTCGTCGATCTGGTCGCGCTCGGCCGCGGGGGTGCCGGGGCGGGGCGAATACTTGAAGGAATAGCACTGGCCGTAACTGACCGCGCGCACCAGCGCCAGCGTGTCCTCGAAATCGGCCTCGGTCTCGCCCGGGAAACCCACGATGAAATCGCCCGACATCAGGATATCGGGGCGGGCCGCGCGGACGCGCTCGACCAGGCGCAGGTAGTCCTCGGCCGTGTGCTTGCGGTTCATCGCCTTCAGCATCCGGTCGGACCCCGACTGCACCGGCAGATGCAGGTAAGGCATCAGTTCGGGCAGTTCGCCATGGGCGGCGATCAGGTCGTCCGACATGTCGTTCGGATGCGAGGTGGTATAACGCAACCGTTCGATCCCGTCGATCGCGGCCAGTTCGCGGATCAGCCGGGCCAGCCCCCAGTCGCCGCCGGGACCGGCGCCGTGATAGGCATTGACGTTCTGGCCCAGCAGCGTGATCTCGCGCACGCCGCGTTCGGCCAGATCGCGGGCCTCGGCCAGCACCTGCGACGCCGGGCGCGAGGCTTCGGCGCCGCGCGTATAGGGCACCACGCAGAAGGCACAGAACTTGTCGCAGCCCTCCTGCACGGTCAGGAAAGCACTCGGGCCGCGCGGCGCCTTCGGGCGCCCGCCCAGACGGTCGAACTTGTCCTCTTCGGGGAAATCTGTGTCGAGCGCCTTGGCGCCGCCGCGCGCCCGCGCCTCGAGCTCGGGCAGGCGGTGATAGCTTTGCGGTCCCACCACCAGATCGACCAGCGGCTGGCGGCGCAGGATCTCTTCGCCCTCGGCCTGGGCGACGCAGCCCGCCACGCCGATCTTCAGGTCCGGGTTCTCGACCTTCAGCGCCCGCAGCCGCCCGAGTTCGGAATAGACCTTCTCGGCCGCCTTCTCGCGGATATGGCAGGTGTTCAGCAGGATCAGGTCGGCGCCCTCGGCGCTGTCCGTCAGCTCATATCCCGACGGGCCCAGCGCCTCGGCCATCCGTTCGCTGTCATAGACGTTCATCTGACAGCCATAGGTCCGGATGAACAGCTTGCGGGTCGGAGGAGTGGGGGAGGTCATGCGCGCGTCCTTCCGGTCTGCGGACCGGTCTGCCGGGTCGGTTGCGCGCTGTCCTACACGAAACCGGGCGCGGGCCGCAACGCTTGCATCCCGCTTGCATATGGGCGCGCCCTGCCCGACCCTGCGCCCAAGGCCGAGGAGGACCGCCATGGCGGGGCAATATGCGGGGCTGGCAGAGTTTCTGGGACGGGCGCGCGGCGCGCTCGGCCCGCGCCCGGTCGCGCTGATCTTCGTCGAGGACGAGATCGAGGTCGAAAGCACCGTCGACCATCTCGATGCGCTGGGCTTCGGCACGCTGGTCCTGTTCACGCCCGAGGGGCTGGATCTGTCGCCCGGTGCGGCAGAGCGGGTGCACCGCGTGACCTACGACACCCTGGCCGAGGGCGCCCTGCCCCGGGCTGTCACCGCGGTGATCGCCAAGGCCCCCGGGGTCTGGCTGCATTACTGCTATAATGCCGAATACCTGTTCTTCCCGTTCTGCGAAAACCGCAGCATCGGCGAGATGCTGGCCTTCCATGCCGAAGAAAGGCGCGAGGCGATGCTGACCTATGTGGTCGATCTCTATGCCGCCGATCTCGACCTGTGCCCCAACGGGGTCTCGCGCGACGGCGCCATGCTGGACCGCACGGGCTATTTCGCCCGGCCCCGAACCGATCCTGCGACCGGCCGGTTGCTCGAGCGGCAACTCGACTTCTTCGGCGGGCTGCGCTGGCGGTTCGAGGAACACATCCCCGAGGACCGGCGGCGAATCGACCGGATCGGCCTGTTTCGCGCGCGGCCGGGGCTGCGGCTGCTTGACGGGCATCTTCTGAACGAGCCCGAGATGAACACCTATGCCTGCCCTTGGCACAACACCCTGACGGCGGCGATCTGTTCGTTCCGGGCCGCCAAGGCACTGCGCACCAATCCCGGCTCGCGGTTCGAGATCGCGCGGTTCCGCTGGCCGATGTCGGACGCGTTTCGCTGGGAGTCCCAGCAA
The DNA here is from genome assembly GCF_003314725.1 of Rhodovulum sp. BSW8. Classification (NCBI taxonomy): domain Bacteria; kingdom Pseudomonadati; phylum Pseudomonadota; class Alphaproteobacteria; order Rhodobacterales; family Paracoccaceae; genus Rhodovulum; species Rhodovulum sp. BSW8. The sequence continues at coordinate 104,739 of NZ_QNVX01000053.1, forward strand.
CTGATGGATCTGGGGCTGATGGAGCCCGGGCAGTGGTTCTGAGACCAGATGGGCGCGGTCCCCGGCAGCCCCAAATACAAAGAGCCCGGGAAAGAACCCCTTCCCGGACGCCATATTTCCTTTTCGTCGCCGGGGCCGCTCCCTTGCGGAACCGGCTCCGGGGTCAGATCCGCCGCAGCCGGATCACGACGTCGATCTTCGAGATCTCGGCGCCTTCGGGCGCCTTGGGAAGCTTGGTGATCTCCAGCTCGCCCGCCGGGGCATCGCTCAGCCGGTGCTCGTCTTCCCAGAAGAAGTGCGGATGGTCGTCGACCCGGGTGTCGAAATAGCTTTTCGTCCCGTCGACCATGACTTCCTGCATCAGGCCTGCATCGCAGAAGGCCCGAAGCGTGTTGTAAACCGTCGCCAGCGACACCTTTTCGCCGGTCGCGCAGGACGCCGTATACAGCGTTTCCGCCGTGACGTGGCGGTTGTTGCCGTCGCCGATCAGCAGCGAGGCAAGGCTCACCCGCTGACGGGTCGGGCGCAGACCGGCCTTGGAAAGCCAGCGGCTGCCGCGCTCGATGGCGTCGGGATTATTGGGGTTTTCATTCAGCTGTGCCATGGGCGATATATGGTGCGATCAACCCTGTAATTCAAATGATTCTGATCTGCAGCGACGCTTTGGCGCGGCATCGGGGCACTATTGCCACTTCGCAAGGCGCGGTGATAGAGGGGGCGGGACGCGAAACAGGCCAATCCAAAGGGGGGGACGGGTCCCGTATGACCGATTTTCCGACGAGCTTCGACAAGGACGAGCTCCTGAAATGCGCGCGGGGAGAGCTGTTCGGCCCCGGCAACGCGCAGCTGCCGGAACCGCCCATGCTGATGATGGACCGCATCACCGACATCAGCGCCGAGGGCGGCGAGCACGGCAAGGGGCATGTCGTGGCCGAGTTCGATATACGTCCGGACCTGTGGTTCTTTTCGTGCCATTTCCCCGGCAACCCGATCATGCCGGGCTGCCTCGGGCTTGACGGGCTCTGGCAGCTGACCGGCTTCAACCTCGGCTGGCGCGGCTGGAAAGGCCGCGGCTACGCCCTGGGCGTGGGCGAGGTCAAGCTGACCGGCATGGTCCGCCCCGAGCGCAAGCTGATCCGCTATTTCGTCGATTTCACCAAGGCCATCCAGACCCGTCGGCTGACGATGGGTGTGGCCGATGGCAGGGTCGAGGCCGATGGCGAAACGATTTATCATGTCAAGGACATGAAGGTCGCTCTGTCTGAAAGCTGATCCATCTTAGGAAAGGAGACCGCCATGCGCCGCGTCGTCATCACGGGCATGGGCATCATCTCGCCCATCGGCAATTCCACCGCCGAGGTCGAGGCGTCCCTGCGCGCCGGCCGCTCTGGCATCCGCTTCGAACCCGTCTATGCCGAGAACGGCTTCCGCAGTCAGGTCGCGGGCATCCCGCAGATCGACCTCGAAGCCTCGATCGACAAGCGTCAGCTGCGCTTCATGGGCGCGGGCGCAGCCTATAACTACCTCGCCATGGAACAGGCCATCGCCGATGCCGGGCTTGAACCGGGCGAGGTGTCGAACCCGCGCACCGGGCTGATCATGGGCTCGGGCGGCCCGTCGACGGCGAACTTCTTCGTCGCGCACTCGACCGTCAAGGACAAGGGCAGCCCCAAGCGGATGGGCCCGTTCATGGTCACGCGCTGCATGTCCTCGACCAACTCGGCCTGCCTGGCCACGCCCTTCAAGATCAAGGGCGTGAACTACTCGATCACCTCGGCCTGCTCGACCTCGGCGCATTGCATCGGCAACGGGACCGAGCTGATCCAGATGGGCAAGCAGGACGTGGTCTTCGCGGGCGGCGGCGAAGAGGTCGACTGGACGCTGTCCTGCCTCTTCGACGCGATGAACGCGATGTCGTCGAAGTACAACGACACCCCCGAAACCGCCTCGCGCCCGTTCGACGCGACCCGCGACGGCTTCGTGATCGCCGGAGGCGGCGGGGTCGTGGTTCTGGAAGAGCTGGAACATGCCAAGGCCCGGGGCGCCACGATCTATGCCGAAGTCACCGGCTACGGCGCGACCTCGGACGGCTACGACATGGTCGCCCCCTCGGGCGAGGGCGGCGTGCGGTCGATGAAGCTGGCGCTCGGCACCCTGCCCGAAGGCCGCAGGATCGACTACATCAACGCCCACGGCACCTCGACCGTCGCGGGCGACATCGTCGAGGTCAGGGGCGTGCGCGAGGTCTTCGGCGAGGACAGCATGCCGCCCATCGGCTCGACCAAGTCGCTGACCGGGCACAGCCTTGGCGCGACCGGCGTGCATGAGGCGATCTATTCGCTGATCATGATGCAGAAAGGGTTCATGGCGGCTTCGGCGAATGTCACCGAACTCGACCCCGAAATCCGGCCGGGCGAGATCGTGACCGAACTGCGCGACGGCATCGAGATCGACAGCGTGCTGTCGAACAGTTTCGGGTTCGGCGGCACCAACGCGACCCTGGTGATGAGCAAATATCACGGATGACCTGCAATGCCTGAGTTGATGAAAGGAAAGCGCGGCCTCGTCATGGGCGTCGCCAATGACCGGTCGATTGCCTGGGGCATTGCCAAGGCAATGGCCGACGAGGGGGCAGAGCTGGCCTTCTCGCATCAGGGCGAAGCCTTCGGCAAGCGGGTCGAGCCGCTGGCCGAAAGCGTGGGGTCGAACTTCCTGGTCGATGTCGACGTGACCGACGACGCCTCGCTCGATGCCGCCTTCGGCCGGATCGCCGAGGAATGGGGCAGCCTCGATTTTCTGGTTCATGCCATCGCCTATTCCGACAAGACCGAGCTGACCGGCCGGTTCATCAACACCTCGCGCGAGAACTTCAGGAACTCGCTGACGATCTCGTGCTACTCGCTGATCGAGGTGGCACGGCGCGCCCAGCCGCTGATGCCCAATGGCGGCACCATCCTGACGCTGACCTATCAGGGTTCGAACCGGGTGACGCCCTTCTACAACGTCATGGGCGTGGCCAAGGCCGCGCTGGAATCCGCGGTGCGGTATCTCGCCAACGATCTCGGCCCCGAAGGCATCCGCGTGAACGCGATCTCGCCCGGCCCGATGAAGACCCTGGCCGGCGCCGCGATTTCGGGCGGGCGCAAGACCTTCCGCCATACCGAAATGAACGCGCCGCTCGGCCGGAACGCGACGCTGGACTGCATCGGCGGCACCGCGGTCTATCTGGCCTCGGACTACGGCGCCTGCACGACCGGCGAGATCGTCACCGTCGACGGCGGCTACCACGTCCTCGGCATGCCGCGGTTCGAGAACCTCTGAGGACGCACGGTCTTTTCCCCGACCATCGGGGCACGGACCCGGGCCAGGCCCGGGTCTTCGCGTTTCCAGGGGCGCTCAGCCGATCGAGACCAGCTCGATTTCGAAGGTCAGATCCTTGCCCGCCAGCGGGTGGTTTCCGTCCAGCACCACTGTCTCTTCGGTCACTTCGGCCACGGTCACCGGCAGCACCTCGCCCTCGGAGGTCTGCACATTGAGCCGGGTGCCGATTTCCAGCGGAACCGAGTCGGGCACCTGCGCGCGCGGAATCGCCTGGGTGGCATCGGGATTATGCGCGCCATAGGCCTCGGCGCAGGGCACCTCGACAGTCTTTCTGTCGCCCTCGGACATGCCCGGCAGGGCGGCGTCGAGCCCGGGGATGATCTGCCCCGAACCCACGGTGAATTCGAGAGGGTCGCGACCCTCGGAGCTGTCGAAGGTCGAGCCGTCGGCCAGGGTGCCGGTGTAATGGATACGGACCTTGTCACCCGTTTGAACCTGGGTCATGCACGGTTCCTTTCACTGAGGCGGGTGGATTTGCGGAGGCCGCGCGCATCGCGCGGGTACTCCGGACGTGGCACAAGCCTAGACTGTCGGTCCCAGATGTAAACCCTGTCGCCCGGACACGCCGCGCCGGTTCAGCGTGCCGGCGTGATCAGCCCCATCGCCGCGCCGGTCGGGTCCAGGACGATGGCGATGCGTCCGATCCCGGGCACGTCGAAGGGCTCGCGCAGAACCGAACCGCCCCGGCTGCGGGTGTCCTCCAGCGCCTTGTCCAGGCGGTCGACCGCGAAATAGCTGAACCAGTCCGCGGGCGCGGTCTCCATGCCCGGCAGCATAGCCATGTCCATGACCCCCGCCACCGGCTGAGCGCCGCAATGGGCGACATGGTAGACCCCCGCCCCCATCGGCATCGGCTGGAAATGCCAGCCGCAGACCGCCTTGTAGTATTTCAGTGCGCCCGGAACGTCATGGGTCATCAGTTCCGTCCACCAGACCTTGCCGTGGTTCTGCGACATCGTTTCCTCCTCCGGTTGCCGCCCGCAGCCTAACCGGATTCGTGCGTCAGCGGCATGGCGGAACCTTCCACCCGTCACATCGCTGTGCCAATCTCGCCCCGCGAGGGAGGACGACATGCCGATCACCACCTGTATTTTCGACGCCTACGGGACGCTTTTCGACGTGGCCGCCGCCGCCCGCCGCGCCGCGTCCGAGCCCGATCACGCCTGTCTGGCGGACAGCTGGCCCGCCCTGGCCACCGCCTGGCGCGCCAAGCAGCTGCAATATACCTGGCTCCGGGCAATCACCGGGGCCCATGCCGATTTCGGGCAGGTCACCGGCGAGGCGCTCGACTGGGCGCTCGAGGCGCAGGGGCTGGCGGGCGATGCGGGGCTGCGTGCCCGGCTGATGGCGCTTTATCGCGAACTCGACGCCTATGCCGAGGTCCCCGCCATGCTCGAGGCCCTCAAGCGCGCGGGCAAGGCGACGGCGATCCTGTCGAACGGCACGCCCGACATGCTGGCTGACGCGGTCGAGGCCGCCGGGATCGGCGCCCTGCTCGACGATCTGCTGTCGGTCGAAAGCGTCGGCATCTACAAGCCCCACCCCTCGGTCTACGACCTTGTGGGCCAGCGCTTCGGATGCGACCGGTCCGAGGTCCTGTTCGTCTCGTCGAACGGGTGGGACGCGGGCGCCGCGGCGGGCTACGGTTTCGTGTCCGCCTGGGTCAACCGCGCGAACGAGCCGGTCGACCGCCTGCCCTGGCGTCCGGCCCATGTGCTGGCCGATCTTTCCGGGATTCCGCACCTGGCGGAGGCCATAGCATGATCCGGTTCGCGGCCGATGACGGCAGGATGCTGGCCTATGACGAGTGCGGCACCGGCACGCCGCTGCTTTGCCTCGCGGGACTTACCCGCAACATGGACGATTTCGAACCGGTGGTCGACGCCTTCGCCGACCGCGCCCGGGTCATCCGGCTGGACACCCGCGGCCGCGGCGGGTCCGACCCCGACCCGGATTTCATGAATTACAACCTGATCCGCGAAGGCCGCGACGCGCTGAACCTGCTCGACCATCTGGGGCTGCCGAAGGCCGCGATCCTCGGAACCTCGCGCGGCGGGCTGATCGCGATGATGCTGGCGGCCGGCCACAAGGACCGCCTGTCGGGCGTCTGCCTGAACGATATCGGCCCGCTGGTCGAACCGAGGGGGCTGGCCCATATCATGACCTATCTCGGCATCCCCCCGGACTATTCCGATTATGACGATGCCGCCCGGCGGCTCGAGATCGGCATGCGCGACCGCTTCCCCGGCGTGACCCGCGACCAGTGGCGCAGCTATGCCCGGCGGCTCTGGCGGCAATCCGAGGACGGGCTGGCGCTGCGCTACGACCCGGCGCTCCGCCATGCGGTGATGGAACAATCGGCAACCGACGCGCTGCCCGATCTCTGGCCGCTCTTCGACGCGCTCGCGGGGCTGCCGCTGGCGCTGATCCGCGGCGCGCATTCCGACATCCTCTCGCCAGAGACCGCGGCCGAGATGCGCCACCGCCGCCCCGACATGATCTATGCCGAGATCCCCGACCGCGGGCATACGCCCTTTCTTGACGAACCCGACGCGGTGGCTGCCATCGCGATCCTGCTGGAGCGCATTTCGAAATGACCATCGACCTGATCGACGCCGCCGCCGCTCGCCTCGCGGGCAAGGCAAGGCTGACGCCGCTTCTGTCCTCGCCCTTTCTCGACGACCTCGCGGGGCGGCGCGTTCTGGTCAAGGCCGAATGCCTGCAGCACACGGGCAGCTTCAAGTTCCGGGGCGGCTGGTCGGCGCTGACGGCGCTGTCGCCCGAGGCGCGGGCCTGCGGCGTGATCGCCTTTTCCTCGGGCAACCATGCCCAGGGCGTGGCGCTGGCCGCACGGATGCTGGGCGCGCCCGCCGTCATCGTGATGCCCTCGGATGCGCCCGGCCCCAAGATCGCCAACACCCGCGCCCTCGGCGCCGAGGTGGTGACCTATGACCGCGCCACCGGCGACCGCGACGCCATCGGCGCAGACCTGGCCGCCGCGCGCGGCCTGACACTGGTGCGGCCCTTCGACGACACCCAGGTGATCGCGGGCCAGGGCACCTGCGGGCTCGAGATCGCGGCCCAGGCCGCCGAGGCGGGGATCGACACGGCCGAGGTGCTGGTGCCCTGCGGCGGCGGCGGGCTGACCTCAGGCGTGGCGCTCGCGCTCGAGGCCCGGGCGCCGGGGCTGCGCGTCCGCCCGGTCGAGCCCGAGGGCTTCGACGACGTCGCCCGCTCGCTGGTCGCGGGCCGGATCGAGACCAATACCCGCCGCGCGGGCTCGCTGTGCGACGCGATCCAGACGCCCTCGCCGGGCGATCTGACCTTTCCCGTGATGTCCCGGCTTTGCGGCCCCGGGATCGTGGTCAGCGAGGACGAGGCGCTGCGCGCCATGGCCGCGGCCTTCGAGCGGTTGAAGATCGTGCTTGAACCGGGCGGTGCGGTGGCTCTGGCGGCCGCGCTCTATCATCCAAGGGACGTCGCGGGCGAGGCGGTCATCGCCATTGCATCGGGTGGCAATGTCTCGGCAGAAACCTTCCGCATGGCGCTAGACCGCTACGGGGATGCACCATGACGACTTTCACGATTGCAACATTCAACGTCCAGAACCTGATCGGCCCGGATCGCGAGTATTATCGTTTCGAGAAATACAGCTCAGTCGAACATGCCTGGAAGCAGGACTGGCTGGCCGATCAGCTGACCCGGATGAATCCCGACATCGTGGGCTTTCAGGAGATCTTCGAACCCGAACCGCTGCAACAGGTGATCGCGCTGGCCGACAGGCGCGGCGAGCAGTCGAACGCGGCCGGGCAGCCGGGGGCCGAACCCGGCCGGAAGGCGATCCACCGCAAGCAGCGCTATGACAGCTACGGCGAGACCGCGCTGGCCTTCGCCCCCAACATTGCCGATTCCGGCCCCGGCGAAAGGCGGCCCGGCGTCGCGATCCTGTCGCGCTTCGGCTTTGCCGACCAGCCGCAGTCGATCCAGTTGCTCGACCCGCCCGTCGACGTGCCGTTCCACCATCTGGGCGGGGGCGATGCGGGCCGCTATCAGATCCGGCGGCTGACCCGGCCGATCCTCAAGGCGCGCATCCCGGTCGGCGATCATGTCGTCACCGTCTTCAACGCCCATCTGAAATCGCGGCTTGGCGAATTCGTGCGCCCCCACGGCGCGCGCTTCTCGCCCGAAATCGACCTTCTGGACTACGACCCGGCGGGCCGGGCGATGGGCGCGCTCCGCTCGGGGCTGCGGCGGATGTCCGAAGCCTGGGTGCTGCGGCGCCTCGTACTGGACGAACTTGCCCTCGACCGGCCAGTGATCGTTCTGGGCGATCTGAACGACGACGACCGGTCGGCCACCCATGAAATCATCTGCGGCGAACGGCCCCTGCCCGATTACAGCTGGATGCGGCGGCCCACCCCGCAAGGCCCCGACGACCGCTATACCGCAGCCGAATCCGAGCAGATCCGCGAGGCCATCGACCGCGTCCGACTTCAGGCCGCAGCGCAGCTTTTCATGCGCAAGAGCCTGCGCGACATGGTCTATACCGCCTCCTTCGCCGGGGTCTATCAGGCGCTGGACGCGATCCTTCTGTCGCGCCATTTCGACCCGGACCGGGCCGACCGGATCGGCGAGATGATCCATTTCGGCGCCTATAACGACCACATCACCGATGGGGCCGAACCGCAGTCGCCCGCCGCCCGCATCGTTTCGGACCATGGCCAGATCATGGCCCATATCCGGCTGCGCTGATTGACGCTTCGGGCGCGCTCGGCCGTCCTGCGCCGCGAAAATCAGGGAGGACCCCCCGCATGAAGATCGCCGATCTGGGCGACGTCGCGTTGCATTACCGTGAGGATGGCGACCCCGACGGACCGCCCGTGGTCTTTTCCAATCCGCTGGGCTGCGACCTGCGGGTCTGGGACGCGGTGGTAGAGCTGTTGCCGCCCGGGCTGCGCGCGATCCGCTATGACATGCGCGGCCACGGCCTGTCCTCCTGTCCGCCCGGCCCTTATGCGATGGGCGTGCTGGTGCGCGATGCCGAACGGCTGCTCGAGTTTCTGGGGGGCCGCGATTGCGTCTTCGTCGGCCTGTCGATCGGCGGGATGATCGCGCAGGGGCTGGCGGTCAAGCGGCTCGACCTGGTCCGGGCGATGGTGCTGTCGAACACCGCCGCCAAGATCGGCACGGCCGCGATCTGGCAGGACCGGATGGCGATGGTGTGCGCAGGCGGGATCGAGGCATTGGCCGAGGGCACGATGGAGCGCTGGTTCTCGCGCCCCTTCCGCCAAAGCCCCGACTGCGCGCTCTGGCGCAACATGCTGACCCGCCAGCCGGTCGAGGGATATCTGGGCTGCTGCGCCGCCATTTCGGGCACCGATTTCTACACGCCGACCGCCAGCCTGACCCTGCCGACCCTGGCCATTGCCGGCAGCGAGGACGGCTCGACCCCGCCCGATCTGGTGCGGGAAACGGCAGCCCTGATCAAGGGCGCGCATTTTCACCTGATCCGCGGCGCGGGCCATCTGCCCTGCGTCGAGAAGCCCGGCGATTATGCCGATGTCCTGACCGCCTTCCTGAAAGAGATCGGCCATGTCGCGGACTGAGAAAGCGTCGCGAGAATGGTGAAATTCGAACCTCACGCCCCCTCTGAACGGCGGATATTCTGGTTTTTCGGGCATTTCAAACGCAAAAATCGAACATTCCGCGGTCATCCTTCGAAGGGCCTCCCGGCATGACCGCTTTTCTTCTGATCCATGGCTCCTGCCACGGGGCATGGTGCTGGCGCGACGTGCTGCCCGCCCTTCGGAACGCGGGGGCCGAGGCCCGCGCCATCGACCTCCCCTCACATGGCGACGATCCGACGCCGCTGGCCGATGTCACGCTCGACCTCTATGCCGATGCGATCCTCGACGCCATCGACGAACCGGTGATCCTGGTCGGCCATTCGATGGCCGGTTTCCCGATCTCGGCCGCCGCCGAGAAGGCACCCGAGAAGATCCGGTCGCTGGTCTATGTCTGCGCCTATGTCCCGGTCGCGGGCCTCTCGCTGGTCGACATGCGCCGCGCCGGGCCGCGCCAGCCCCTGCTTGACGCCATCGTCAAATCCGAGGACGGGGTTTCGTTCAGTTTCGATCCCGAGAAGGTGCGCGACAAGCTCTTTCACGATTGCCCGCACGAGGCCGTGGCCTACGCCAAGGCCCGGCTGGGGCCGCAGCCGATCCTGCCCCAGGCCACACCGATCGCGCTGAGCGAGCGCTATAGGTCTGTTCCGAAACGCTATATCCGTTGCCTGCAGGACCGCACCATTCCCCCTGACTATCAGGCGACCATGACTGCGGACTGGCCTGCGGACCGGATCGACGCCTTAAACTGTTCGCACTCGCCCTTCCTGGCCCAGCCCGAAGCGCTGGCGGCCCTTCTGTTGCGCGCCGCCGGATAACCCGTCCCCGTATCCTTTGCGCGGCGATCACCGGTTCGGTCGCGCGGAAGGAAGACAATCCGGCGGTGCCGATCACCGTGGCCGCGCAGGTCGAAAGCCTGCAGGACTGTTTCGAGGCCGGGGCCGCCATCGCCCATTGCCATGTCCGCAATGACGACCAGAGCCCAAGCGCCGACCCCGAGACATTCGCCCGCCTGATGGAGGGCATCCGCAAGCACTGCCTCGGCATCATCGTGCACGTCTCGACCGGCGGCCGGCCGGGCGCCGGCGCGGTCCGGGGCGGGATGCCGCCGTTCTGCCCCGACATGGCCTCGCTTGCGGTCGGATCGAACAGTTTTCCGACACGGGTTTACGGGAATCCGCCCGATCTGGTCGACTGGCTGGCCTCGGAAATGCAGAAATCCGATGTGAAGCCCGAAATCGCGGCCTTCGACCTCAGCCATATCTTCCAGGCGGTGAAGATGAGCCGGGACAGCCGCCTGAAGGCGCCGCTTTACGTTCAGTTCGCGATGGGTGTCAGGAATGTGATGCCCGCCGACCGCCCGAGCTTCGAATTCTATGTCGAGACGCTGAAGCGGATCGCCCCCGATGCCGAATGGTGCGGCGCCGGGATCGGGCGCCACCAGATCGAGATCAATGAATGGTCCATCGCGCCGGGCGGCCATACCCGCACCGGACTTGAGGACAATGTCCGGCTCGACAACGACAGACTGGCGCCCTCGACCGCCGCGCTGGTGCGGCGCGCGGCCGAGCTCTGCGCGCGCCACGGGCGCCCGGTCGCCAGCCCCATCGAGGCCCGCGCGATCCTCGGCCTGCCGCCCGTCCCCGCGAAGGGGGTTTGAACCGGACACGCCGCCGGGCTATGCCGAGGGCGTTCTTTCCCGCGGAAGGCCCGCCATGCCCCAGCCCCCTAACCGTCTTCCGATCGTCTTCATCCTGGTGACGCTGGTGCTCGACGCCATCGGGATCGGGCTGATCCTGCCGGTGATGCCGGATCTGATCCGCGACATCGACGGCGGCACGGGCCTTGGCCAGGCGGCGGTCTGGGGCGGGGTCCTGTCCACCGTCTTCGCGGTCATGCAGTTTCTCTGCGGCCCGACCGTCGGCAGCCTCTCGGACCGGTTCGGCCGCCGCCCGGTGCTGCTGATCTCGCTGGCGACGATGGCGCTCGATTATGTGGTGATGGCGCTGGCGGGTTCGATCTGGCTGCTGCTGGCCGCGCGCGTCGTCGGCGGCGTCACCGCCTCGACGCAGGCCACGGCCAGCGCCTTTCTGGCCGACATCTCGAAGCCCGAGGAAAAGGCCGCGCGCTTCGGCATGGTCGGCGCCTCTTTCGGGATCGGCTTCGTGATCGGGCCGCTCATCGGCGGGTTTCTGGGCGAGCTGGGCCCGCGCGCTCCGTTCTGGGCCGCCGCGGCGCTGGCCACGCTGAACCTGATCTTCGGCGCGCTCGTTCTGCCCGAGACCGTCACCGACCGCATCCGCCGCCCGTTCGAGTGGCGCCGCGCGAACCCCTTGGGCGCGTTCCGCGCCGTCGGCCGCCTGCCCGGCGTGCGGCCGCTTCTGCTGCTGTTTTTCCTCTATGAATTCGCGATGTTCATCTATCCGGCGATCTGGGCCTATTTCACCCAGTACCGCTTTGGCTGGAGCACGGGCACCGTCGGCATTTCGCTGGCGATGTTCGGGATCGGGGTCGCCATCGTGCAGGGCGGGCTGATCCGCGTCGTGCTGCGCGTGATGGGCGAGAGGATCGCGGTCTGGTACGGGCTTGGCTATAATTTCTTGGCCTTCATCGCCATCGGCCTGATCGGCAACGGCACCGCCGTTCTGGTGCTGACACCGATGATCGCGCTTGGCGCGGTTGTGACGCCCGCGCTTCTGGGCATGATGTCGAAGGCGGCCGACGACAACCAGCAGGGCGAGTTGCAGGGCATGGTCAGTTCGCTGCGGTCGGTCGCGATGATCGCCTCGCCGCTGGTGATGACCCAGACCTTCTTCCTGTTCAGCCGCCCCGACGCGCCCCTGCACCTGCCCGGTGGACCCTTCCTGCTGGCTGCGGGGGTGATGATCGTCTGCGCCACCGTCTTCGCGGCACGACGCGGCGCCCCCCGGACGGCCGGAGCCTGACCCGTCCTTCCCCCACGGCCCGCTCCCGGGTCGGGTCTGCGCGTATTGACAGGTTCGAAACCATGCGAAAGGTATCCCGAACCGGTGGGAGAACCGCGCCCGCCGGGCATCGGAGTGCGACTTGAGACCAACTCGGCATGGGATCTGCGCCTTGGGCGCCCTTCTTCTGGCTGCGGCTCCGGCCGGGGCAGACCAGCCTCTGCCGGTGGAAATCATCCGGGTCGGCGCCGAATCCGCCGAAACCACCTACACCCTGACCGGCACAATCGAGGCGGTGGACGATTACCCCGCCTCGTTCCGGGACGGCGGCCGTATCGTCGAGGTGGCAGTCGAAGCGGGCGACGAGCTGGACCGGAATGACGTGATCGCGCAGGTCGATCCCACCGAGGCCAACGCCCGGCTGCGCGCGGCCACGGCTGCTCTGCAGGCAGCCGAGGCGGCGTTGGTGCAGGCCCGGCAGGCCCGCGACCGGGCGACGCGCCTGCTGGACGAGGGCAACACGACGCAATCCGACCTCGATGCCGCGGTGCAGGCCTATCTGTCGGCCCGGTCCGACCGGAACGGGGCCAGGGCCCGGCGCGCCGTCGCTGCCCGCGCCGCCGAGGACACCGTGCTGCGCGCCATCGAGCCCGCGATCGTGACCCACCGCTCGGCCGAGCCGGGCCAGGTCATGGCCGCCGGGCAGACGGTGGTGACCCTGGCAAATCGCGGCCCGCGCGAGGCGGTGTTCCAGGTCCCCGACATCCCCGAACTCGGCGCCTTTCTGGGCAGCCACGTGCGGCTGAGCCCACTGGAGGGCGGCCCCGGCCCCGGCACCAGCGCCCCGGTCAGCGAGCTTGCGCCGGTCGTGGGCGGCAATGGCACGGTCGAGACCAAGGTCCGCATCAATGGCACGGCCGCGCAGCTCTTTTCCATCGGCCAGCCGGTCGTTGGGGTCGTCACCCTGGCCCGCCAGACGGCGATAACGGTCCCCTGGACGGCGCTGACAGCGACCGCCGACGGCCCGGCCGTCTGGACAGTCGACCCCGCCGACAGCCGGGTCCGGCTCGCCCCGGTCGAGATCGGCGCCTATACCGACGGCGGCATCCGCATTGCCGCGGGCCTGGCCGAGGGCGAAGCCGTGGTCGGCGCCGGGTCCCAGTACCTTTTCCCAGGGCGCGAGGTTCGCCCGCTTGAGGGCTCCGAATGATCCGCCTGCTCGTTCTTGCCCTTGCGACCCTTCCCGCGGCCGCCCACTCGGCAAGCCCGGCCTGCGGCGACATTCCGGCCACCGGGCGTCCCGTGGTCTCGGAGACAGTCAGTGCCGATCCGACCCGAAAGCGCGCCTTTGCCGGAGTGGTCGCGGCCACGCACAGCACCGATCTGGCCTTTCAGACCATCGGCCGCGTCGCCCGGATCGAGGTCGATCCCGGCGACCGGGTCGCGGGCGGCGACGTGCTGGCGACGCTTGATCGGGTGAGCCTGCAGGAAGACGTCGCCTCGGCCCGCGCGGCGCTGAGCGCGGCCCTTGCCGAAGCTGCCTTTGCCCGTCAAAGCTTCGAGCGCGTGAACACCCTGGCCGAGCGCGGGATCGCGCCCCGCGCTCAGCTGGAAGAGGCCGAGGCCACACGCGATGCGACCCAGGCCCAGGCCGAGGCCGCCCAGGCCGATCTGGCCCGGGCGCGCGATGCGCTGGGCCATGGCACGCTGGTCGCCCCGAATGACGGGATCGTGCTCTCGACCGAAGTCGAGGAGGGCACGGTGGTCGCCGCGGGCACCCCGATCCTGACCCTTGCCGATCTGAAGGGCCGCGAGGCGGTGATCGACGTGCCGACCGAATTCCTGCAGGTTCTGCCGCGCGATGCGCAGTTCGAGGTCGTGGTCCATGCCGAATTCGCCAATCCCCGCAAGGCGCGGCTGCGGCTGGTCGAACCGGTCATCGGCGACAATATCCGCACCCGGCGGTTGCGCCTGACGATCACCGAAGGCGATTCCGATTTCCGCATCGGCAGCCTTGTGTCGGCCACCCTCGCCCAACTGGATCTGCCCGTGATGACCCTGCCCGCGACCGCCCTGACCGGGTCCGAAACCGATCCGGCGGTCTGGCGTGTGCTGCCGCCCGACCGACGGGTCGAGCGCGTGGCCGTCCGCATCGGGCGGCAGCTTGCCGACCGGATCGAGATCACCGAAGGCCTTTCGGTCGGCGACGAGATCGTGATCAGGGGCGCGGCCTGCCTGCGCGACGGGCTGGCTGTCGGCCCCCGGGTGGCCCCATGAGCCTGCGCCCGCGCTTCAACCTGTCGGACTGGGCGCTCGGCCACCGCTCGCTGGTCTGGTTCCTGATGCTGGTCTCGCTGGTTGCAGGCACACTGGCCTATCTGTCGATGGGCCGCGAGGAGGACCCGTCCTTCGCGATCAAGGTCATGGTGGTCTCGGCCGCCCTGCCCGGCGCCACCGCCGAGGAAACGGTGACCCAGGTCACCGACCGGATCGAGAAGAAGCTGCAGGAAATCGACGCGCTCAAGTTTACCCGCTCGGTCACCTATCCCGGCCGGTCTGTCGTCTATGTCGAACTGCGCGATTCCACGCGCGCCGAAGAGGTCGATGCGACCTGGCTTCGGGTCCGCAACATGATGTCGGACATCCGGGCGGATTTCCCGTCGGAATTCGCGGGCTTTTCCTTCAACGACGATTTCGGCGACGTTTTCGGCAGCATCTATGCCTTCGTCGCCGACGGCTTCACGCCCCGCGAGCTGGAAGACCGGGTCGAGGATGTCCGATCCGAGATCCTGCGGCTCGACCAGACCGGCAAGGTCGAGCTGGTCGGTGTGCGCGCCCCCGAGATCCATATCGAGTTTTCCAACCGCCGCCTGGCCGCGCTCGGGCTCGACCGCGAGGCGGTGCTGGACACGCTGGCGCGGGAAAACGCCATCGTGCCCTCGGGCACGATCCGCACGACGGGCGAACGCATCCTGATCCGGGTCACCGGGCAATACGCCTCGGCCGAGGATCTGGCGGCAACGCCGCTCCGGACCGGCGATGTCTTCTATTCGCTGGCCGATGTGGCCGATGTGACCCCGGGCTATGCCGACCCGCCGGCCGAGCTTTTCCGCTATAACGGGCATGAAGGCATCGCGCTTCTGGTGGGCATGCGCGAGGGCGGCAACATCCTGAAATTCGGCGCCGAGCTCGAAGCGGTGATGGACGGGGTCGCCCAGCGGCTTCCGGTCGGGATCGAGGTCCACAAGGTCGCCGACCAGCCCAGGGTCGTCGAGGAGTCGGTCGGCCATTTCACCAGGGCACTGGCCGAAGCGGTGCTGATCGTGCTGGCCGTCAGCTTCATTTCGCTCGGGCTTCGGGCGGGGATGGTGGTGACGCTGTCGATCCCGCTGGTGCTGGCCATGACCTTCGTGCTGCTCGACGTGATGGGCATCACGCTGCAGCGGGTGTCGCTCGGCGCGCTGATCATCGCGCTGGGTCTGCTGGTCGATGACGCGATGATCGCCATCGAGACGATGATTTCGCGGCTCGAAATCGGCGAGAACCTGACGAAGGCCGCCTCCTATGCCTGGACCTCGATTGCGTTTCCGATGCTGACCGGCACGCTGGTCACCGCCGCGGGCTTCATCCCCATCGCCTTCAATTCCAGCCAGGCGGGCGAATATACCCGGTCGCTGTTCTACGTCATTGCGATCTCGCTCTTGCTCAGCTGGATCGTCGCCGTTCTGTTCGCGCCGATCCTCGGCGTGACCTTCCTGCCCAGGAAACTGCGCCATGCCCACCGCGCAGCGGGCCGCGTGCGCCGGGCCTTCCGCTCGGTCCTGCTGAAGGCGATGCGATTTCGCTGGACGACGATCCTGCTGACCTCCGCGCTTTTCGCGGCCTCGGTTGCTGGGCTCGGGCATGTGGAAAAACAGTTCTTTCCGACCTCGGAACGGCCTGAAATCATCGTCGAGGTCACGCTGCGCCAGAACGGCGCCTTTGCCGCAACCGATGCCGCGATGGCCGATTTCGAGGCCTGGCTCGGCCAGCAGGACGAGGCCAGCTATTCGACCGCCTATGTCGGCCGCGGCGTTCCGCGCTTCGTGCTGACGCTCGACCAGCCGACCGCCAGCGAGAATATCGGCCAGCTCATGGTGATGACGCCGGGTCTCGAGGCCCGCGACCGGCTGCGCGCCAAGATCGCGGCCTATGACCGCGCCCATCCCGAGGCGGATTTCTACACCCGCCTGATCGAGCTGGGTCCGCCGGTCGGCAAGCCGGTGCAGTACCGCCTGTCCGGCCCCGATATCGAACCCCTGCGCGACCGGGCCCGCGATCTGGCGGCGCTGCTGGATGCCGATCCGCGGCTGACCTCGATCAGCCTGAACTGGTCGGAACCGGCCCGCGTGGTGCGGGTGATCCTCGATCAGGCGCGGCTGCGCCAGCTCGGGCTGACCCAGTCCGACGTGGCCCAGACCCTTTACGGTCTGTTCGAGGGCGCAGGCGTGACCGAACTGCGCGACGGTCGCAAGCTGGTCGATGTGCTGGCCCGGGGCGTGGCGGCCGACCGTTCCACCATCGCCGCGCTCGAGACGCTGCAATTCGGCAATGCCGCGGGCGACCCGATCCCGCTCTTGTCGATCGCGCGGCTGGAATGGACCACCGAACAGCCGGAAATCCACCAACGCGACCGGGTCCCGACGATCACCGTCGGCGCGGCGATCCGCGCCGACGAGCAGCCCGCCACCATCGTGGCCGACCTCACGCCCCGGATCGCGGCCTTTGCCAAGGACCTGCCGCCCGAGTACCGCGTCGCGCTGGGCGGGTCCGAGGAATCCAGCGCCGAAAGCCAGGCCCCGATCCTCGATGTGGTGCCGGTGATGGTGCTCAGCATCCTGACGCTGGTCATGATCCAGATGCAAAGCTTCCGGCTGCTGTTCGTGGTGCTGGCCGTGGCCCCGCTGGGACTGATCGGCGTGGTCGCGGCGCTGTTGCCCTCGGGCGCGCCGCTGGGCTTTGTCGCGCTGCTGGGGGTGCTGGCCCTCGTCGGCATCCTGATCCGCAACTCGGTGATCCTGATCCATGAGGTCGACGTGCTGATACGGGCCGGACAAAGCCCCTGGGAGGCCGTCTACGGCGCCTCGGACAGCCGCGCCCGGCCGATCCTGCTGACCGCTGCCGCGGCCAGCCTCGCGCTGATCCCGATCGCGCGCGAGGTGTTCTGGGGGCCGATGGCCTTCGCGATGATGGGCGGCATCATCGCCGGAACCGGCATCACCCTGCTTTTCGCCCCGGCGCTGTATTGCGTGGTCTTCCGGGTTCGTCCCCCGGCCCCCGCCGCCTCTGCCCCGAAGGCCGGGACCGGGAACTGAGCCCGCGACGGCCCGGGCAAACCGCCCTCGCAGATGATTCGCAACGGACCGGAAGACGGCCTGACGGGGACTCTTCGGTGGGTATACCCTCGTCCACGAAGCGCGCTGCGGCGGCGGGACGGCGGCGGAACGGGCGATTGGCGTCGATGGCGGGACGGATCTGGCCCGTGACGGCAGGCTGGGCAAGGCGCATGTAATCGCCCCCCTGCCGCGACAGGCCGGAACATCCGCAAACAATTTCGCAGCACAGGATAACAATCGCACCTGACAGCAATTTTATACCGCACGCGCACAAATCCCGCAAATCACGCATCCGAAACACAAGAATTGCACTCAGCGCATGGCGGCCATGATGGCATCCACCCTTGCCGTCGGGCACGGCAGTCTGTCCAACAGATCGGAACCGTGGGATCCCTCCGACCGCCCAGGGCCGGAATTCCCGCCTGAACACCAGCACTTCCCCGCTCCGCACCGGATGGCCGGGTTGGGGAGTTCGAGGAGGAGGAGCCCATGACCATCGCCCAACCCATCGCATCGAGGATCGGCGACCCGACGCTGCGCAACCGCGTGATGAGCGCGGAGGATGCCGCAGCGCTGGTTGCACCCGGATCGACCATCGGGATGAGCGGCTTCACCGGATCGGGCTACCCCAAGTCGGTGCCGCTGGCGCTGGCCGCCCGGATCGAGGCCGAACATGCCGCGGGCAACCCGTTCCAGGTCAAGGTCTGGACCGGCGCCTCGACCGGCCCCGAGCTTGACGGCGCTCTGGCCAAGGCCGGGGGCATCGAGTTCCGCCTGCCCTACAACTCGGACCCCATCGCCCGCGAAAAGATCAACGCGGGCGAGATGAACTATTTCGACATGCACCTGAGCCAGGTCGCGCCGATGGCGTGGCAGGGCTTCCTCGGCAAGCTCGACACCGCCATCGTCGAGGTTTCGGGCATCACCTCGGACGGCCAGCTCATTCCGTCCTCCTCGATCGGCAACAACAAGACCTGGCTCGACCAGGCCGAGAAGGTCATCCTCGAGGTCAACCACTGGCAAAGCGAAGCGCTGCGCGGGATGCATGACATCTATTACGGCACCGCGCTGCCGCCGCATCGCCGGCCGATCCCGCTGTCGAGCCCCAACGACCGCATCGGCCAGCCCTATTTCCGCTGCGATCCGAAGAAGATCGTCGCCATCGTCGAAACCGACGCGCCGGACCGCAACGCGCCCTTCAAGGCCCCCGACGAGGTGGCGCAGTCGATTGCCGGGCATCTGCTGGACTTCTTCCTGCACGAGGTCTCGAAGGGTCGCCTGCCGCCGCAGCTGCTGCCGCTGCAATCGGGCGTGGGCAACGTCGCCAACGCGGTGCTGACCGGGCTGATGAATTCGCCCTTCGAGAACATGACCGCCTATACCGAGGTCATTCAGGACGGCATGCTGGAACTGCTCGACGCGGGCAAGCTGCGCAGCGCCTCGGCCACCTCGCTGTCGCTGAGCCCCACCGCCGCGGAGTGGTTCAACGACCATGCCTACCGGTTCCGCGACAAGCTGATCCTGCGGCCGCAGGAAATCTCGAACCACCCCGAAATCGTCCGCCGCCTCGGCTGCATCGCCATGAACGGGCTGATCGAGGCCGACATCTACGGCGCCGTCAACTCGACCCATGTCATGGGCTCGCGCATTCAGAACGGCATCGGCGGCTCGGGCGACTTCGCGCGCAACGCCTATGTCTCGGTCTTCATGACCCCTTCGACCGCGAAGAACGGCAAGATCTCGGCCATCGTGCCGAAGGTCGCCCATGTCGATCACATCGCTCAGGACGTGCAGATCCTTGTGACCGAACAGGGGCTTGCGGACCTGCGCGGCCTCGCGCCCAAGCAGCGCGCGGCGCTGATCATCGAAAACTGCGCCCATCCCGATTTCCGCCCGGCGCTGCGCGACTACTACAAGCGCGCGATGGAAGGCTCTTACGGCAAGCACGCGCCGCATCTTCTGGACGAAGCGCTGTCCTGGCATCTGCGCTTCGTCAAGACCGGCTCGATGCAGGCCGAATAGGCCGGGCCGTCCCGCGCCATCTCTGGCGGGCGCGCGTCCCCGCGCCCGCCCTTTTCCAGCCGCCTGTCGAGGCTTGGTAGACTGCCGCCGGCAAGCGTCGCCCGAATCTGCTGTATTCCGATCTTCATCGCCTCTGCAGTGGCCCGTGCGCGGGCGCGCTTGCAAACGCGTGGGCCGCGCGGTCCGGACAGGTCGGCACGCCGTGTCACAAGAAAAAGCCCCGTCCGGGGGGAGGCCGGGCGGGGCAGGTTACACCCCGGTGTCCAGCCGGGGCGCGGGAGTATCCGACCGGACCCGGGGCAAGGATCGGGTCCGGGGTCGCCGCACCGGCCAACAGGGTCGGAACGGGCGCTTTCAGGGCCTGACGTCTTCCTCCTCCCGGGACGGGACTTGCCCGGACAAAGGAAAGACGGGGCCGCGG
>NZ_QNVX01000053.1:124544-155175 GCF_003314725.1 Rhodovulum sp. BSW8
GCGGTTGCCGAGGGTGACGGAGACATCCATCGACTTGCCCGCGCGCAACACGTTCAGCGACACATCGGTACCGGGCGCGTCGGTCGCGATGAAGCGCGTCAGATCGCGCGGCCCGGTGACCTCCTGGCCGTCTACCGCCAGCACGATGTCGCCTTTTCTCAACCCCGCCTTCGCGGCCGGGCTGTCGGCGGTGACATCGACGATCATGGTACCGTGCGGGCTGTCGAAGCCCAGCGCCGCAGCGACCTCTTCGCTGACCCCGCCGATCTGCACGCCAAGGAAGCCGCGATCGACCTGACCGCCTTTCTCAAGGTCGGCCACGACCGATTTCGCCATGTCCGAGGGCACGGCAAAGCCGATGCCGACCGACCCGCCGGTGGGCGACAGGATCGCGGTATTGATGCCGACGACCTCGCCCTCCTCATTGAACAGCGGCCCACCCGAATTGCCCTTGTTGATGGCCGCATCGGTCTGGATGAAGTTGTCGAAGGGCCCCGAATTGATGTCGCGGCCCAGCGCCGAGACGATGCCGCTGGTGACGGTCTGCCCCAGGCCGAACGGGTTGCCCATCGCGACCACCGGCTGACCGACCTTCAGCGCGTCGGACGACCCGAAATCGACATGGGGCAGGTTCTGGCCGTCGATCGAGACCAGCGCGATGTCCGAGGCCGTGTCGGCGCCCAGCACCTTGCCGTCGAAGCTGCGCCCATCGGCCAGGGTCACGGTCACGCTGTCGGCGCCGTCGACCACATGGGCGTTGGTCACCACCTTGCCATCCTGCGAGACGATGAAGCCGGTGCCGACGCCCTTCAGACGCGGCGCCTCGCCCTGCGGGCCCTGCGGATAGCCGGGCATCGGCAGACCGAAGCGGCGGGCGAATTCCTCCATCGGAAAGCCGTCGGGGAACTGGAAGGTCTGCAGCTGGGCCTGCGGCGCGGCCTTCTCGACCTCGATGGTCACGACGGCGGGCGCGACCCGCGCCACCAGATCGACATACCCGCCTTCGGGCGCCGTCGCGGCATTGGCCGCCGGCACCGCATGGTCGAGCCCGATCCCCGCCGTCGCCCCGAGGAGCGCGGCGAGCGCCACGGCCGAAACGGCATTGCGCTTGGCTTTGTTCGACATGTCCTTGGTCTCCTGAACTGGGGCATCCTTCCGGCCGTGACGCCGGTTGCGGACCCAAGATGGCGCCCCCGGATTGCGGTCACATCCCCCCGCCGATTACATTCCTGCAATCGCTCTCACGTGCCGGTGACAGGGCCGAAACCCGGGCGCAGAGGCGGTTGAACGCCCCCCGCGCGGCGCCATAGTGAGGGCCAGTCGCGTCAAGGATCGGGGTCCGGAGGCCGTTCGCCATGAAATTGCTCGTCGTCGAGGACGATCCCACCACCGCCCAGTTCATCGCCCGCGGGCTGGGCGAGGAGGGCCATTCGGTCGATTGTCTCGACAATGGCCGCGACGCGCTGACCCGGGCGCTGGCCACCGCCTATGACGTGATGGTGGTCGACCGGATGCTGCCCGAACTGGACGGGCTGTCGCTGGTGCGCGCGCTGCGCGCCGCCCATGTCACCACTCCCGCGATCTTCCTGACCTCGATGAGCGGGGTCGACGACCGCATCGACGGGCTGAGGGCGGGCGGAGATGACTATCTGGTCAAGCCCTTCGCCTTCGGAGAACTCTCGGCCCGGATCGAGGCCCTGGGGCGCCGCCCGCCGATGCAGGAGACCGAAACCGTGCTGAAGGCGGCCGATCTGGAGATGGATCTGGTCCGCCGCACCGTCAGCCGCGCGGGCCGCCGGATCGACCTATTGCCCCGCGAATTCGCGCTGCTCGAGCATCTGCTGCGCCACAAGGGCCGGGTGCAGACCCGCACCATGCTGCTGGAATCGGTCTGGGACATCAATTTCGACCCCCAGACCAATGTGGTCGAAACCCATATCAGCCGGCTCCGCGCCAAGGTCGACAAGCCCTTCGACAAGGAACTGATCGCGACCGTGCGCGGCGCGGGCTACCGGATCGGCGACTGAGATGGGCGCCCGCGCGGCCTCGCTTACGCACCTGCTGCGCTCGACCCCCGTCCGGCAGGCGCTGGCGCTGGTGGCGGTGGTGGCGCTTGCGAACCTTCTGTCGCTGGGCGGGGCCTATCTGACGCTCCGCGCCGATCTGGCCCGGTCGATCCGCGCGGATCTCGACGCCGAACTGGCCAGCTTCGACCTCAGTGCCACGCCCGCGGCGCTGTCGGCCATCGTGCGGGCGCGGGCGCGGGCGGCCGATCCGGCCAAGACGATCACGGTCTTTCTGGCGGCCGACGGGCGGCAGGTGGGCAATGCCCGCGCCACGCTTGAGGGCAGCGACATCCATCTGGGCCCGGGCGACCAGCCGCTGGGGGCTGCGGGTTACCTGCACGAGGCCCGGCCGCTGGCGGGCGGGCTTCTGATCGTGGCCGAAAGCCTCGCCCCCATCGCCGAGCTGCGCCGCACCTTCCTGTCGCTTCTGGCCTTCAGCCTCGGCCCGACAGTGTTGATTTCGCTGGGCGTCGGCGTGCTGATCGCCCGGCGCACCGCGCGTCGCGTGGATGGCATCGAAGCGACGCTGAACCGGCTCTCGGCGGGCGATCTCAGCGCCCGGCTGCCGCCCGACCAGGCCCCGGCCGACGACCTGTCGCGGATCGGTGCCGGGGTGAACCGGCTCGCCGCCCGGCAGCAGGCCGCAACCGAGGCGCTGCGCCAGGTCACCGCCGACATCGCCCATGACCTGCGCACACCGCTCCAGCGGATTTCGGTGCTGCTTCAGGACCTGCGCGCGCGGCTGCCCGACGAGGGCGATCCGGCCGAGCTGGCCGACCGCGCCAGCGCCGAGGTCGACCGCGCGGTGTCGGTCTTCCGCGCCATGCTGGAGATCGCCCAGATCGAGGGCGGTCAGGCCTCGGCCCGGTTCCAGCCCTTCGATCTGGGCCTCACCGTGCGGCAGGTGGTCGAGCTTTACCAGCCCTCGGTCGAGGATGCCGGCCACCGGCTTAGCCTGTCCAGCCCCGAAACCGGGCCCACCATCCGGGGCGAGCCGAGCCTCATCGCCCAGGCGCTGGCCAATCTGGTCGAGAATGCGCTGCGCCACACCCCCGAGGGCCGCCGGATCGACATCGCCGTCAGCGCCGATCCTCCGGCCCTGAGCGTGGCCGATGACGGCCCCGGCGTGCCCGATGGCGAACGCGACAAGGTCTTGCGCCGGCTCTACCGGCTGGAACGCAGCCGCACGACGCCGGGCCACGGGCTGGGCCTGTCGCTGGTCGCGGCCATTGCCGGGCTGCATGGCGCGCGCCTGACGCTTGAGGACAACGGCCCCGGCCTGCGGGTGCGGCTTGCCTTTCCGCAGGCCGAGGGCAACGTCACAGGAAGCTCAGACCCAACGCGATGATGACCCCGCTCACGACCAGCTGAACGACGCAGAAGCCCATGATGTCCTTGGCATTCAGCCCCGCGATGGCCAGGATCGGCAGGGCCCAGAACGGCTGCACCATGTTGGTCCAGGCATCGCCCCAGGCCACCGCCATCGCGACCCGCGCCTGATCGACGCCCAGCGCCTCGGCCGCAGGCAGCATCACTGGCGCCTGCACCACCCATTGTCCGCCGCCCGAGGGCACGAAGAAGTTGACGACGCCCGCGCTGATGAAGCTCCAGAACGGCAGGCTCTCGGCGCTGGCAAACGAGGTCAGCCCGTCCGAGATCGAGACCGCCAGCCCGGACCCGGCCATGATCGCCATGATGCCGGAATAGAACGGGAACTGGATGACGATGCCCGCGCCGCTCTTGACCCCTTCGGCCAGCGCATCCAGCAGCCGCCGGGGCGTACCGTGCAGGATGATCGCGACGAAGAGGAACAGGAAGTTGATGTAGTTCAGCGTCAGCCCGCCGCCATCCAGCAGGTCGATCACCAGCCAGGCCAGCCCCGCGCCACCGATGATCCAGGACAGGATCGGCGAATTCTCGATCCGGTCCGAGGGCCGGTGGGTCGGCCCGCCGCCGAATTCGGGCTCTTCCAGCTTCGCCGGATCGACGATCATCTCATGTCCGGGTTTGGGCAGCATCAGCCAGTTGACCAGCGGGACGGCAATGAACAGCGCCGCGACGATGATCAGGTTGAAGGCCGCGAAGATGGTCTCGGACGTGCCGATAATCCCGATCTGGTCCTCGAAGGTATGGCCGGGCGTCGCGATCGCCAGCGGGATCGAGCCCGCAAGCCCCCCGTGCCAGACCAGAAAACCCGAATAGGCCGAGGCGACCAGCAGCCGGTAATCGACCGCGACGCGGCGGGCGACGGCCTTGGCCAGCAGCGCGCCCACCACCAGCCCGAAGCCCCAGTTGATCCAGCTGGCCAGCAGCGAGACCAGCGTCACCAGCAGGATCGCGCGGGCCGGGGCGCGGGCAGTATCGGCCAGACGGTTCAGAAGCCCGCGCACCGCCGGTGTCGAGGCCATCATGTAGCCCGTCACCAGCACCAGCAGCATCTGCATCGAAAAGGACAGCAACGTCCAGAAGCCGTCGCCCCACATCTCGATCACCGCGACCGGCGAGCGGCCCTCGAACAGCACCGCGGCCGCCATCACGACGATGGTCAGGATGATCACGAAAACATAGGGGTCCGGCAGGTAGCGCTCGAACACGCGCACCAGAGGTCTTGCCACAACCGAAAGCATATCCACTCCTCCCCGAAGGCTTTCGCCAGAGCCTAGCCCGCGGAGAGGACAGTTAAACCTCTGATCTTGCGCCCTGCCCCAACGTCAGGATGCAAGAGCGGCGCTCACGCCCCAACCTGACGGCGCGCCGCCTCGGCCTCGAGGTCGAGATGCCCGCGCAGGCCCTCGGGCAAGGCCAGATGGCGGGCCAGATCGTCGAGATAGCGCCGCTCGTCGGGCGTGTCGGGATCGACGGCCAGGGCAGAGGCCAGATACAGCTCGGCCCGCTGGGCATCGGTCCGTGCCGGGCGCGCGGCTTCGGCCGGATCGGCGGGCGCGGCAAAACTGTCGAACAGTGTGGCCTTTTCCTCGGCTCCGAGGCCCAGCGCCTCGATCCGGTCGCGGATGCGGCCATGTTCCGCACCGTCGATATGGCCGTCGGATTTCGCCGCGAGGATCATCGCGCGCAGCACCGCCAGGCGGAAATCCTGCCCGGCGCTGTCGCGCTCCTGAGCCATGTCGAAGCCGCTATCGGCGGGCGGCGGCGGCAGATGCAGCGGCTCGGCCTCGGTCCCCGAAGGGCGGTTCTGCTGCCAGTCGCGCCAGGCCTTGTAGGCCAGCCCGCCGACCGCGGCCATGCCGCCATAGCTCAGCGCCTTGCCGCCCAGCTTGCGGGCCTTCTTGCTGCCCAGCAGCAGCGCGACCAGCCCGCCCGCGGCGGCGCCCCCCGCAAGACCGCCCGGCAGCGCCGAACCGCCCTGCCCCCGGGTCTGCTCCGGTTTCTGACCTCGGGCCTGGCCCGAGCCCAGCGCCTCTTGCAACAGCCGTTCGATGTTCATTGCGCCTCTCCCCATCGCGTGATCGGAGCAGAGCTATGAACCGGCCCGCCGCCCTTCAAGGCAACGGGCCCCACGCGATCTGAACTTCCCGCGAGCGCTCCGTCAGCCGAGCACCGCCCCGGCCTCAGCGCCAATAGGCCACGGCAGAGAACCGGTCGCGCGGCAGGCCGCGTTCCGTCAGATGACGGCGGGCCTCGCGCGCGATCCGCTCGCCCGCCGCGACCCAGACGAAACCGGCCTCTCCCGGATCGGTTCCGGCCAGCGCGGCCAGAAGGTCGTCGACCCGCTTCACCCTCGGGTCGGCGTTCAGCGCGCTCAGATCCTCGGGGCTTGCCGTGACCCAGGCCCGCACCTCGTTCTCAGAGAGCCGCAGGATCCGCAGGATCGCGGGCAGCGCGGTCTCGTCACCGAACAGCAAGACCGGATCGCCCTCGGGCACCCAGCCGCCGCCCGGCCCCATGATCCCGACCGGCGCGCCCGGAGCGGCGTCGCGTACCCAGGTGCAGGTCGGACTGTCCGGATGGTCGAAGATGTCCATGTCGATCCAGTCCGTCCCCAGATCGGCAACGGTATAGACGGCCCGGTGCAGCGCATCGGCCCCGTCGGGCCAGTCGACCCGCGCCGTCTTGCCGATCTGCGGCCAGATCGGATCCCGGTCCAGCGGCGGAAGCAGCAGCCGGAAATGCAGACCTGCCGAGGCGAAGCGGCCCGCATCGGCCAGCCCGACCCGCAACCTCAGAAAGCCCGGCGCGCTCTGCCCGCAGGAAATCACCTCGCCGATGGACAGGCCCGGAGCCAGGGCGCCCGCCGCCACATCGTCCCAGCCGATCTCGATGCCACCTCCGGCCAGCACTTCGGTCAAGTTGTCCTGCGCCGCGCGCAGATGGACATCGTCGGGGGCGGCGATCTCGATGCCAAGGCCGGTCCCGGTCGGCTGCAGGACGAGCCGGGCGCCCGGAAGATCCATGATCACGCCCTCTGCGGTTTCGGAAACCGCCAGGTTCCATTCCGAAGCGCAGGCACGAAGCGCCGCCATGGCGTCTCCGGCGCGTTCGGCCACACGCCCGCGCGTGCGGTGCATCTCTTCGATCCTCAATGCGGTCCCCTTCGCTCGCACCTCATTTCCGAGTGTTTTTATCAACTACCCGAAATCGAAATGCAAAGCCTTCTTGCCGCCCGGCCGCGGGCAGGCCGACACAGAGGCTCTGCCCCCCGGGGAGGGGGACAGGACAGATCGGGAGGTGGGTCGCGGCCGCGATCCGGCGCGCTGTCAGTAGCTGAAATCCGCGTAGATCCGGCTCAGATCGCCGTTCCAGTCGCCATGGTAATGCTCGAGCAGTTCGTCGGCCGGGGTCTTGCCGGTCTCGACGCTGTCCTCCAGCGCATGCAGGAAATGACGCTCGTCCTGCACCATGCCGCCCAGTCCGGGCCGGGCGCGGGCCTTGAGCCCGCCGCGGGCGATATCGACCACCTGCCGGGCAAGGCCCAGCATCTTGACGCCATTCACCTCGGCATCGAGCCCGTCGGTCGCGGCGGCAACCCGCCAGGCGTCGCGGGTCTCGGCATCCCAGTCCTTGACCAGATCCCAGGCGGCATCGAGCGCACCCTGATCGTAGGTCAGCCCGACCCAGAGCGCGGGCAGCGCGCAAAGCCTGCGCCAGGGCCCGCCATCGGCACCGCGCATCTCGATGAATTTCTTCATCCGCGCCTCGGGGAAAATCGTGGTCAGGTGATCGGCCCAGTCCGACAGCGTCGGCACCTCGCCCGGCAGCGCGGGCAGACGGCCTGCCATGAAATCGCGGAAGGACTGGCCCAGCGCGTCGATATAGCGGCCGTCGCGATAGACGAAATACATCGGCACATCGAGCGCGTAATCGACATAGCGCTCGAAGCCGAACCCGTCCTCGAAGGCGAAGGGCAGCATGCCGGTGCGCGCGGCATCGAGATCGCGCCAGACCCGGCTGCGCCAGGATTTCATGCCATTGGGCTTGCCGTCGAGGAAGGGCGAATTGGCGAACAGCGCGGTCGCGACGGGTTGCAGCGCCAGCGCCACCCGCAGCTTCTGCACCATGTCGGCCTCGGAGCCGAAATCGAGATTCACCTGGACCGTGCAGGTCCGGTACATCATCGTCTTGCCCATGGTCCCGACCCGGTCCATGTAATCGGTCATCAGCCGGTAACGCCCCTTGGGCATCATCGGCATGTCCTCATGGCTCCAGATCGGGGCGGCGCCGAGGCCGATGAAGCCGACGCCGATCTCGTCGGCGACGCCTTTCACCTCGCGCAGATGCTCGGTGACCTCGTCGCAGGTCTGGTGGATGGTCTCGAGCGGCGCGCCCGACAGTTCCAGCTGGCCGCCCGGCTCGAGGCTGACATTGGCCCCGTCCTTCTGCAGCCCGATGAGGTTCTCGCCCTCCATCACCGGCGCCCAGCCATGGCGGTCGCGCAGCCCTTCCAGCACCGCCTTGACCGAGCGCGGGCCGTCATAGGGAATGGGCTTCAGCGCATCCTTGCAATAGCCGAACTTCTCGTGCTCGGTGCCGATCCGCCAGTCGGCCTTGGGCTTGCAGCCTGCGGCCAGATACTCGGTCAGTTGCGCATGGGATTCGATCGGGCCGCCGCCTGACTGGGGAATGGACATGGGCCAGCGGCCTCCAGATTGTTCGCTCGTGTTCCGGCCAAGACCTGCGTCGCGGGCGGGCTCAAGTCAAGGCCGGACGGACGATCCTCGACCAGACCGTCACCGGGCCGTCGGCGGGGCTGCGGTCGAGCGCCGAGAGGATCGCGCGGGGATTGGCGCAGGGCAGCGCCATGAACACGTCGAACAGCGCGTCGGCGCCGCTGGCCGAGGCGGGAATCGTGACCTCCGGAAACCGTGTCTGGCTCAGCCGCCAGCCGCGCGCGCCGGTCTCGTCGAAGACCATCTCGATGCGGGTGATCTCGCTCAGCGCGACAAAGCCGCCACCCCGGGGCGCCAGATAGGTGATCTGGCCCTCGTCGACCTGGACGATCCCAGGGCCATTGCCGGGAATGCGGAACCGGTTGCGGCGGATCGCGACGAAACCAAGCCCCGCCCCCAGCGCCACCGTCAACACGCCCAGCGCCTGGAACAGATACCCGCCCAGCCCGAAGATCCAGAGCCCGGCCAAGGCAACGCAGCCCGCCGCGATGACCTCGCGCCGCTGCCGGAGAGCCGCGACCGCCTCGGGCCGCAGAAAGCTCACCCCCAATCCCCCAGCGCCTGCTGCCAGACCGTCAGCGCGGCGACCGCCGCCGTATCGGCGCGCAATACCCGGGGGCCGAGGCTGACCGGATGGGCAAAGGGCAGCGCGCGAAGCCGGGCGCGCTCGGTCTCGGAAAACCCGCCCTCGGGCCCGATCAGGATCGCCCAGGGGCCCTTCGGCGCCTCCCCCAGCGCCTGACCGGCGCCGACCAGCGCCTCGTCGCAGAACATCAGATGGCGGCCCTCGGGCCAGGCATCGAGCAGATTGGACAGCTTTTGCAGATCGGCCACCTCGGGGACATAAGTGCCGCCGCATTGCTCGGCCGCCTCGACGGCATGAGCCTGCAGCCGGTCGCGGCGGATACGTTCGGAATTGGTGAAATCGGTCTGCACCGGGCAGATCCGGGCCGCCCCCAGCTCGGCCGCCTTCTCGACGATGAAATCCGTTCGCGTTTTCTTGATCGGCGCGAAGCACAGCCACAGATCGGGCGGAAGCTGCAGCGGACGGGTGTTTTCGCGGCAGATCAGCACCCCTGCGCGCTTCTTCGCCTCGACCACCTCGGCCAGCCATTCCCCTGATTTGCCGTCGAAAACCAGCACCGGGTCGCCCGGAACCAGCCGCATCACGGCGAACAGGTAATGCGCCTGATCGCCCGTCAGAGGAACGGTTTGCCCTTCCCCCAAGGGCTGCTCTACATAGAGCCGGATTCTTGCTGACCGAAGATCGTTCATGGGGGCCATTGTTATGTCCGACACCGCCGAAACGCCAGAGGGCCACAACGCCCGGGACAGAGCCGTGGACGGCCAGGTCGCCGATGCCGTCAAGGGCAACTGGGTCGATCGGCTCGCCCCCGTCTGGACCCGCCCCTATCTTCGGCTGTCGCGCGCCGACCGCCCGGTCGGCACCTGGCTTCTGTACCTGCCCTGCCTCTGGGGCGTGACGCTGGCCGCGGCCTCGACCGGGTTCCGCTGGATCGATCTGTGGATCGTGCTGGGCTGCGGCATCGGCGCCTTCCTGATGCGCGGCGCGGGCTGCACCTGGAACGACATCACCGACCGCAACATCGACGGCGAGGTCGCGCGGACCCGCTCGCGCCCGATCCCGTCGGGGCAGGTCACGGTCGCGCAGGCGGTCTTCTGGATGGTGATCCAGTCGCTGGCGGCCTTCTTCATCCTCATCACCTTCAACTGGGCAACCATCGCGATGGGCGTGGGCTCGCTGGCGCTCGTGGCGATCTACCCGTTCGCCAAGCGGTTCACCTGGTGGCCGCAGGTCTTTCTGGGGCTCGCCTTCAACTGGGGCGCGATGCTGGCCTGGGTCGCCCATACCGGCAGCCTGAGCCTCGCCCCGGTCCTGCTGTATCTGGCGGGCATCGCCTGGACGATCTTCTACGACACCATCTATGCCCATCAGGACAAGGAGGACGACGCCCTGATCGGCGTCAAGTCGACCGCGCGGCTCTTTGCCGAAAACACGCCCGTCCGACTGCAGCAGTTCCTGCTCGGAGCGACCGCGCTGATGGTGCTGGCGGTGCTGCTGGCGCTCCTGCACCCGGCCGGCGGCACGGCGGCCTTCATGGGGCTGATCGGCACCGCGGGTTTCGCGCTGCACATGTCCTGGCAGCTTCGGCGCCTCGATACCGAGAACACCGACCGCTGCCTGTCGCTGTTCCGCAGCAACCGCGATGCCGGGCTGATCCCGGTGCTGTGCTTCGGTCTCGCGATCCTCGCCTGACCGAAGCGCTGTCCCGCCCCCAAGCGATGAAAGGCCTTCGATGACCCCCAAAGCCCGGACCGGCCGATGCGCCACCTCCTGTCGAAGCTGATTGCCCCCGCCGTCTTTGCGCTGGCCGCAGCCGTTTGCCTCGGCGCGGCGCTGCTTGCGGTCAACTGGATCGAATCCCATACCCGCCAGGCGGTGCGGGCGGCGCTGACCGACCGCGGCATCCCCTGGGCCAATGTGCGGGCCGACGGCATGCTGATGCACCTGTCCGGCACCGCCCCGGACGAGGCCGCCCGGTTCCATGCGCTTGCCGCCGCGGGCAGCGTGGTCGACAGCACCAACCTGATCGACGATATCGAGGTGGCCGCGCCGACACCGCTGGACGGGCCGCGCTTTTCGGTCGAGCTTCTGCGCAACGACACCGGCATTTCCGTGATCGGCCTGATCCCGCGCAAGTCGCGCACCGCGGACCTGGCCGCCGAGCTGGCCCGGATCGCCGGGCGGCTGCCGGTCACCGACATGATGGACAGCGCCGACGATGCCGCCCCCCGGGGCTGGAACGCCGCGCTTGACTTCGGTCTGATCGCGCTCGACCGGCTGAAACGCTCGAAGATCTCGATCACCGCGAGCCGGGTCGCCGTCACCGCGATTTCGGACAGCCCCCAGGACAAGGCGCGGCTTGAGCGCGAGCTGCGCGCCGCTGCGCCGAAGGGGCTCGATCTGGCTCTGGACATCTCGGCGCCACGCCCGACCATCGCCCCCTTCACCCTGCGCTTCCTGATGGACGAGGCGGGCGCGCGCTTCGATGCCTGCGCCGCCGATACCGAAGGCGCGGCCGCGCTGATCCTCGCCGCCGCGCGCGAAGCGGGTGCGCCCGACGACGTCACCTGCACGCTGGGGCTTGGCGCCCCCTCGGCCGACTGGGGCACGGCCGCGGCCAGTGGCATCGCGGCGCTGGCCGAGCTGGGCGGCGGAAGCCTGACCTTTTCGGATACGGACGTGACGCTGGTCGCCGCTGCCGGGACCGAGACCGCCCTGTTCGACCGGGCCAGCGCCGCGCTCAAGGCCGACCTGCCCGAGTCCTTCACCCTGCACACCGTTCTGCCCGCCCAGGTCAAGACCGACGGCGCCGCCCCCGGCCCGGCCGAGTTCGTGGCGACGCTGAGCCCCGAGGGCCTGGTGCAGATGCGCGGCCGGGTGACCGATCAGATGGTGCGCGACGCGACCGAAAGCTATGCCCGGTCGCGCTTTGGCGGCGAGCATGTGCATTCGGCGCTGCGGCTCGATCCCGCGCTGCCCGAAGGCTGGCCGATGCGGGTTCTGGCCGGGCTCGAGGCGCTGTCCCAGCTCCGGAACGGCTCGGCCGTGGTGCAGCCCGATTTCGTGCAGATCAACGGTCTGACCGAGGACGAAACCGCGCGCGCCCGGGTCGCGCAGATCCTGTCGGACCGGCTGGGCGATGCGCAGAACTTCGGGCTGCAGATCACATATCGCAAGCCCCCCGAAACGCCCGGCGCGGCGCTTGCCGATCCGGCCGCCTGTGTGGAACAGATCGGTGCCGTTCTGGCCGAGAACAAGATCACCTTCGATCCGGGCTCGGCCACCATCGACGGCGCGTCCCTGCG
Organism: Rhodovulum sp. BSW8; assembly: GCF_003314725.1. Lineage (NCBI taxonomy): Bacteria > Pseudomonadati > Pseudomonadota > Alphaproteobacteria > Rhodobacterales > Paracoccaceae > Rhodovulum > Rhodovulum sp. BSW8. The sequence goes on from NZ_QNVX01000053.1 coordinate 136,627, forward strand.
CGTGGTCGACGAGATCGCCGATATCCTGCGCGGCTGCCCCCGCGCCAGGATGGAGATCGCGGGCTATACCGACAGCCAGGGCCGGGACGAGATGAACCTGCGGCTCAGCCAGGCCCGCGCCAATGCGGTGGTCGACGCGCTGATGGCCCGCCGCATTCTGGTCGGCAACCTGACCGCCAAGGGCTATGGCGAGGACAATCCGGTCGCCGGGAACGACACAGAGGAGGGCCGCGAGGCCAACCGGCGGATCGAGTTCCACCTGATCGAAGACGCCGACCCCGACGCGCCCCAAGCCGAAGACACCGAAGCGCAAGCCACCGATACCGGCGACGAGACGACGTCCGAGGCCGAAGGTGAAGCCGAGGGAGAGGACGAAACCGGGACCGAACCCCAGGACGATATCGGGGCCGAAACCGGGCCCGAGACCGGGGTAGACGACACCGCCCGGGACGCAGAGGACCCGGCCGATGCCGGTGAAGAGGACCAGATCGATGGACAGGACTGAATTCATTCTGGTCACCAGCGTCATGCTGTTCGTGGCCTTCGCGCTTGGCTGGGTCGCCTGCTGGCTGGTGCAGCGGCTTGGCCGCACCACCACCGCCGACATGGGCGAACTGGACCGCATGGCCCATGCGCTGCACGAGGCCGAGGAGGCCCGCGATCAGGCGGTGGGCTATCTGAACCAGCGCGAGGCCGAGCTGACCAACCAGCTCAACCAGACCGAGGCCGAGCTGAACGCGGCGATGGACGGGCTGCAACATGCCCGCCAGGAGGCCGAGGAGCTGCGCGCCTATATCGAACGGATCAACGCCCGCTAGGTCCTGTCTGCATTCCCCTTGGGCCGGTCGGGGGCCGAGACGGGACGCACGATGCCCCTCCGCCCGGCGAAGGGTTTTCGGGGCGCAGGGCGATCCGCCGAAGCCGTCTGATCGTCCGGAAGAAATTCTCGACCTTGTGCCGCTCGGCAGGGAGGCAGGGATCGCGCGCAGGCCTGATGACGCGTGACGGATTGGTCAGCGCGCGGGCCTCGGCGCCCGGACCTTTCCGATCAGGTTGCGCCTGTCTGGGGGCGTCTTCTCAGGATCGCCTCCGGTCTCGAGCTTGGGTCAAACCTGAAAGGGTCTGGGACTCTGCGGAATGCAGCCCCAGCCAAGGCTCGGGCTGCGACCTCAGCCCATCAGCCCCTTCCGGATCAGGTTCAGCCCCGCCACCGCCAGCACGACAAGCGTGGCACGGCGAAACCGGCCGGGGTCGAGCCGGTCCTGCAGCCTGACCCCCGCCCACATGCCCAGCGCCGCGGGCAGCACCAGCGCCGCCGAGAACGGCAGGCTATGCCCGTTCAGCACGCCCGAGCCCAGATGCGCCAGCAGCAGCATCACCGCCCCGATCAGGAAGACGACGCCCTGCACCCGGACCATCTCGGTCTTTTCGGTGTTGAAGGACAGCAGATAGGCGATCACCGGCGGCCCCCAGACCCCCGAGATGCCGCCGAAGAACCCGCCCGTCAGCCCCATCGCGATCTCGGCCCGGGCGCGGTGGCGGGCGGGCAGGATCAGTTGCCGCCCAGCCAGTTGCGACACCGTGAAGGCGGCGATGGGCAGCCCGATCAGCAGATACATGACCCGGTCGGGCAGGATCGCGACCAGCGGCGCGCTGAGGGCGATCGCCAGCACCACGCAACCGATCAGCAGCCGGTAGCGCCGGACCGAGCCCCAGGCTGCCGCAGCCCCTTGCCGGAAGGCCTGCGCGATGTTGGTCAAAAGCGTTGACAACACCAGTCCGGCCAGCGCCAGATCGGCGGGCAGAAAGCTCGACAGGCCCGAGATCATGATCATCGGCATGGCAAAGCCCACCGCACCCTTGACGAAGCCCGCCAGAAGCGCCACCGCCAGCGCGGCGGCGAAAAGGTCCGTGTCGATACCCAGGATCATGCGCGCCTCCCCGCTCTGGCTATAGCCCGGACCGGCTCATGCCGCAGCCGCAAAATGGACGGGTCATTATCCTTCAAAACATGCAATACAATTGAATTTTTGTTGCGCTGCATCTGCGAAAGCCCTATGTCACGGCAAGCCCGAAGGAAGGAGACGATTCATGCCCCATGACGGTCAGGACAGGCCCGCCGAACAGGCGCTTCTCGCCGATCTTCTGACGTTGACCGAGGCCGCGCTCGGCCCGGTCGAGGCGGTGACCGAGGCCGCGCGCACCGCGCTTGCCGCCCGCGTGACCGAAGAGGGCCGCGTCTCGGGCCGCCTGGTCGAGGCCGAACAGCACGCCGCCCACGGGCTGGCCTGGCTCGCGACCTATGCCCAGGCGCTGCGCCAGATGCAGGCCTGGGCCGGACGGCTGACCGAACAGGGCAAGTTCGGCGAAATCGAACAGCTGATCCTGCAGATCGCCTTCGGTGAATACCTGGCCCAGATCGCAGGCGGCATCCCGATGAGCCAGGGCGAGATCGTCCGCCTGCCCGAACTGGGCGTTTCGTCCGAGGCCCATCACGCCTTCTATTCCGATGCGGTGACCGCGCTGATCCGGGGCGGCAACACGCCCGCCGCCCGTGCCCGTCTGGTCGCGCTGATGCGCGAGCAGGTCGCCAATGTCACGCTGGGCGCGACCGGGCTCGACGACGAGCTTGAAATGATCCGCGAACAGTTCCGCCGCTTTGCCCTCGACCGGGTCGAGCCCAATGCCCATGACTGGCACCTGAAGGATCAGCTGATCCCGATGGAGATCATCGAGGAGATGGCCGAGCTTGGCGTCTTTGGCCTGACCATCCCCGAGGAATTCGGCGGCTTCGGCCTCTCGAAGGCCTCCATGTGCGTCGTCTCCGAAGAACTGTCGCGCGGCTATATCGGCGTGGGCTCGCTTGGTACCCGGTCGGAAATCGCGGCCGAGCTGATCCTGTGCGGTGGCACCGACGACCAGAAGGCGCATTGGCTGCCCAGGATCGCCTCGGGCGAGATCCTGCCCACGGCAGTCTTCACCGAACCCAATACCGGGTCCGACCTGGGCGCGCTCCGGACCCGCGCGGTCAAGGCGGGCGACAGCTACGAGGTGACCGGCAACAAGACCTGGATCACCCATGCCGCGCGCGCGCATGTGATGACTCTGCTGGCGCGGACCGACCCCGAGACGACCGATTACAAGGGCCTCTCGATGTTCCTGGCGGAAAAGACCCCCGGGACCGAGGACACCCCCTTCCCCACCCCCGGCATGACCGGCGGCGAGATCGAGGTGCTGGGCTATCGCGGCATGAAGGAATACGAACTTGGCTTCGACAAGTTCGCGGTGCCTGCCGAAAACCTTCTGGGCGGGGTCGAGGGCCAGGGCTTCAAGCAGCTGATGCAGACCTTCGAATCGGCCCGGATCCAGACCGCGGCGCGCGCCATCGGCGTGGCGCAGTCGGCGCTTGATGTCTCGATGCGCTATGCCGAGGACCGCAAGCAGTTCGGCAAGCCGCTGATCGCCTTCCCCCGCGTCGCCGACAAGCTGGCGATGATGGCGGTCGAGATCATGGTGGCGCGCCAGCTGACCTATTTCGCGGCCTGGGAAAAGGACCATGACCGGCGCTGCGACCTCGAGGCCGGCATGGCCAAGCTTCTGGGCGCCCGCGTCGCCTGGGCGGCCGCCGATAACGGGCTGCAGATCCATGGCGGCAACGGCTTCGCGCTGGAATACACGATCAGCCGCATCCTGTGCGACGCACGCATCCTGAACATCTTCGAGGGTGCCGCCGAGATCCAGGCGCAAGTCATCGCGCGCCGGGTGCTGGGCTGACCCGAACCCGTCGTCTCTCCGGGCGCTCCGGCCTCAGGGCCGGGGCTGCCCCGGGAACTTTGCCGCAGCCCCGAAGGGCTCGACGATGGCGGCATCGGGGAAAAGCTCCGCGATGCGGGATGTGCTGCTTTCCAGGAAAATCAGCTTGACGTTCGCGCCCGCATCCATCGTCGCATAGGCCTCGAGCCCGTCGCGGCGGGCCGCCCAGAGCCGGTCCAGCACCTGCCAGCTTTCCGGCTTCAGATAGGCCAGCGCCGGACGCGCCGCGATCATGGTGGCATGCATGCCCAGCGCATTGGCCTCGGTCACCTCTCCCAGGCGGATGAAATCGCGGGCCTCGATGGCGGCTTCGATGGCGGCGCAATCGGCCTCGGCCTGCGCGGGCCAGCCCGCGAACAGCGGGCTCGTCGCAACCGTATGGCCCATGCCATCGCGCGAGGACTGGCTTTTGGGGCCGGTATCGACCCGGACGATGGCGATGCGGAACTCGGGCCAGACCTCGGGCAGCGGGCGGGCGAAACTGTCGGTCCCGTCCTCGCGCGTGCCGCGCTCCCACCGCGCGAAGCCGTGCCAGAGCGACCGCGTGGCCGAGCCCGAACCGAACCGCGCCAGCATGCTGAGCGTATCGTCCGCCAGATCGAGCCCGAAACTGCCCGCAAGCGCCCGGGTCAGCGCGGCAAAGCCCGAGGCCGACGAGGCCAGCCCCGCCGCGGTCGGGATGGTGTTTTCGGTCCTGACATGCAGCGGCAGGGTCTGGCCGCGCCGGAACCGGTCGGCGAAGGCCACGACCTTGCGGGCAAAGCCGGTCTCGGGGGCCAGCCGCGCGCCGTTCAGCCAGACCGCGTCAGTGCCGTCCCCGGCGGGCTCGACCCGGGTCGTCGTGCCCCATTCCGCCAGCGAGATCGACAGCGAGCTGTTCAGCGGCAGGTTCAGCCCGGCATCGCGCTTGCCCCAGTATTTCGACAGCGCGATGTTGCTGGGGGCAGCCGCCGAGAAGGACACAGGGTCGGGCAGCCGCGCCGGAAGAACGGCGTCGAAGATCGCGCGGGCGCGGTCAGTCATCTATTCTCAGTCCCTCTTCTGCCAGCGCGACCGGCGTAAACCCCTCGGGCCGCGCGCCCAGGGCAAGCACGCAGTCGCCCAGCCCCGACCCCGTGATCTTGGCGCCCATCAGCCCCGGCGTGACTTTCGCCTCGGCGATGATCCGGCCCATCGTGTCGTCGCAGACCCCAAGTTCGGCCATCAAGCCCTGGTAGACCGTCAGCGCCGCGCCAAAGCCCGTCCAGTCGCGCCGCGTGGCGGCGGCGATGGTGGCCGCGGCGCAATCGCCCATCCGGTCGTAAAGCGCCGCGAACTCGGCCTCGCGGCCCTCCATCGCGGCGGCGACCCGGGCCAGAACCTCGGCCGTGGGGGTCTTGTAGCCCGCATGGCGCAGGCTGAGGGCAGGTGGCATCGGCAGCCGGTCGATCTGCGCGCGGGCCGCCTCGGGCGGCGCGCCGGTCAGCATGCCGGCACCAAGACGGTAGGCATTCATCCCGCCCTTGAGGCTGGCGGCCAGATCGGCGCCGCTGCCGCGGCCCTGAATCCGCCGGACGACGGCCAGCGCGTCGGTATGAAGCCCCTCGGTCGGTGCCCCGCTGAGGCGGGCGAAGGCGCCAAGCGCCGCCACCGTCACCGCCGCCGAAGACCCGAGCCCCAGCGTCGGGTCGATCTCGGACGCGATCTCCAGCCGGGCCCCGCCGGGCAGACGCCCGGCAAAGCGCGCCGCCGCGGCCAGCACGAAGCGATAGGGCCCCTCGACGACGATGGGGTCGAGCGGCACCGTGGCGGGCGGCGCGATGTCGGACAGGATCTGGAGTTGCCGCTCGGCCAGCGGGGTCACCTCGATGGTGATGCGCTGTTCGACCGCCGCAACGATGGCGGCATGGCCGTAGACCACCGCATGTTCGCCGGTGATCATGATCGAGCCGGGGGCGGAAACCTTCATTGCGGCGGTCCGAAGGCGGCCCCGGTCGGCGCGACGTGAAGCGGCGCCCAGCGCAGGTCGGGATGGGCGGCCATCAGCCGGTCCATCCCGGGTGCGTCGGGCAGATGCACGAGGATCACGCCGCCGCTTTCGCCCCGGATCGACCCGGCGCCGCAGATCTTGGCCGCGCCCCCCGCCAGTTCGACCTCGTCGACGAAACGCGCCGCGGCTTCGGGCACCACGCCGATATGGGTCAGCAGGCGGTGGTTCTCGCGCAGGCTCGCGACCGGCGAGCTGTCGGTCTCAAGCGCGGTCTGGAAGGCGTCGGTGCAAGCCTCAAAGCCCTGCCACAACGCCTGATCGGTGCCATGGGCCTCGCGCACGGCCGCGACGCATTCGCCGGTCGAGCTGGCGGGCTTGCCATGCAGCACCCAGTACCAGCCCTCGCCATGCCAGAGCCCGTGGCCGGGCGGGATGGCCGGGGCGAAGCGGCTGTCGCCCTGCACCCGGATCGCGCCGCCATGGGTCACCGCCGCCGCGTCGATGGCGCCGCCCTTGCCGTGCTGCAGCCGCTCGCAGAAGCGGACCCATTCAAAGCGTTCCTCGGTGCTGTGCAGCCGGTCGAGCAGGGTCTCGTAAAGCACCATGGTCGCCGCGATGATCGAGGCCGACGAGCCCATCCCCGCCCCGACCGGCAGCGCGCTGGTGCCGCCAAGCTGGCCCGGCACCGGCAGGCAATGTCCCGGGCTCTTGCCCGGCATCGGCAACCGCTGCGCCAGCGACATCAGCGTATAGACGATCAGGTCGTCGGGCCGCTGCAGGATCTGCTGGACCTTCAGCTCGCCGCGCAGGAAGGACTCGAACCGGCGGTCGAGCGACTGCTTGAAATGGCTCAGCGCCGAAAGCGGATAGAACGCGCCCTGCGAGACCTGAGCGAAGACGGTCTTCAGCCCGTCGCTGGGATGGATCGGACGAAACCAGACCTCGGTATAGATCGCGACGGCCACGGCGAGCGCGGGCGCGCCATAGACCACCGCATGTTCGCCCGAAAGGATGATCTTGCCCGGCGCGTGGGCGCGCGAGGCATCCTCGGGCAATGTCTCGGCAGTGCCTTGGGGGGCGGTCGCGACGCTCATCCGGCGCCTCTGCAATGGGGGAAGCGCATCCCCGCGGCCTTCCCCGGAAGAGGCGGGCGATGGCCGGGTTGCAAGATAAACAGATGCGCCACGCGAAACTCCGCGACGCCGGTATCGATCCTGCCAGATCCGGAAAGGCCGAGGATGTCGCTGCGGCGTCGCCGTCCCATACCGCCGACTGCCCGGCTGCGCCAAGCCCAAACCGTCCCCGGGGGACGTCGCGTCGCACCCCTGCCGGGGTCGGCGCCCGGGGTTTGCGGGGCCTCCGTCATTTCAGGCTGGGCAGCAGGGTTTCGGGCAGCCAGGTGACGATCCCCGGAAACACCACGAACAAGAGCAGCACGGCCAGCTGGATCAGGAAGAAGGGCACGATCCCGCGATAGACCTGCCCGATGCCCAGCCCCGGCGGCAGCACGCCCTTGAGGTAGAACAGCGTATAGCCGAAGGGCGGCGTGATATAGGCCATCTGCGCGGTGATCATGAACAGAACCCCGAACCAGAGCGGATCGAAGCCCAGCGCCTTGACGATGGGCAGGAAGACCGGAACGCACAGCAGGATGATCCCGATCTCGTCGAGAAAGAGCCCGAGGAAGACCAGCACCAGCACCATCGCGCCCAGCACGACCCAGCGCGAGGTCTCGAGCCCCTCGACGAAGCCCAGCAGCGAATCCGCCCCGCCGGTCGCGGCAAAGACCGACACGAAGGCCCGGGCGCCGATGGTGATCCAGAGGATCATCGCCGTCACCCGAAGCGTATCCCCCGCCGCCTCGGACAGCATCGGCAGGCTGAGCTTGCGCGTGACCAGCGCCGACAGCGCGGCGCCCAGCACGCCCACCGCCGCCGCCTCGGTCGGCGTCGCCAGCCCGGCATAGATCGAGCCCAGAACGCCCGACACCACGACGGCGGGCAGGATCAGGCTTTTCAGTTTGGCAAGCTTCACCCCCAGCGGCAGGGTCGCCACATCGGACGGCTTCGGCGCCAGCGCGGGATTGATCGCGGTCCGGATCAGGACATAGGCCGAATAGCTGGCCGCCAGGATCAGCCCCGGCACGATGCCTGCGGCGAACATCTGGCCGATCGACATCTGGGCGGTGATCGCATAGACGATCGTCACGACCGAGGGCGGGATCAGGATACCCAGCGTACCGCCCGCACAGATCGCGCCAAGGGCCAGCGGCGGATGATACCCCCGCGCCAGCATCGAGGGCAGCGCCAGGATGCCCATTGCCGCCACCGCCGCGCCGACGACCCCGGTCATGGCCGCCAGAATGGTACAGATCGCGATGGTGCCGACCGCAAGCCCGCCATTGAGCCGCGAGAACCAGGTTTCCATCGCCTCGTAAAGTGCCTCGATGATGCCGGACTTTTCCAGGATCGCGGCCATCAGCACGTAAAGCGGGATCGCCATCAGCGATTCCGAGGTCATCGTCTCGAAGGTGTTCAGCACCGCAACGATCAGCGCCGACGGCCCCCACAGAAGAATGGTCGAGATGAAGGCGATGGCGCCCAGCACGAAGGCAAGCCCCGCGCCGCTCAGCATGAAGGCCACGAGCGCGGTGAACATGAAGACAAGGACCAGAGAGCTTTCGATCACGCCGCATCCGCCCCCTTGATCGCGAAGACGGCATCGGCCGCCGCCTGCAGGATCAGCAGCCCCGCGCAAAGCGGCAGGAAGGCCTTGGCGGGCCACACGACCGGGTTCCAGGCGGAATAGCTGGTTTCGCCATAGCTGATCGACTGCGCGACCAGCGGCAGGCTGAACCACAGCAGGATCAGCCCGAAGGCCGCAGCCAGCGCCAGCCCCGCCAGATGCAGAAGGACCGCCAGCCCGCCGGTCGCCCGGGCCGACAGCAGATCGACCGCGACATGGCCGCCCAGATGCAAAAGGTACGGCCCGCCCAGAAGGAAGAACGGCCCGAAGATCAGCGTCGCCAGTTCCGGCGCCCAGGAGGTGGGATGGGCCAGGAAATAGCGCGACACCACCTCCCACAGCATCAGCAGCACGATGGCGTAGACCAGCCATTTCGCAATGCCGAAAAGCCCGCGGTTGAGGGCGGTGATAAGCCGGGCCAGTGTCGTCATCGGATGCTCCGCTTGAGGTACCGGCCCCAAGGGGCCGGCACCGGGTCAGGCCTAGAGAAGGCGCAGGTCCTTCATCAGCGCGACCTGCGAGTCCATCATGCGACGGGACAGATCGTCGGTGGCGGCCTCGGCCCAGAACTCGACCGCCCGGCCGCGCGCCTCGGCGACGTCCTCGGGATCGAGTGTCAGGATCTCGACCCCCGCCTCCTCGAACTTGGCCAGGTATTCGCCGTTCGACACGATGATGTTCTGGCGCAGCGTCCCCGAGATTTCGCGCGCGGCCACCGCCAGCGCCGCCTTCTTCTGGTCGTCGAGCGCCTCATAGGCGCGGGTATTGGCGACATAGGAGGTGGCGGTCGTCGGCTGGTGCACCCCGGGCAGGATCAGGAAGGGCGCGACCTCGTGCAGGCCCTCTTCGTAATTGGCCTTGATGTCGCCGCGATCGGCAATGTCGATCAGCCCCTTGTCGAGCGCCGAATAGACCTCTGAGGTCGGCAGCGGCGAGACCGAGACGCCGAACCGCGCCATCACCGCCGAAGCGAGCCCCACAAAGCGGCCCTTGAGCCCGTTCATGTCGGCGATCTTGCGGATCGCGACCCGCGAATGGATCGGCTCCTCGCCATAGACGGTGGGGGCGACATAGGTCAGCCCGGCGGGGGCATAGCTTTCGCGCACCAGATCCAGACCGTCGCGTTCGTAGAACCAGGCTTCGTACTGGTCGGCCTCGGGAAAGCCGAAGGGCACGGTCGAGGAAAAGCCATGCGCCGGGATCTTGCCCGCGGTATAGCCGTCGAAGGTCTTCATCATCTCGAAGGCGCCGCCCCGGACCGCGTCGAAGGCCTGGGCCGAGGGCACGATCTGCCCGCCCGAAAACGGCGTGATCTCGAAGGTGCCGCCGGTCAGCTCGGCCACGCGGGCGCAGAAGTCTTCCTCGTAGCGCATCGGCGTGGTGCCGCCGCCCCAGAGCGCCTGCATCCGCCATTTCGTGACGCCTTGCGCGCGGGCCGCGCCGGTCGACAGGATCGCGGGCGCGGCAAGCGCGGCCGCACCGCCGAGATGCAGGATCTTGCGTCGGGTCGTCTGGGTCATGGGTAACTCTCCCGGATTTTTAACTGAGTCAGGCACCTTCAAGAACCTTCTTGGCATGGGCGACGCTGACGTCGCCCGCCGCGACGATGGCCTTGGCCACCCGGTCGATATCGCCCCCCGTCGCCCCGGCAGTGATGGCGATGTTGCGGGCATGAAGCGTCATGTGTCCGCGCTGGATGCCCTCGGTCGCCAGCGCCCGCAGCGCCGCCATGTTCTGCGCAAGCCCGACCGCCGCCGTCACCTCGGCCAGTTCCTGCGCCGAGCCGATCCGCATCAGCCTGAGTGCGGCCTGCGCCGCCGGATGGGTGCGCGTGGCGCCCCCCACGATGCCCAGCGCCATCGGCATTTCCAGCGTGCCGACCAGCGCGCCGTCGGCCGCGATTTCCCAAGTGGTCAACGAGGTATAGCGCCCCGAACGCGCGGCATAGGCATGCGCCCCCGCCTCGATCGCGCGCCAGTCGTTGCCGGTCGCGACGACCACCGGGTCGATGCCGTTCATGATGCCCTTGTTATGGGTCGCGGCGCGGTAGGGATCGATCAGCGCCAGCGCGCAGGCCTCGACGATCCGCCGCGCGACCTCGGCCCCGTCATGGGCCCTGGTGGTCAGCGCCTCGAAAGGCACCCGGACGCTGGCGGTCACCACCCGCCGGTCGGCGAGGTTCGACAGGATGCGCAGCCGCACCTGCCCGCCCGAGATCGCCTCGACCCGGGGCGCCAGCAGCTCGGCCATGGAATTGACCGCATTGGCCCCCATCGAGTCGCGCACATCGACCAGCAGGTGCATCACCACCATCGGTCCGATGGGCGAAGCTGAGAAGACCTCGATCTCGATATCCTTGCAGCCGCCGCCCAGGCCCACCAGCACGCTGTCGCGGGTATTGGCCAGCGCGATCAGCTCGTCGCGATGCGCCAAAAGCGCCGCGCGCGCGCCGAACGGATCGCCAAGCCCCACGATCTGGATCTGGGCACGCATGATCGGCGCGGTCGAGCTGACGGTGAAGCCGCCGCCCGCCCGCGCGAGCTTGGCCATGTAGGAGGCCGCCGCCACGACCGAGGGTTCCTCGACCGCCATCGGCACCAGATACTCGCGTCCGTTCACAACGAAATTGGTGGCCACGCCCAGCGGCAGCTCGAAGGTGCCGATGACGTTCTCGATCATGCCATTGGCGACCGAAAGCGGCAGGGCGGTCGCATCCGACAGTGCCTCCATCGCCGCGCCGTCGAGACCGGTCGCCGCGGCAACGGCCGCGCGCCGGTCGGCGGGCTCGCTGTCGCGCAATCCCTCGATCCGCGACCTGACGCCGGATTTGGGTGCCGTTGGGCTGTCCGTCATTCTTGCCTCCTCCCGAAACTCAGGCGGACCGATGCCGCCTTCGATTCGGAATTATCCTGACATTTGGGCAAATTCCACCGGACTGCACCCAGAATGTTGGCACCTGCAGGTCGGGACGCCACGGGCGAAGACGGTTTCACCCTGGGCTGCGGCCCCCCGCATCGGCACTTTCGCGCCTCCCGATAGGCCCGGGGGCCGCGGAACACAGGCCCGCATCTTGCCGCACCGTCCGGCCGGGCGCGCCACCCGGGCTCGGGCAAAAGGGCCGCGACCCCGGGGCCTTGGGCCGCCCGCCCCTGCGGCGACAGAAGGTCCGGGCGCGCGCTTCTGTCAACGCCACCCGCCGGTCCGCCGACACCGCTGCGCGGCAAAGGAAAAGGCCGATGCCCTTCTGGGGGCACCGGCCATCGAAAGGTGTTTCGGGGCCGGCGCGGCGGCCGGCCCCGGGTCCGGATCAGAGGAACAGCGCGTTCAGCTGCGCTGTCGACATGGCCGCCAGCTGGGTCGAGGTGAAGGCCTCGGTCTGGGTATCGCTCAGCGCCGCGATGTCCTGGGTCTGCAGGGCCGCGACCTGGGCCGTGGTCAGCGCCGCGATCTGCTGCGAGTTGAACCCACCCATCTGGTTGGTCGTAAAGGCCTGGATCGCCGCGGTGCCCATTCCGACGATGCTGGAGGTCGAGATATTCCCGATCTGCAACGTGGACAGCGCGGTGATCTGTCCGGTGGTCAGCGCCGCCGCCTGGGCCGAGGTCAGCCCCGCGATGCCGGTCGAGCTCAGCCCCTTGATCGCCGAGGTGTCGAGCTTGACCAGATCCGCGGTTTCCATCGCCGCGATCTGGGTCGAACTGAAGGCCGCGACCTGGGTCGAGGATAGTTCGGCCGCCTGCGCGGTCGAGATCGCCACGACATTCGCAGTACTGAGCCCGGAGATCGCCGAAGAACCCAGAACCTTGATCTGATCGGTCGAGAGCTTGGCCAGTTGCGCCGTGGTCAGCCCCTCGGTCTGGGTGGCGCCAAGGCCCTTGAGCGCCAGCGTTCCCAGCGCGCCGATCTGCGCGGTGGTCATCGCCGCCATCTGGGTCGAGGACAGCTCGCCCATCATCGAACTGCTGAGAACCGCGGTCTGCGCCGTGGTGATCGCCGCGACCTGCGCCGTGGTCAGACCCGACACCTGGTCGGCCCCGAACCCGCGGATCGCCGAGGTGTCGAGCTTGACCAGATCGGCGGTTTCCATCGCCGCCATCTGGGCCGAGCCCAGCGCCGCGATCTGCACCGAGCTCAGCTCGGCCGCCTGCGCCGTGGTCAGGGCGACGATGCTGGCCGTACCGAGCCCCGACATGGCCGAGCTGCCCAGCGCCTTGATCTGGTCGGTCGACAGCTTCGCCATCTGCGCCGTGGTCAGGCCCTCGGTCTGGGTCGCGGTCAGGCCGCGCAGCGACCGCGAGGTCAGGGCGCCGATCTGCGCGGTGGTCATCGCCCCCATCTGGGTCGAGGACAGGCCCGACAGCGTGATGTCGGTCAGCACCGCCGCCTGCGCCGTGGTCAGTGCCGCGACTTGCGCCGTGGTCAGCCCCGCCACCTGATCGACCCCGAGGCCCCGCATCGCGGAGGTGTCGAGCTTGACCAGATCGGCGGTTTCCATCGCCGCGACCTGGGCCGAGCTCAGCGCCGAGACCTGGGTCGAGGAAAGTTCCGCCGCCTGCGCCGTCGAGATTGCCACGATATTCGCGGTGCTCAGCCCCGAGATTGCCGACGAGCCCAGAACCTTGATCTGGTCGGTCGAAAGCTTGGCCATCTGCGCCGTCGTCAGACCCTCGGTCTGGATGGCGCCAAGGCCCTTGAGCGCCAGCGTTCCCAGCGCGCCGATCTGCGCGGTGGTCATCGCCGCCATCTGGCTCGAGGACAGCTCTCCCAGCATGGAACTGCTGAGAACCGCGGTCTGCGCCGTGGTGATCGCCGCGACCTGCGCGGTGGACAGGCCGTCGATCTGGTCGGCGGCAAGCCCGCGGATCGCCGCCGTCGACAGCTTGACGAGATCGGCGGTTTCCATCGCCGCCATCTGGGTCGAACTCAGCGCCCGCAGCTGAACCGAGGACAGTTCCGCTGCCTGTGCAGTCGAGATCGCCACGATGTTCGCGGTGCTCAGCCCCGACATGGCCGAGGCGCCAAGCCCCTTGATCTGGTCGGTCGAGAGCTTCGCCAGCTGCGCCGTGGTCAGGCCCTCGGTCTGGGTCGCGCCAAGCCCCTTGATCGAACGCGAGGTCAGCGCGCCGATCTGTGCGGTGGTCATCGCCGCCATCTGGGTCGAGGACAGCCCGCCCAGGGCCGTATCGCTGAGGACCGCGGCCTGCGCGGTGGTCAGCGCGGCGACCTGCGCCGTGGTCAGGCCTTCGACCTGATCCTCGCCCAGCGCCTTCACAGCCAGGGTGGTCAGCTTGACCAGGTCGGCTGTTTCCATCGCCGCCATCTGGGTCGAGCTCAGCGAGCGGATCTGTGCCGAAGACAGTTCCGCCGCCTGCGCCGTCGAGATCGCCACGATGTTGGCGGTGCTCAGCCCCGACATCGCCGAGCCGCTCAGCGCCTTGATCTGTGCGGTCGACAGCTTCGCCAGCTGCGCCGTGGTCAGGCCCTCGGTCTGGGTCGAGGTCAGCCCCTTGATGGCGATCGAACTCATCGCCCCGATCTGGGCGGTGGTCACTGCCGCCAACTGGGTCGAGGACAGGCTGCCCAGCATGGTGCTGCTCATCACCGCGGCCTGGGCCGTGGTGATCGCGGCAACCTGAGCGGTCGAAAGCCCGTCGATCTGGTCAGAGGCAAGTCCGCGGAACGCGGCGGTCGACAGCTTGACGAGATCGGCGGTTTCCATCGCCGCCATCTGGGTCGAGCTCAACGCCTTCAGCTGCACCGAGGACAGTTCGGCCGCCTGCGCGGTCGAGATCGCCACGATATTGGCCGTGCTCAGCCCCGCCATCGCCGAGCTGCCCAGCGCCTTGATCTGTGCGGTCGACAGCTTCGCCAGCTGTGCCGTGGTCAGACCCTCGGTCTGGGTCGCCGTCAGGCCCTTGATCGAGATCGAGGTCAGCGCACCGATCTGCGCGGTGGTCATCGCCGCCATCTGGGTCGAGGAAAGCCCCGACAACGACACACTGCTCAGCACCGCCGCCTGCCCCGTGGTCAGCGCCGCCACCTGGCCGGTGGTCAGGCCGGCCACCTGGGTCCTGCCAAGGCCTTTGACCGCAACCGTCGACAGCTTGACCAGATCGGCGGTTTCCATCGCGGCGACCTGGGTCGAACTCAGCGCCGCGACCTGCTTGGAGGAGATCTCGGCCGCCTGGGCGGTCGACAGCGCCACGATATTGGCGGTGCTCAGACCCTTCATCGCGGACACGCCCAGCGCCTTGATCTGCGCGGTCGACAGCTTCGCGACCTGCGCCGTGGTCAGACCTGCGGTCTGGGTCGAGGTCAGGCCCTTGATCGCGATCGAGGTCAGCGCCCCGATCTGCGCCGTGGTCAGGGCCGCCACCTGGGTCGAGGACAGGCCCGACAGGGTTAGGCTGCTCAGCACCGCGGTCTGCGCGGTCGTCAGCGCCGCGACCTGGCCGGTGGTCAGACCCGCCACCTGCGTCTTGCCGAGGCCCTTGACGGCAATCGTCGACAGCTTGACCAGATCGGCGGTTTCCATCGCCGCGACCTGGCTGGAACTGAGCGCCGAGACCTGCCGCGAGGACAGTTCGGCCGCCTGCGCGGTCGTCAGCGCCACGATATTGTCGGTCGACAGGCCGCGAATGGCCAGCGACGACAATTGCTTAAGCTGCGCGGTCGAGAATTTGGCCATCTGGGCCGTGGTCAGGCCCGAGGCCTGGACCGAGCCGATGCCGCGGATGGCCATGGTGGTCAGGGCGCCGACCTGAGCCGTCGTCATAGCCCCCATCTGTGCCGAACTGATACTGGCGATGTCGCTGCTGGTCAGCGAGGCGATTGTTGCAGTTGTCAACGCCGCGATCTGCGCGGTCGACAGGTTACTGAGGGTCGACATGGGCTCTGGGTCCGACTCGGGGGGCGACGCCTCGGCTTCTCGCGCGCATCTGCCTGACAGTCGAAGTCCTGCTGACTTCGGATCCGCGCCAGCCTGCCGCGCAACCCGTAAAGAAGCTGCTAATCGGCAAGAAGCGTCGTCGGACACTCTCGATAAAGATCGCGGCGTTTTTTGGGCTCGAATGGCAATCCCGTCTTAACCGCTAAGCGCGAGTTTGCCTCAAACCGAGGAGAGTGCCGATGACCGATATGTCCCAGACCGTGTTCCTGCCCTCCGGCGGCCCGACGCCGCCGGCCGGGTTCCTGTCGCGCACCGGCCGGACGGACCCGGACCCCGTTCCCGACCTCGACGCTCTCACCCGAATGACCGCGGCCTGCGCCGACGCCGCCGCCGTGGTCGATCTGGCCAGCCGCGCCCCGCAGTCAGCGGCCGCGATCTACCGCATCTGGCTGGACCGGAACGGCGCGCGTCCCGATGCCTGGGCCGCCTGGTTCAACCTCTCGGTGCTGCTGAACGTGGCGGGCGATCTCGCCGGAACCTATGACGCGGCGGTGCAGGCGCTCCGGATGAAACCGGACTTCTGGCAGGCCGCGCTCGCCGCGGGCCAGGCCGCCGAGGCGCTCGGCGACCGTGCCGCGGCCATCGCCTTCCTGCGCCAGGCGCTGCCGCCGGCCGAGGGCCGGGTGGCGCTGCACAAGCAGCTGGGGCGGATGCTGGAACTCGACAAGAGCCTCGGCGCCTCGGCCGAAGAGCTGCGCGCCTCGCTGCTGATCGAACCGCACCAGCCGGACGTGATCCAGCATCTGGTGCATACCCGCCAGAAGATGGCGGCCTGGCCGCCTGCCGAGCTTGCGGTGCCGGGGCTCGGCACCGCCGAGGCCGAACTCTGGTGCGGCCCGCTGGCCACGCTCGCACTGCATGACGACCCCGAGATGCAGCGCCGCGTCGCCGCCGACTGGATCGCGCGGAACGTCCCCGATCCGGGCGAACGCCTCGCGCCCCCCGACGGCTACCGGCACGACCGGATCCGGCTGGGCTATCTGTCGTCGGACTTCTGCCGCCACGCCATGAGCTATCTGATCGCCGAACTGCTGGAACGCCACGACCGCAGCCGGTTCGAGGTCACCGGCTATTGTGTCTCGCCCGAAGACGGCAGCGATGTGCGTGCCCGCATCCTTGCGGCGCTCGATCACCATGTCCCGGTCGGGACCATGACCGACGAAGAGGCCGCGCGGCGCATCCGGGCCGACGAGATCGACATCCTGATCGACCTGAACGGGCTGACCAGCGGCGGCCGCCCGGGCATCCTGCGCTGGAAGCCGGCGCCGGTCCAGGCCACCTATCTGGGCTATATCGGCTCGGTTCCGGTTCCCGAACTCGACTGGCTGCTGTGCGACGCGATCACTGTGCCCGAGGAAGAAACCGCCCGCTATTCCCCTGCCCCCTTGCGGATCGAGGGCTGCTATCAGGCCAATGACGGCCGCCAGCCCGACCTTCCCGCGGTCAGCCGCGCCAGCGAAGGCCTTCCCGAGGACCGCTTCGTCTTCGTCTGCGTCTCGCATCACTACAAGATCACCGAACCCGTCTTCGCCGCCTGGTGCAGGATCGCGGCAGCCGCGCCCGAGACGCTGTTCTGGCTGATCGAGGACACGCCCGAAAGCGTCGCCGCCCTGTCTGCGCGCTGGCAAGCATCAGGCCTCGCGCCCGACCGGCTGATCTTTGCGCCCCGGGTCGATCCGGCACGTTACCGGGCACGGCTCGCACTTGGCGATCTCTTCCTCGACACCACCCCCTACAATGCCGGGACCATCGCCTCGGACGCCCTGCGGATGGGGTTGCCTGTGCTGACGATGGCGGGACGCACCTTCTCGGCCCGGATGGGCACGAGCCTTCTGACCGCCGTCGGACTGACCGACTGCATCGCCACCGGCCCCGAAGACTATGTGTCCCGCGCCGTGGCGATGGCGACCGATCCGGCCCGCCGCCCGGCGTTGCGCGGCCCGGCCCTTGCGGCCCGCTGGACCGAAACCCTCGGCGACTGCGCCGACTTCGCCCGCCGCTTCGAAACCGCTCTGGTCTCGGTCGTGAAGCGCCCCTGAACGGCATCGTCTCTCCCGATCTCACGGCTGGGATCGTCTGGCAAATCAATGAACGCCCCGGAATGGAAAGCCATCCGGCGCGTTCGTTCGCAAAGGGTGCATACTCCCTCCGAGGCCGACAGATTTCGGCGAAAGCTGACCGGACCAAAGGGGACGATGGCACTGCGTCTGTGAGGCACAGTCGCGGTCCGGGAAGCTGCCGCGCGCTAGGGGCAGGGCACAGAGGATCGCCAAGGTTCCGGCGGCATCGTAGCTTCCGGCAAAGAGGGAGTTCCTTTTCCAAACCATGATGACGCACATGCAACGCCTTGATCGTATTGCTGTCGATCTCGAGGTGGCCGTCGAACAAGGTCATGC
This sequence comes from Rhodovulum sp. BSW8, assembly GCF_003314725.1. Lineage (NCBI taxonomy): Bacteria > Pseudomonadati > Pseudomonadota > Alphaproteobacteria > Rhodobacterales > Paracoccaceae > Rhodovulum > Rhodovulum sp. BSW8. The sequence goes on from NZ_QNVX01000053.1 coordinate 154,499, forward strand.
CGTACGTCTACGGCCAAGAGCGCGCGCCTTTTCGAAGTGGCGATGGCCCTGCGCCATGCCCGGATTCTGGTGCCAGGCAGCGGGGGTGTCAGAAATCCTGCCAGCCCCCCTCGTTGGCCGCACGCTTCCTGGACTCGCGTGCGGCGGGAGCATCCTTGACGTCGAATGACGGGATTTCGCTGCGAGGCTCGGGCCGGATCGCGGAAGCCACGACCGCCCCGCTGCGCAGCCGGAACCTCGCCACCTGGGATTGAAGCGCCTGAGACTCCTGCTTGAGCGTCGTGGCTGCCGCGTTCGCCTCCTCGACCATGGCGGCGTTCTGCTGGGTAACCTTGTCAAGTTCGTTGATGCCGACATTGATCTCGCCCAGCCCCACCGACTGTTCCTGCGCACCGGTCGCGATGTCGCCGATCAGCACCGCGATGTTGCCGACACGCTCGACGATGTCGGTCAGCGCCTCGCCGGTGCGGTTGACCAGCGCGACACCGGATTCGACCTGATCGGAACTGGACGAAATCAGCGTCTTGATCTCTTTCGCGGCCTCGGAGGACCGCTGCGCCAGCGCCCGTACCTCTGACGCCACGACAGCGAACCCGCGTCCGGCCTCGCCCGCCCGCGCCGCCTCGACGCCCGCGTTCAGCGCCAGAAGGTTGGTCTGGAAGGCGATGTCGTCGATC
>NZ_QNVX01000053.1:155187-160421 GCF_003314725.1 Rhodovulum sp. BSW8
CCCAGATTGTTCGGCATGGCCGCGCGCCTCGCGCACCACATTCTCGACCTGGGCCGCGCCATCGGCCGCGGCGCGCACGCTGGCGGTCATCTCGTCCATGGCGGCGGCGGTCTCTTCCAGCGTGGCGGCCTGGTTCTCGGTCCGGCGCGACAGGTCGTCGGAGGCGCCACTGATTTCCTCGGCCCGGGTGGTGATCTCGGTCGCATTCTCGACGACCGCGCCCATCAGCGCATTCAGCGTCTGCACGGTTGCGTTGTAGTCGACGCGCAGCTTGTCGCGGCTCCCGGCGAATTCGCGTTCGATCAGGAAGGTGAGATCGCCCGAGGCCAGCGCGGTAAGACCGCGCCCCAGAAGTTCGACCGCCTGCTTCTGATCGGCCACGTCGACCTCGCGCTCGGCCTCGGCATGCTTGGCGTCAAGCAACTTGCCGCGAAGTGACTCAAGGCTGCGCGCGATCACGCCGATCTCGTCCTTGCGTTGGGTGTCGGGGACCTGACGGTCCAGCGCGCCATCGGCGACCAAGGCCATTGCCTCGCTGACCACGTCGAGCGGACGGCCGATCATCCGGCGCAGAAGGATCGTCGTACCGACAACGAGCAGGACGAAAAGCACCGCGATCAGCGCCATTGCCGGCCCAGTATCCGCCAGGAAATGGCCGATCATTGCCTCTTGCGACCAGACGGCCGCGACGACGCCGACGACCCGACCGCTTTTACCGTAACGCACCGGCTCGACAATCGTCAGGCCATCGTCGGAATAGGCGGTAGTGCCGCTCTCGACCGCACGGTCGATCTGACGCTGAAGCCCGGCCTGATCGGTCGCGCTACCGCCCGCTTCGGCCAGAATGCTACCGTCGGCGGCAGAGACCTGCACCCGGACCAGTTCCTCGCCGGCACCCGCCACGTATTTCGCCAGTTCCGACTCGATCTGAGCCCCGTTGCGGAAGGCGATATGGCCACCGAGCGTCTCGGCGCTGCCCTTGGTCATTTCGGTCATCAGCCTGTCGACCGACTTGTCGACGAGTTGCAGCGTCGATCGCACCGACAGGGCGGTCAGAAGCACCGCGACGATGATGGTCGTCAGCGCGATCACCCCGGCGATCCGGACGAAAACCGATGATCCGAACGACTTGGTCCGGGAGGTCTGAGAGGTGGATTGCACGATCACACTCCTTGGCGGAACAGGTCAAAGGAACTCTTCTGCATCGACGGCGACGGTCATCGCGCCGATGGAAGTTCCGGTCTCGGGGTCGACAAGCGTGAACGAGATCTGTCCCTGATATTTCAGAAACGAATCGTCGAATTCGACCTCGCCGAAATTCATGGCCTCCGGCCCGACGCCGTAGGTTTCCTGGTATTTCGCCTCGTCGCCCTGCCAGTAGTCGGACGGAACGCTCGACGTCGCCACGTTGAGGCCGCGCGCGTCCATCACGATGATCTCGGTCACCGCGCCCTTCATCGCCATCAACTGCGCGCGCAGCATGTCGGAAACCGGACTGCGTGTGACCGAGTCGATCAGCGGTGCCGAGCCGGTTCCGATCTCGCTGACCCATTGCTTGTCGAGCCGGTCGATATCGTCCTGGGTCAGGTCGGCCGTCCGCAAATTCTGGGCGGCAACCGCGTCGAGGATCTGCGGCGACCGGGCCCAGGGCTGGATCGATGCCTGATAGAAGGCTTTCATCTGATCATCGAAGTCTCCGGCCAGGGCGGCCCCGCCATGGCCGAGCACCAGAAGCGCCAAGACGGCGGTGCGAAAGATCGACATCGTGATCCTCATTCCGTTCGGGCACGTTGCTTGACCCACGAGCCCGGCAAACGCTTGCCCCAGCGTTATCCGATAATCGCTGCACGTTTGTTAATCAGCCTCAGACCGAAGACGGCCACCGCGGCCGCGAAACGATGGCGCCCCTTCGGGCAGTCCGCGGGGCCGATGCCGTCACGTCGCGCCCACTTCGCCCCGGGAACTCACCTAACGCACGAACATCAAAGAACGTTTATCCCCCTCTACAGTCAGAGGGACGCCGCCCCGCCTTCGGCGGCGCCCCGGCCCGACCGGCAGTCAGGCGTCGAAACTGCCGAGAATTCGACCGATGTCGCCGGACCGTCCGGTAGAAGAGCGCGGCCTCTCCGCCTCTCGCGATGGAAAATTAAGAGACGTCCCGGGCAGAACTTCGTCCGGCTTGAAGACGGTTTTGGGAAAGTTTGCGGCATTTTTCTTGCGGGCCGACCAACCTGTCCCCACGCTCCAAAGATGCAATGCCTGCCTGAAGAACAAGCCGATCGGCAGGCGTGTCTTCAAGGACTGCCCCGGGCCCCTCCGGCCCCGGCCGCGATCCCCCCGAGCAGACCATAGTGCGCTCAGTCGTCCGATCCCGGGGGCGCTCATCCGGTCGGTTTTGCCTGTCAGTCAGCCTTGCGGAAGCAGAGCCGGGTGTCGCCATCGATCCGCGACAGAAGCTCAAGCAGATCGTCACGGGCCAGAGCGGCACAGCCCTCGGTCGGGCCGTAGCCCGGGCTTGCGACATGAAGGAAGATCGCGCTGCCCGCACCCGCAACCACCGGATCGTCGTTGAAGCCGAGCACACCGACGATGTCGTAAAGCGCATCCTCGCGCCAGAGCGTCTCGTGACTTTCCGGAAACGGCAGTCTGACCGGACGGTTGTACTCTGGGTGATCCGGGGCGTCGCACCAGCCGTCTCCGGGGGCGATCGCGATGCAGTGCAGGTGCGGCGCTGGCGGGGCCGCGACCCTGTCGGGGCGATAGAGGATGCGGCGGATCGGCCAGCAGCCCTCGGGGCTGATATGGTCCCCCTCCCCACGTTTTTCACCGATGCCGCCGCGTCCGACGGCACAGCGCCAGCGGTGGTCGCCGAAACGCGCCTCCCAGCCGTCCCCTGCAGAGGAAATCACGATGTCCATGACGGGTCTCCTGCTGCGGTTCCTTGGATTGGTGTCTGTGGCGCCGGTCGTCGCCGTGATGCTCGGTGCGGGCCTGCGTGATCGGGAGGCTGCGGCGGGCAGACCGATGACAAGATCATCGCCCATCGGTGCGATGGTTTCCAGCATCATGTATCGGGCGCGCTGGATGCCCCCGTCATCGTTCCGCTCCAGCACGATGGCACCGGCCAGGCGGACGATGGCCGGATCGTTGGAAAAGATGGTCGCCTCGCACGCCCAGGCCGAAGCCGCAGAGACCGAACGCGCCCGGGATCTCGACACGATCCAATCCGGGGGTGTCTTCGCGGGCAGAACGCCCGAACTCCCGACTTGAGCCTGGAAGATCTCGACCGGGCCATTGCGCCCGTCCCCACGAGGACCGGCGCAATGGCCGATACTCTTCGAGTCCGCTTCGGCCGGGTCGAGGCCGAAGCCCGTCTGACAATCCGTCAGCGCGGTGCGACCGTGGGCCGTGGCCTTCCCGCCGGTGGTCCCTCCTTCATTACGAGAGCCCTTGGGGTTGATAGATATGGGTTTCGGGTTGGGCGCCGATCCGTTGTCACGCCGCGTGGTCGGATGATCGGCGCAATCGACATGTTGCTTCGCGTTGCTTCTGGCGATGACCACGCGCGCTGCACGGCAAGACCTTGCGAAGCTCGGATGGGAGAACGCTAACGCCGGCCGCATTTCGTATCGCCGGGGTAAAACCGGCGTCGAGGCTGACCTCCCCATTCTGCCCGCGCTCGCCGCCGAACTGGCCCGCATTCCCGAACCCCAGACGCTCTTTCTGCCGACGCAGGCCGGAACCGCTCATACCGCAGCGGGCTTCGGGAACTGGTTCGAAGCGCGCGCCGCCGAGGCAGGAACCGATGTTCCCTCGGGAAATGTTCACGGGCTTCGAAAAGCGGGCGCGACCCGTCTTGCAGAGCACGGCGTGGCCGAATGGGAGATCGCGGCCTTCCGCGCGCACGAGAACACGCGGAGGGCAGCGGTCTATGTCCGGAACGCACCGCGCACGAAGCTCGGCGCCGCCGCGCTGGCGCGACTCGACGACCGCAAAAGCCACAAAGGCGTGTCCAACCCTTCCGAAAGGTTGGACAAATCCAGTCAAAAAGACGCCCGTGACAGATACTTGGAAGCGGCCTGGCAGGGGCGGAGGGACTCGAACCCCCGACCCTCGGTTTTGGAGACCGATGCTCTACCAACTGAGCTACACCCCTAGGCCGTGCGCCCGATTAAGATATGCAGTCGGCGGAATCAAGGGGGCTTTTCACCTGACGCACTGGTTTCAGGTCCGGGGCGAAGCCAGGGCTTGCGGCAAGGCCCGCGCGCTTTTCGACAGCGCGCCCTGGACCGGCCCCGACATCAGAGAGACCGCCACGGCCATCGAGGGCCCGACGATGCTGTCGCGGGCCGAGCAGGCCTTCTATTTCTGGCTGGCACGCGACTGGGCCCGGGATGCCGGAGCCATCGTCGATCTTGGATGCTTTGCCGGAGGCTCGACCGCCCGGCTGGCCGAGGGGCGGCGGCAGGCGGGCCATTGCCGCCCTGTCCTGGCCTGTGACCGTTTTACCGCCCCGCCCGAAGTCAGGGCGCAGGTGCTTTATGCCGCAGACATCGCGCCCTTCGAAGGGACCGATCTCCTGGCGCTCGTCCGGCGGCTGCTGGCGCGCCGGCCCGTGACGCTGGTGCCGGACGAGATCCGATCGGCGGTCCGGCCTGGCGGGCCGATCGAGATCCTGACGATCGATGCGGTCAAGGCCATCGACACCGCCGACGCGATTGCCGGGACCTTCTTTCCCGCGCTTCTGCCGGGCGGCGCGGTGGTGGTGCAGCAGGATCGCTTTCACTGGCGCCAGCCCTGGATCGCCGTGCAGATGGAGGCGCTGGCGGGCTGTTTCGCGCCGCTGACGGCAGGCCCGGGCACCACGGCGGCCTTCCTCTGCCTGCGCCCGCCTACGCCCAACGACCTGGCCCGGGCGGCCTGCCATGGCACACGTGACGCAGAACTGGCCTGCGGCCTGACCGCCGCCCGGGCACGGTTCGCGCGGTTCCGCTGCGAGAACGCTTCGACCGGCCCGACCAGGCATTGGCAGCCAATCCGGGCCAGCGCATCGCCTGGCGCCTGCGGCGCTCCGACCAGGCCCGGGAACTGCCGGTCCGACACAAAAAGGGCCGCCCCGAAGGGCGGCCCCGGCTCGCGCTCAGGCGAGACAGATCACTTGATGATCTTGGAGACGACGCCGGCGCCGACGGTGCGGCCGCCTTCGCGGATGGCGAAGCGGAGCTTCTCTTCCA
>NZ_QNVX01000054.1:0-265 GCF_003314725.1 Rhodovulum sp. BSW8
ATCTGCGACAGCAAGGGACGGCCGCTCAACCTGTTCGTAACGGCAGGACCGGTGAGCGACGACATCGGCGCGCGGGCACTGCTCGGCCCCCTGCCAAAGGTCGGCTGGTTGCTCGGGGATCGCGGCCATGACGCCGACTGGTTCACAGACGCGTTGAAAGACAAAGGGATACGCGCCGTTCGGGGCAGATTTGATCCACTGGATCAAATCCTGTCGCCCGTCACCCCCGGCAGAAAGCAACGCAAGACCCCGGTCAAATACGACA
>NZ_QNVX01000005.1:0-121965 GCF_003314725.1 Rhodovulum sp. BSW8
CTCGACCGACTGACGGTACATCGACTCATACGCCGCAGCATCGATATGCGCCCCGGACACAAAATCCGGTTGCGGCGGGTAGATATGCTCAGTCATCTCCGTGATCCCTCTGACTGGAGTAATACCGTCTTATCCTGCGCCCGCCTTATGTCGGCAGGTCGCCATTTCAGATGGCCAGGTATTCTGCCCGGAGGGCGTCGTTCTTCAGAACTTCGGCGGCACTGCCGTCGAAAACGATCTGGCCAGTATCGAGTATGACGGCCCGGTCGGAAAGTTCCAAGGCCCGGATCGCGTTCTGTTCGACAATGACCGTGGTGATGCCCTGTTCCTTGATATGAACCAGTGTCTTTTCGATTTCGTCGACAATCACCGGGGCGAGTCCCTCATAGGGCTCGTCAAGCAAAAGCACCTTGATGTCGCGTGCCAGCGCCCGGGCGATGGCCAGCATCTGCTGCTCGCCCCCCGAGAGCGTCACGCCTTCCTGTTTCCGGCGTTCGCCGAGCCGGGGGAAAAGATCGTAAAGCCGGTCGAGCGACCAGCCCACGGGCGGCACGATCTGGGCAAGCTGCAGGTTTTCCTCGACGGTGAGGCCCGGAATGATCCGCCGGTCTTCGGGCACCAGCCCCAGGCCCGCCGCACTGGCCTGATGGGCGGCCATCCTGTGCAGGGGCGCATGGTCGAGCCAGATCTCGCCATAGGTGACCTGGGGGCTAGCCAGCCGGGCGATGGCGCGCAGCGTCGAGGTCTTGCCTGCGCCGTTGCGGCCCAGAAGCGCCAGGATCTCGCCCTCGTGGACGTTGAAGCTGACACCCTGCACGATGTAGCTTTCGCCGTAATAGGCGTGCAGGTCGTAGACGGACAGAAAGGCCGGTGCCGTCGCGGCCTGGTTGGCGTTCTTGTTGAAGTCGGGTTTGACGTTCATCTGATCCCCCTCAATGCGCCTGGCCGAGATAGGCTTCCTGCACCTTCGGATGGCCCTTGATCTTCTCGGGCACGTCCTCGACCAGCGGCGTTCCCTGGGCCAGGACCGTGATCCGGTCGGCCAGGCTGAACACGACATGCATGTCATGCTCGATGATCGCCATGGTGATGTTGCGCGTGGCCTTGATGTCTTTCAGCAGGTCGATGGTGTTGTTGGTATCGGCCCGGGCCATGCCGGCCGTGGGCTCGTCCAGCAGCAGCAGCTTGGGCTCCTGCACAAGACACATCGCCATTTCCAGCCGCCGCTTGTCGCCGCGCGACAGGCTCGAGGCCTGCATGCCGGCCTTGTCCAGCATGTTGACGTCGTCCAGCATCTGTTCGGCCCGGGCCACGATGTCCCTTTCATGGGCCACGGATTCGAAGGCATGCATCCGGAACGCCCCGTCGCGCTTGGCGAAACAGGGGATCAGTACGTTTTCCAGCACCGTCAGGTCGCCGAAGATCTCGGGTGTCTGGAACACCCGGGAAATGCCCAGCTGGTTGATTTCGTGCGGCTTGCGCCCCAGCACCGACTGGCCGTCGAACATCACCGATCCGGTATCGGGGATCAGCTTGCCGACCAGGCAGTTCAGCAGCGTCGACTTGCCCGCGCCGTTCGGCCCGATGATCGCATGCACGGTGTTCTCGGCGACCGAGAGGTTCACGTCGCCCAGCGCCTGCAACCCGCCGAAGCGCTTGTTGACGCCCTTGACTTCAAGAATGCCCATCGCTCGTTCTCCTCATTCGGCCATGTGCGGGGCGGCGGTCGGGCGGTGTTCGGGGTCCTTGCGCTTGGGCCCGCCGGACTTGCGCCGCCGCACCAGCCGCCAGATCCGCTGCATCCCCTCGACCAGCCCGCCGGGCAGGAAGATCACCACCAGCATGAACAGGATGCCCAGCGTCAGGTGCCAGCCCTTGCCCACGAAGGGGTGGAAGCAGGCGACGATGAAATCCTCGATCCCGTCGGGCAGGACCGCGAACCAGCCATGCAGGATGCCGTCGTTGATCTTCGAGAAGATGTTCTCGAAATACTTGATGAAGCCCGCGCCCAGCACCGGCCCCATCAGGGTGCCCGCGCCGCCGAGGATGGTCATCAGCACGACCTCGCCCGAGGCGGTCCACTGCATCCGCTCGGCGCCCGCCAGCGGGTCCATCGCGGCCAGCAGCCCGCCCGCAAGTCCCGCATACATGCCCGAGATCACGAAGGCCGCCAGCGTATAGGGGCGCGAGTTGAGCCCGGTATAGTTCATGCGCGTCTGGTTGGTCTTGATCGCGCGCAGCATCATCCCGAAGGGCGAGCGGAAGATCCTGAGGCTGAGATAGAAGGCCAGGATCGCGATCACCGCGCAAAAATAGTAACCCACGTTGAAGGTGAAGACCCAGCCGCCCAGATCGACCTGGGCCGAGTTGCGCATCACCAGACCGAAGAGATGCGGGCTGGTGGGCGCGCCGCTGCCCGCAAGGATCTGCGGATCGCTGGCATAGACCTGCAGCCCGGTCTCGCCGTTGGTGATCGGCGTCAGCACCGAATAGGCGAGGTTATAGCTCATCTGCGCGAAGGCCAGCGTCAGGATCGAGAAATAGATGCCCGAGCGGCGCAGCGAGATGAAGCCGATCAGCAGGGCGAAGGCGGCCGAGATCACCACCGACAGCAAAAGCCCCGGCAGCACGTTGTAGCCCAGCAGTTTGTACATCCAGACCACCGTGTACGATCCCACGCCCAGGAAGGCGGCATGGCCGAAGGACAGGTAGCCGGTCAGCCCGAACAGGATGTTGAAGCCGATGGCGAAGATCCCGAAGATCGCGAATTTCTGCATCAGGTCGGGATAGCCCGCGTTGAACTGGGCAAGGCTCGATCCTTCGGGGAAGGGTTGCAGAAGGATCGGGGTCAGCAGGGTGAGGGCGATCACGATCAGCAGGAAACGGGTATCTCTGGCACTCAGTCCGAACATTGGGTCAGTCCTCCATCACGCCCTTGCGGCCCATCAGCCCGCGCGGGCGGGTCAGCAGGATCACGATTGCCACGAGGTAGATGATCACCTGGTCGATGCCGGGGATCAGGCTTTTCACCTCGTTCATCGAGGCGAAGCTTTGCAGGATGCCCAGCATGAAGCCCGCCAGAACCGCGCCGGGCAGCGAGCCCATGCCGCCGACGACGACGACGACGAAGCTGAGCACGAGGAAATCCATGCCCATGTGGTAGTTCGGCGCCAGGATCGGGGTGTACATCACGCCCGCCAGCCCCGCGACCGCGGCGGCCAGCCCGAACATCAGGGTGAAGCGGCGGTCGATGTCGATGCCCAGCAGGCCCACCGTCTCGCGGTCGGCCATGCCCGCGCGGACCACCATCCCGAAGGTGGTGAATTGCAAAAAGGCGAAGACGCCGCCGATGATCACCAGCGAGAACAGGAAATAGACCATCCGCCAGTAGGGATAGATGATGACATTGGGATCGAAGCCCAGGAGCGTGCCGAAATCGAAGCTGCCGGAAAAGGCTGCAGGCGCGCCGGTCTGGATCGGATTGGCGCCGAAGAAATACTTGATGATCTCCTGCAGCACGATCGCGAGGCCGAAGGTCACCAGGATCTGGTCGGCATGCGGCCGCTTGTAGAAATGCTTGATCAGCCCGCGCTCCATCGCAAAGCCGAGCCCGATCATCACCGGAATGGCCAGCAGGATGCCCAGGGGCACCGACCAGTCGATGATCGCACCTCCCAGATCGGGGCCGAACCAGTGTTCGACATAGGGCACCTCGACCTTCAGCGGATTGCCCAGAAAATCGGTCCGGGTCGGGTCGATCTCTTCATAGGACAGGCTCAGCAGGCGCTGCATCGTCACGGCGCAGAAGGCGCCGATCATGAACAGCGCGCCATGGGCGAAGTTCACGACCCCCAGCGTGCCGAAGATCAGCGTAAGCCCCAGCGCGATCAGCGCATAGGCCGAGCCCTTGTCGAGCCCGTTCAGGATTTGAAGGATAATGGCGTCCATGGTCCCATCCGTGCATTGAGGGAGCGTCGGACCCGCCGGGTCCGGGGCGCGGTCCGGGCCGCGCGGGAAAGGCGCGGCCCGGCCGGTATGTCAGGCAAGAGGGCGGGCGCTCAGGCGCCGTTGTTGCACTGGCCGAGGGTCGCCTCGGCGCCGCCGAACATCGGGTGATCCGGCGGATAGGTGACGTGGTCGACCGGGGTGACCTCGACGATCTCGAGGATGTCGTACTTGGTCGACGGGTTGTCCTTGCCCTTCATGACCAGCACGTCCTTGAAGCACTGGTGATCCTCGGCGCGGTAGAGGACGGGACCGTTGCCCATGCCGTCGAATTCGAAGCCTTCCAGCGCCTCGGCCACAGCGCAAGGGTCGAACGACCCCGCACGCGCCACCGCATCTGCGTAAAGCAGCGTCTGCACGTAGCAGGTATGGGCCGAGTTCGACGGCGGGCGGCCGTATTTCTCGCCGAAGGATTTCACGAAGGCCTTGGTGCCCGGATCGGAAAGCTGCCAGTTCCAGTTCATCGAGCCGTAGACGCCCTTGATGTTGTCGCCCGCGCCCTCGGCCATCAGCTCGGAATAAAGCGGCACCACGATCTCGAACTGCTTGCCGTTGACCTGCTTGTCACGCAGGCCGAACTGCACCGCCTGGGTGATCGAGTTGATCATGTCGCCGCCGTAATGGTTCAGAACCAGCACATCGGCGCCCGAGTTCAGCACCGGCGCGATATAGGACGAGAAATCGCCCGCGCCGACCGGGGTCAGAACGTTGTTGACGGTTTCCCAGCCGATCGCCTCGGTCGAGGCCTGGATCGATTCCTGCTGGGTGTAGCCCCAGGTGTAATCGGCGGTCAGGTGATAGGCGCGGCGGTCGGTCCCGTAGGCCTTTTCCAGCACCGGCGCGAGCGCCGCGCCCGACATGTAGGCGTTGAAGAAGTGGCGGAAGCCGTTCTTCTTGCGGTCCTTGCCGGTGGTGTCGTTGGAATGGGTCAGGCCCGCCATGAAGATGATGCCGGCCTCCTGGCAGAGGCCCTGCACCGCGACCGCGACGCCCGAGGACGAACCGCCGTTGATCATGACGACGCCGTCCTTCTCGATCATCGCCTTGGCCGAGGCACGGGCGGCGTCCGACTTGGTCTGGGTATCGCCGGTCACGTATTCGACCTGCTTGCCGAGGATGCCCGTGCCGTCCAGCGCCTTCGAGCTGAAGGTGTTCAGCATGCCGCCATCGCCCATGCCGTTCAGATGCTCGACCGCCAGTTCCTGGGCGCGCAGCTCGTCGAGCCCCTCGTCGGCATAGGGGCCGGTCTGCGGCACGTTGAAGCCGAAGGTGACGGTGTTTCCGCTGGGGGCGTTGGTGAAGGCCCGGGCCCGCGAGGTGAAGATGGTGGGCAGCGCCAGTCCGGCGCCGGCATACGCACCTGTCTTGATCACGCCGCGGCGTGTCAGGGTCGATTTCGTCATGGGCATCCTCCCGTGATGCTTGAATGTCGGGCCCCTGCCTCCTCTTGCCGGAGCCCAGCGCTTTACAAAGCACATTCAGTATCGGGGGTGCCGCGAAAATAAGGCAACAACTGCTTTTCCTTGCAGGATTTTTTTGTAAACAATTACACAGGGGCTTTGGGAGGGGAGTCAATAAATTGTCTTGCAGGTGCAGAAAGCCCTTGTCGGGCAACGGGAAATCGCGATGCCCCGCAGCGCGCTGACCGGCACCCGGATTCGCGAACGCCGCACGATGATCGGCATGCGCCAGGCCGATCTGGCCCGTCTCGCCGGAATATCCCCGTCCTATCTGAATCTCATCGAGCACAATCGTCGCAGAATCGGCGGAAAGCTCCTGGTCGAGCTGGCCCGCAACCTGGGCGTCGAGGCCTCGGCCCTGACCGAGGGCGCGGCCGCCGCCCTGATCGAGACCTTGCGTGAGGCCGCCGCAGGCCATGACGAGGCCGAGGCCGATCTGCCGCGGCTCGAGGAATTCGCGGGCCGGTTTCCGGGCTGGGCCGGGCTGATCGCGGACCGGCACCGCCGCGTGCGCGAGCTGGAACGCACGGTCGAGATGCTGACCGACCGCATGACCCATGACCCGTTTCTGTCGGCCTCGCTGCACGAGGTGATCTCGGCCGTGACCGCGATCCGCTCGACCGCGGCAATCCTCGCGGATACCGAGGATATCGACCCCGACTGGCAGCGCCGCTTTCACCGCAACCTCAGCGACGACAGCCGCCGCCTCGCCGAGGGCGCGCAGGCGCTGGTCGCCTATCTCGACGAGGGCACCGAAGATCCCGGGGTGCAGTCCTCGCCGCAGGAGGAGGTCGAGGCCTTCCTGCGCGCCCGCGACTGGCATCTGCCGGAACTGGAACGCAGCCTGCCGCCCGATCCGGCGCGGATCGTGGCCGAGGCGCGCGAGCTGACCTCGGGACCCGCGCGGGAACTGGCGCTGGCGCATCTGAAACGCTACCGGCGCGATGCCGAGCTGATGCCGCTTCAGCGGTTTTCCGAGGCGGCGCGGGGGGCGGCCCTCGATCCGGGGGCGCTGGCCCAGGCCTTCGGCGTCGATCCGGGGGCGGCGTTCCGGCGGCTGGCCGCGCTGCCCGAGGATCGCGCGGGCGGGCCCGTGGGGCTGGTGGCCTGCGACGGCTCGGGCACGCTGACCTTCCGCAAGCCGGTCGAGGGGTTTTCGCTGCCCCGCTTCGGCGCGGCCTGTCCGCTCTGGCCGCTTTACCAGGCGCTGTCGCGGCCGATGGCGCCGGTCCGCGCGGTGGTCGAACTGGGCGGGGCGACACCGCAACGCTTTCTGACCTATGCGATCTGCCAGCCGGTTCTGGCGGCGGGCTTCGACGGGCCGCAGGTGCTGGAGGCGGCGATGCTGATCCTGCCCGAGGGCACTGTCGCGCTGCCGCGGATGGCGGCGCAGCCGGTCGGCACGTCCTGCCGGATCTGCCCGCGTCGCGGCTGCGTCGCGCGGCGCGAGCCCTCGATCCTGGCGAACGGCTTCTGATGTCGGGTTTTGACAGGGACAGGCTTTGGGATGATAGTCGACAGACAAGCGGGGCACGAACGCCCGCACGGGGAGGGGAGAGACCGGGGATGGACAAGCGTGTCCTGCTGATCGAGGACGAGCCGAACATCATCGAGGCGATCCGGTTCATCCTGGCCCGAGACGGCTGGCGCGTCGATACCCATGCCGACGGCACCACCGCCTTCGACCGGGTCGCCGAGACCCGGCCCGATATCGTCATTCTCGACGTGATGCTGCCCGGCCGGTCGGGCTTCGACATCCTGCGCGACATCCGCGCCGATGCGGGGCTTGGCGCATTGCCGGTGCTGATGCTGACGGCCAAGGGGCAGGTTAAGGACCGCGATCTGGCCGAACGGATGGGGGCGAGCCGCTTCATGGCCAAGCCGTTCTCGAATACCGAGGTTCTGGCCTCGGTGCGGGAACTGACGGGCGCCTGAGATGGCCCGCGCGCCGCTGTTCCTGGCCCGCGAGGGGTATCGGCGGCGGCGGCTCGCGGACATGGCGCGGCTGTTGCCGGTGCTGGGGGCGGCGCTGTTTCTGGTCCCCGCGCTCGATGCCCGCGACGGGCTCGGGGCGGGCATGCTGATCTATCTGTTCAGCGCCTGGTTCGGGCTGATCCTTGCCTCGGCCTTCGTGTCCGCCCGGCTCGCGCGCGCGGCCCCGCCCGAGGGCGCAGAGCTGGCCTCCGAGCCCCCCGCCTCCGAGCCCCCCGTCTCCGAGCCCACAGCCGACCCGTCGGAGGGCGCCCGATGATCGCCTTCGACATGCTCGTCGCGATCTGTCTTTTTTACGTGGCGATCCTTTTCGGCGTCGCCTTCCTGGCCGAGCGCGGCGGCAGGCGCGGCAGCAATGCCTGGCTGCGCTCGCCTCTGGTCTACACGTTGTCGCTGTCGGTCTACTGCACCGCCTGGACCTTCTATGGTGCGGTCGGCTACGCGGCGCGCTCGGGGCTGGAATTCGTCACCATCTATCTGGGGCCGACGCTGGTGCTGATCGGCTGGTGGTGGACGCTTCGAAAGCTCGTGCGGATCGGGAAGACCCAGCGGATCACCTCGATCGCCGATCTGATCTCGTCGCGCTATGGCAAGTCGAACATGCTGGGAGTGATCGTCACGCTGATCGCGGTGGTGGGAACGACGCCCTATATCGCGCTGCAGCTGCAATCGGTCACTCTGTCCTTCGCGGTCTTTGCCGCCGCCGGTGCGCCGGGGCCGTGGCAGGTGGTCGACCTGAATGCCGCGGCCTTCAGTGTCGCCGTGGGGCTCGCGGTCTTCACCGTCTTCTTCGGCACCCGCAATCTCGATGCCAACGAACGCCATCACGGCGTCGTCACCGCCATCGCGGTCGAGGCGGTGGTCAAGCTCATTGCGCTGCTGGCGGTCGGCATCTTCGTGGTCTGGGGCATCGGCGGCGGCGCGCAGGCGACGCTGGACCGGATCGAGGCCTCGCCGCTGGCGGGCATGCCGGTGGCGCCGGGCCGCTGGATCGGGCTGACCTTCCTGGCGGGCGCCGCGATCCTGACGCTGCCCCGGATGTTCCAGGTGCTGGTGGTCGAGAACGAGGACGAACGCCATCTGGCGACCGCGGCCTGGGCCTTTCCGGGTTATGTCTTCCTGATGAGCCTGTTCGTGGTGCCCATCGCCGCGATCGGGCTGGCCGAGATGCCGCCCGGCGCCAACCCCGATCTTTTCGTTCTGACCCTGCCGCTGGCGCAGGGCCGGGACGGGTTGGCGACGCTGGCCTTTCTGGGCGGGTTCTCGTCGGCCACCTCGATGGTGATCGTGGCCGCCATCGCGCTGTCGACCATGGTCTCGAACCATATCGTCATGCCGCTTTTCCTGCACTGGACGCGGGCGGGCGCCACCATGTCGGGCGATGTCCGCACGCTGGTGTTGCGCGCGCGGCGGCTCTCGATCGGGGGGGTGCTGCTGCTGGGCTATCTCTACTACCGGCTGACCGGCGGAAGCGAGGCGCTGGCCGAGATCGGGCTGATCTCGTTTGCGGGCGTGGCCCAGTTCCTGCCTGCGCTTCTGGGCGGCATCCTGTGGCGCGGCGCAACCCGGGCAGGCGCCCTGGCCGGGCTGACCCTCGGGTTCGCGCTCTGGGCCTACACGTTGTTCCTGCCCAGCTTCGGCGAGGGCGCGGTGATGAGCGCGGGGCTGCTGGCCGACGGCCCCTGGGGCATCGGCTGGCTGCGGCCGCAGGGGCTGTTCGGGCTCGACGGGCTCGATCCGCTTGTCCATGCGGTGGTGTTCTCGATGGGGGCCAATGCGCTGGCCTTCACGCTGGTGTCGCTGCTGGATTTCCCCGGTCCCATGGAGCGGCTGCAGGCGGCCCAGTTCGTCAACGTGTTCGACCATTCGCCCGCCGGGCAGGGCTGGAGCCAGGGCCGGGCCGAGGCCGAGGACCTGTTGTTGATGGCGCAGCGCATCCTCGGTGCCGACGATGCCCAGCGGCTGTTCCAGCGCGCCGCGGCCGATCAGGGCAAGCAGGGCTATCTGCCCGATACGACCCCCGAATTCCTGCGCACGCTGGAACGCAAGCTGGCCGGGTCGGTGGGCGCGGCCACGGCCCATGCCATGGTCGGCCAGATCGTCGGGCGGTCGTCGGTCTCGGTCGAGGATCTGATGAAGGTCGCCGACGAAACCGCGCAGATGATGGAATATTCCAGCCAGCTCGAGGCCAAGTCCGAGGAACTGGCCCGCACCGCCCGGCAGCTGCGCGAGGTCAACGAAAAGCTGACCGAGCTGTCGGTGCAGAAGGACGCCTTTCTCAGCCAGATCAGCCACGAGCTGCGCACGCCGATGACCTCGATCCGGGCCTTTTCCGAGATCCTGATGGAAGACGATGCGCTGCCGCCCGAGCGGCTGGCCGATTATTCGCGGATCATCCATCAGGAAAGCATGCGGCTGACCCGGTTGCTCGACGACCTGCTGGATCTTTCGGTGCTGGAAAACGGCCAGGTGTCGCTGCATCCGCAGCCGGTCAGCCTTTCGGATCTGCTGGACCGGTCTGTGGCTGCGGCCGGGGGGAGGTCGGGCCGGGCGCCGATGGCGATCCGTCGCGATCCGGCGGCCGAGCGGGTGGACCTGATCACCGATGGCGACCGGCTGAGCCAGGTCTTCATCAACCTCGTGTCGAATGCGCAGAAATACTGCGATGCCGCCGATCCGGTCCTGACCATTTCGGTGACCGAGGCCGAGGGCCGCGTGGCCGTCGATTTCATCGACAATGGCAGCGGCATCCCCGACCGCAGCCAGTCGATCATCTTCGAGAAATTCTCGCGCCTGTCCGATCCGCGCAAGGCGGGCGGCGCGGGGCTGGGGCTTGCGATCTGCCGCGAGATCATGGTCCGGCTTGGCGGGTCCATCGTCTATCTGCCGGGGCGGGGCGGGGCGGCCTTCCGCGTGACGCTTCCGAGCCGCTGTGCCGAGGCGGCCTGAAATCGGTCGCATTTTAGAGGCAACCCTTTCTAAACCTTGAGCGGTCTATCACCGGGAAGAACCCTTCGGGAACGGCGATCGAGAACGGGCGCGACATGGCAGAGAACGGACATCAGGCAATCCTGCGGCGAATCCTCGGTGAAGACCGGGTGTCGCTGGGCGGGGCGCGGGGCGGCGGCAGCGACGGGGTCGCGGCGATGCGGCTTGAAACGGCACGCGCTACGCGCGAGGCTTTCGGGCTGACCGCCCTGGTCGAGGAGTGCAAGGCCGAACGGACCGGTCTGCCGGAGATCGAGGCCGAGGTGACCGACGAGTCGTTGCCGATCCTGCTGCGCGGCCCCGACGGACGGCTTGGCCTCGTGGTCTATTCCGCGGATTTGGCGATGGCGCTGCTGGAATGGCGGCTGGTGGGTTTCCTGTCGGAAACCGCGCCGCCCGCGCGGACCCTGACCGCGACCGACGCGGCGGTTCTGGCCGATCTGACCGATCCGATTCTGACCCGCTTCGCGCGCGCCATGAAAGAGGCCAGCGGCGCCGACTGGGCCAGCGGCTTTGCCCAGGGCGCACGGATCGACGATCCGCGCCATGTGCCCTTGCTGATGGCGGCGGGACGTTACCGGCTCTATCGGCTGAAGCTTGTGGCCGGGCGCGGGCGCAGCGGCGGCCTGATCATCGCCTTGCCCGAGGCGGCGCCTGTGGCGCGGCCGAAACCCGCGGACAAGGTTGCGCGGCCCTGGCCCGAGGCGCTGCGCGCCGGGGTGCTGGGGGCCGAGCTGTCGCTGAACGCGGTGCTCTGGCGGACCCGGATGTCGGCGGCCGGAATCGCGCGGCTGAAACCCGGCGATCTGCTGCCGCTGCCCTCTGCGGCACTGGGCGCGGTCCAGCTCGAAGGGCCGGGCGGCGTGGTGATCGCGGGCGGTCGCCTTGGCCAGGCCCATGGCGACCGCGCGATCAAGCTCGACAGCGAGGCCGGCGCGGCGGACGAACCCGGCTTTGGCGGCGGCATGCTGGACGAGGGCGGTTTGGGCACGGGTCTGCCCGGGGGCGATCCGCTGCAGATCGGGGCCGACCTGCCGCTGGACGCGGGCGGCTTCCCCTTCGGCGAGGCGGCCGAAGAGGGCGGGCTCGACTTCGCGGCCGAGGGATTCCCGGCGGGGGGGCTCGATCTTGGGACCGGGGATTTCCCCTTCGATCCGGGCGGGCTCGACAGCGATCTGGAGAACGCCCTGCAAAACGACCTCGACATCGGCGGGTTCGGTGCTGCGCCGCTCGATCTGTCCGAGGAGTTTCCGGCCGCGTCGGCCTAGATCCTGCCCTCGGCCCCGGGGCGGAGCCCGACCCGGCCGCCGTCGATTGCGTGAATGCGTCCCATGCGCGGCGCCCGATCCCGGCCGCCAGACCCGCGCGTTTCGTCCATGGCCGCCGCCCCGGCGGGGGCCGGTCGGCGCGGGGCCAGGGCGCACTGCGATGTCTGGCGCGGTCCGGATCAGTCGCGGCGTCTCAGCCAGTCCATGATCGCCGGGCGGACCGATTGCGCGCCGCTGGCGCGCGCCGTGTCGATCACCGCGCGGGCCTCGGCCAGATTGCTGCGCCTCAGCATATGCTTGACCGGCCCGATCGAGGCCGGGCGCATCGACAGCGACCGCAGCCCGATGGCAGCGAAACACAGCGCCTCGACCGGCCGGCCCGCATCCTCGCCGCAGAAAGACAGCGGCGTGCCGGTATCCTCGCAACGCTTGACGATCTGTTCGAGGAAGCTCAGGAAGCTCACATTCAGCGTATCATACCGCCGCCGCACCCGCTCGTTCTCGCGGTCGGCGGCGAAGAAGAACTGTTTCAGGTCGTTGCCGCCGATCGAGATGAAGTCGGCCTCTTCGTAGAATTGCCGGGGCGAGAACGCCATCGAGGGCGTTTCCAGCATCGCGCCGATCTCGACCTTTTCGGGCAGCGGGCGGCCCAGCCGCCCCTCGCGGTCGATCTCGCACATCAGATGGTCGCGCGCGATGCGGAATTCGTCGAGCTGGGCCACGAAAGGGAACATCACCGACAGCGGCCGCCCGTTCGCGGCCCGGATCAGCGCCTGCAGCTGCATCCGCAGCACCCCGGGCCGGTCGAGCCCCACCCGGATCGCGCGCCAGCCAAGCGCGGGGTTCGGCTCGTCCTGCGGCTTCATGTAGGACAGCACCTTGTCCGACCCGATATCGAGGGTGCGGAACACCACGCGCCTGCCCTCGGCCGCATCCATCACCCGGGCATAAAGCGCCGCGACCTCGCTGCGCTTCGGCACCTTCGAGCGGACCAGAAACTGCAACTCGGTGCGGAACAGGCCCACGCCCTCGGCGCCCGAGCTTTCCAGCGAGGGCAGGTCGGCCATCAGGCCCGCATTCATGTGCAGCGCGATCCGCTGGCCGCACAGCGTCAGCGCCGGTTCCTTTCGGATCGTGGCATAGCGCTGCTGCGCTTTGGCCTGCATCGCGATCTTGTCGTTGAAGGCGGTCGCGACGGTTTCCTCGGGGCGCAGATGCACGATGCCCTGTTCGCCATCGACGAGGATCGGGTCGCCGTTCAGCGCCTCGGTGGTGATCCGCTGGGCATTGACGATCAGCGGGATCGCCAGCGCGCGGGCGACGACGGCGGCATGGCTGCCGACCGAGCCCTCTTCCAGCACCACGCCGCGCAGCGACCGGCCGTAATCCAGCAATTCGCCCGGCCCGATATTGCGCGCGATCAGGATCGGGTCGGCCGGACGCTCGGCGCCGGTATGCTCGCCCTGGCCGGTCAGGATGCGCAACAGCCGGTTCGACAGGTCGTCGAGATCGTGCAGCCGCTCGCGCAGATAGGGGTCGGGCACGGTCTGCATGCGCGCGCGCGCGGCCGACTGTTCCTTTTCCACTGCCGCCTCGGCCGACAGGCCGCGGGCGATGTCTTCTTCCATCCGCCGCTTCCAGCCGCGGGAATTGGCGAACATGCGGTAGGCTTCCAACACCTGCAGCTGGTCCTTGTCGCCGCCCGGCGCCGCGTTCAGCATTTCATCGACGGTGACGCGCAGCCGGTCCACGGCCTCGTGAAGCCGCCGCATCTCGGTCTCGAAATCGTCGGCGATGGGGTTGGTGATGACGACGCGCGGCTCGTGCAGCCAGACATGGCCGACCGCCACGCCCTCCTGACCGACCGTGCCCTGGAACATTACCGGCCGTTGGTGCAGCGCCGCCAGCGCCTCGCCCTCGCCGACGAAGGCCCCCAGCTCGGTCATCTCGGCCAGCACCATGGCCACGACTTCCAGCGCATAGACCTCGTCGTCGGAATATTGCCGGGCTTCCTTGGACTGCACCACCAGCACACCCAGCCGTTCGCCCAGCCGCTGGATCGGCACGCCGAGGAAGGCCGAGAAGATTTCCTCGCCGGTCTCGGGCATGTAACGGAAGCCGCGTTCCTGGGGCGCGTTGCCGGTATTGATCGGGCGGGCGGTCTTGGCGACGCGGCCGACCAGACCTTCGCCCACGCGCAGCCGGGTCTGGTGCACCGACTCGGGCTTAAGCCCCTCGGTGGCGCAAAGTTCCAGCGTGTCGGCATCGCGAAACAGGTAGATCGAGCACACATGCGTGCCCATCTGTCCGGCGATCAGCGCCGTGATCCGGTCCAGCCGTTCCTGGCCCGCTGCCGGCTCGGCAAGGGCCTCGCGCAGGCGAACAAGCAGCCTACGGCTTGCACTCTCAGTCGGGTCGGGCATCTGCCCCCGCGTCAGGCTGCGTTTTCCAATCCGAACGCATCATGGAGGGCTTGCACGGCAAGTTCCATATATTTCCGGTCGATCAGGACGGAAATCTTGATCTCGGAAGTTGTAATGACCCGGATGTTTATTCCTTCGGCGGCGAGCGCATCGAACATTGTCGAGGCGACGCCCGCATGGCTGCGCATCCCGATGCCCACGACCGAAACCTTGGCCACGTCGGTATCGGCAACCAGCTCGCGGAAATTGACCTCGCCCGCGTCCTTGGTCTTGTTCATGGCCTCGCGGGCACGCGCGACCTGATTGACCGGACAGGAGAAGGTCATGTCGGTGCGCCCCTCTTCCGAGATGTTCTGCACGATCATGTCGACATTGACGCCCGCCTTGGCCAGCGGCCCGAAGATCGCGGCGGCGATGCCGGGGCGGTCGGCCACCGAGATCAGGGTCATCTTGGCCTCGTCGCGCGAATAGGCGACGCCGGAAACCACGTTCTGTTCCACAATATCCTCCTCGTCGCAGACGAGCGTGCCCGAGTTTTCGTCGGTGTCCTCGAAACTGGAAAGCACCCGCAATTTCACCTTGTAGCGCATCGCCAGCTCGACCGAGCGGGTCTGCAGCACCTTGGCGCCGAGGCTCGCGAGTTCCAGCATCTCTTCGAAGGCGATACGGTCGAGCTTGCGCGCCTTGTCCTCGATCCGCGGGTCGGTGGTATAGACCCCGTCGACATCGGTATAGATGTCGCAGCGCACCGCGTCGAAGGCGGCGGCAAAGGCCACGGCCGTGGTGTCCGACCCGCCCCGCCCCAGCGTGGTGATGCGGCCCTCGGAGCTGATGCCCTGAAAGCCCGCGACCACCGCGACCTTCATGCCCTCGGCGAATTTCTGGTCGATATTGGCGCGCGGAATGGCCTCGATTCGCGCCGCCGAATGGGCCGAGCTGGTCCTCAGCGGCACCTGCCAGCCCTGCCAGCTGCGCGCGGGCACGTCCATTTCCTGCAGCGTCAGCGCCATCAGCCCGGCGGTCACGTTCTCGCCGGAACTCACGACGGCATCGTATTCGCGTGCGTCGAACAGCGGCGAGGTCTGTTCGACCCAGCCCACCAGCTCGTTCGTCTTGCCGGACATGGCCGAGACCACGACGATCACGTCATAGCCCCGCTCGACCTCGCGCTTGACCTTCTCGGCGGCATTCCTGACCCGCGCGAGATCGGCCACCGAGGTGCCCCCGAATTTCATCACCAGAACCGGCATCGTCGCCCGTCTCGTCCCTGCGCTTTCGTTCCGGGATGCTCTATGGGAAGGCGCGCCGGAGGGCAAGATCAATAGGGATGGGGGCGCCCGTCCCAGGTCTCGAAACAGCCGGTCGTCTCGAGGCTCAGCGCCTCGAACCGGGCGGCCAGCCCCTCTGCCGCTTGATCGGCCGAGATATCGCCGCCTTCGCCGCCCATGTCGGTGCGCACCCATCCGGGATGGTAGATGCCGACGGCGATGCCGCGCGGTTTCAGGTCGGTGGCGAGGTTGCGCCCGAGATTGAGCGCGGCCGCCTTCGAGGCGCGATAGATATAGGACCCGCCGGGCGCACGTTCGTCCGAGGCCATCTGCGACGAGATGATGGCGATCCGCGGCCGGTCCGACCGGCTCAGCAGGGGCAGCATCGCCTGCACGGTCAGGAAGACGCCGGTCACGTTGGTCGCGAACATCTGCGCCCACATCTCGGGCGGATAGCCGTCGTCCGGCGTCTGGTTGCGGTCGAGAAAGGCGCCCGCGTTGCAGACCAGAAGGTCGAGCGCGGCGTCGCCCAGGCTTTCGGCCAACCCGCGCTGCGCCTTGGAGTCGGTCACATCGAGCGGCATCCAGCGCGCGCCCTCGACCCGGGGCGGAGCGTCGGTCCGGGCGGTGCCGATGGGCGCGAGGCCGCGCCCGGCATAGAGTTGCAGCAATCCGAGGCCGATGCCCCGGTTCGCGCCGGTGATCAGAGGGGTCATGGCGGGGTCCTTCAATTGGTCTTGCGGCTGGGCAGGAAGGGCAGGGGCGCGACCGGGATTCCGTCCTCGATCAGCCGCAGTGCCTCGTCGGCGCGGGCTTCGCCATGGATCGGGCGTGCGGGGCTGAGGCCGGCATGCATGTCGCGCGCCTCCTGCACGAAGCGAAGCCCGACATAGTCGGACTTTTCCTCGATGCGTTTGCGCAGATCCGCCAGGGCCTGTTCGGCCGGGTGTGCCGGGGCCGAAAGCGTCGGCGCCGATTGCGTCCGTTCGGGCGGGGCGGGATCGGCCCCGGGCCGGTCGGTCGCGACGTTCGGCGCCATCAGTGCCTTCGAGACGGTGCCATTGCCGCAGACCGCACAGGTCACATGGCCGCCGGACAGCAGCGTGTCGAAGGCCGAGGCCGACTGGAACCAGCTTTCGAAGCGGTGCCCGTCGGCACAGGTAAGCGCGTAGCGGATCATTCGAAAATCCTGTTGGCAGGACAGGGCGATACTTATGCGCCCGGCTCGGGATTGCAACTCCGCGCTTGACCCGAGGGCGCGACGGAATAGGTGCAGTTTCGCACGAATACAGCACATGGATGATCCCCGATGCGCCCTGCCATACTTCCGGTTGTCGCGGCTGTTCTCCTGTGCGCCGGTCCGGGCGCGGCAGACGGCTTTCGGTTCGCCTCGATCGACGGCGGCGAGATCGACCTTTCGGCCTTTCATGGCCAGCCGGTGCTGGTGGTCAACACCGCCTCGCAATGCGGCTTCACCCCGCAATATGACGGGTTGCAGGCGCTTCAGGACCGGTACGGCCCGCGCGGGCTGGTGGTGCTGGCGGTCCCGTCCGACGACTTCAACCAGGAATTGGCCGACGAGGCCGCGGTCAAGGAGTTCTGCGAGGTCAATTTCGGGCTGACCCTGCCGATGACCGAGATCACCCATGTGAAGGGCCCCGAGGCGCATCCCTTCTACCGCTGGATGGCAGAGGCGCATGGGTTCACCCCCGGCTGGAATTTCAACAAGGTGCTGCTGGACGGCGAGGGCAGCCCGGTCGCGACCTATGGCGCGTTCACGACGCCGAAATCGGCCAAGCTGACCGCGCGGATCGAAAGCCTTTTGCCGGAATAGGATCGAAACGGTGGGCGACCGCCGCAATGGCTGTCATGAAACCGTCAGAAATCGAGGTGCGGCGCAGAAAGCGATGCGCCCGGTCCCCGATTGGGTCTTCCGGCAGGCCGACTTTGCAGAGCGTTTTAGATCGATTTTAAATACGGGTTCATGATTTCGTCGGTTATCGGGAAGAAATTCCGTTTCGACCTGTAACGCATGACCCAGAAAGGTAAATCGTAATAGGCGCAAGCAAGATTAGAAACACGCACGGGTTGAAACGCGGCGCGTCGGCGGCCATCTTTCGCGAGTGCCGACCTGGTCGTTGCCGGAGCCTTCGCATGATCCGCGCCTTTGCCGCCATCGCCTTGCCGCCAGAGATCCGCGAAAGCCTCGTGCGGCTTCAGGCCGGGCTGCCTTCGGGGCGCCCGGCGCCGCCGGAAAACCTGCATCTCACCCTTGTTTTTCTGGGCGAGCTGCCCGAGCCGGTGCTTGAGGACGTGCATCTGGCCTTTGCCGCGATCCGGGCCGATCGGTTCGATCTTACGCTTTCGGGGCTGGGGCTCTTCGGCGGGGCGCGGCCCAGAAATCTGCATGCCTGTCTGCTCGAAAACGCGGCGCTTTGCCATTTGCAGGCGCGGCTGGAAACGGCCGCGCGGCGCGCGGGCGCGTCGCCGGAACGGCGGCGTTTTTCCCCGCATGTCACGCTGGCCACGCTGCGCCCTGGGCAGGGCGATCCGGGGCGGCTGGAACGGGCCGTGATTGCAGGTTCGGACTTTCGGGCCGGGCCCTTTCCTGTCGAGTCTTTCGGACTTTATCGGTCCGAGCTGGGGCGAAATGGGGCGGTTCACACAGAATTGGCCCAATATGCGTTATTCTCTTCGCAGCTTGCATTTCCTGGGCCATAATACCGTAAAAAGGGAGGAGACATGTTCTGGACCGTTCACCCCGGGCACGGGCTCGGGTCATTGTCCTTTGGGATGACCCCCGAAGACGTGAAAGCGCAGCCGGGCCTTGGCAGGCCCGGGCATGTCTATCGCGGCAGCCGCGGCCGGGTGATGGAATATCGTGGCCTTGCCGTGCCGATTTGCGAATACGGCCCCGGAGGGCTGAATTGCATCATCGCCGGACGCAAGGTGGCGGGGGTGCGGTTTCAGGGCACGAACATCTTCGACACCGACCCCGAGGCCATCGTGCGGCTGCTGGAAAGCCGGCTGGGCCCCGCCCAGCTTTGCCAGGAACAGCTCTGCTTTCCCAAGGCGGGCCTGCTGCTGGGCGGGTTCTTCGACGCCCATGACAAGTGCTTCTTCCGCCCCGACGCCGAATATCACGACGAACGCAGCGTGACGATCTACATGCCCGGCGCCTGCGGCCTCTCCTGCGAGACCGAGCACGAGCTGGTGAGTTTTCTCTAGCGCGCGGGCCACGGCTCAGGGCTGGGGGACGCCGCCCCCCAGCACCTCGGCGAACCAGGCGCTGTCGATATTGCCGCCGCAAAGGATCACGCCGACCCGGCGCCCCGCCATCATCTCGCGTTCCTGCATCAGCGCGGCCAGAGGGGCCGCACCCGCGCCCTCGGCCACGTTATGGGTCGCCCGGAAGTAAAGCCGGATCGCCGCGGCAATCTCTTCGTCCGAGACCGAGACGATGCGCTCGGCGCCCGCCGAATAGATCGCGAAGGCCTCGGCCACCGGCACCCGCACCGCCAGCCCGTCGGCGAAGGTGTGCGCGGTGGGCGTCTCGACCAGATCGCTCGCGGCCATCGAACGCAGCACGCAATCGGCGTTTTCCGAGACCACGCCGACGATCCGGGTCGACAGCCCCAGCGCGTCGCGCGCCGCGATGGTGCCGCAGATGCCCGACCCGCAGCCGATCGGCACATAGACGGTGTGCAGGTCGGGCTGGGCGGTGAAAAGCTCCAGCGCATAGGTCGCGACGCCGCGCACCAGCTCGCGGTGGAAGGGCGGCACCGGGACCAGCCCCTCGGTTTCGGCGACGCGGAAGGCTTCTTCGCGGGCAGTGTCGAAATCGGCGCCGAAGATCCGCAGATCTGCGCCGAAGGCCCGCATCGCGGCGTTCTTCTCGACCGAATTGCCCTCGGGCACGTAGATCCGCGCGGTCATGCCGGCGGCGCGGGCGGCCAGCGCCTGACCCTGACCGTGATTGCCGCGGGTCGCGGTGACGATGCCGGGGCAGTCGGGTTGCGTGCGGGCCAGCCAGTCGATGAAGGTGAGCGCGCCGCGCAGCTTGAAGGCGCCGGTGGGGGTGTGGTTCTCGTGCTTGACCCAGACCTCGGCGCCTGTCGCCTCGGCCAGCAGCGGCCAGGGGTACTGCGGCGTGGGCGGCATCCGCGCATGGACGAGCCGGGCGGCCTCTTCCAGATCGTCGAGCGAAAAGAGCGGGTCAGCCATGGCAGGGGTCCTTTGCATCGGGGGCGGTCAGCAGGCGGTCGAGCGCATCGACCAGCGTGTCGGGGCCGGGGGCCTCGGCCCTCAGCGCCGCGATCGTGCGTTGGGCAAGGGCGGCGCGGCGGCTCTGTTCGGGGCCGTCGAGCGCGGCCAGCGCGGCGGCCAGATCCTCGGCCCCGGTGACGGGGATCGCGGCGCCCGCGCGGTCGAGCTTGGCATAGGTGTCGGCGAAATTCGCGACATGGGGGCCGTGCAGGATCGCCGAGCCCCCGGCCGCGGGCTCGAAGGGGGTATGACCGCCCTTCGGCACCAGCGATCCGCCGACGAAGCTGGTCCCGGCCAGCGCGACCCAAAGCGCCATCTCGCCCATCGTGTCGGCCAGCAGCACCGGCCGGGCCGGGCCGGGGGTTTCGCCTTTCGAGCGTGTGGCATGGTCGAGCCCGGCCCGGGCGATCAACGCGGCGATCTCGGGCGCGCGGCGCGGATGGCGCGGGGCCAGGATCAGGCGGGCGCCGGGATCGGCGCGGTACCGCGCGGCGAAGGCGGCCAGCACGGGGGCCTCTTCGCCCTCATGGGTCGAGGCCGCCAGCACCGTCCTGTCGCGGGGCAGACACGGCGCAAGCCGGGCCAGCTCGTCCGGATCGGGGGCCGGGGCGGGGGCGAAGGCCTTGAGGTCGATCACCGGGCCGATCCGGTTGCCGGGCAGGCCAAGTGCCGCGAAGCGGTCGCGCGACCCGGCATCCTGCGCCGACAGAAAGCGGATCGCCCCGGTCAGCCGCCGCGCAAGCCCCGGCAACCGGCCCCAGCGCGCGGCGCTGCGCGCCGAAAGCCGCGCGCCCGCCACCAGCACCGGGCGGCCCTGCCGGGCCATCTCGCACAGCCGGTTCGGCCAAAGCTCGCTTTCGATCAGGATCAGCGCGCGCGGCTGCCAGCGCGCCGCGAAACGCCGCAATGTCCAAACATAGTCATAGGGCGCCAGCCGCACCGCGACCCGGGGCAGGTTCCAGCCCGCGACCAGCGCGCGCCCGGTCAGGGTGTTGCAGGTTACCACCAGCATCAGATCGGGCCGACGCACCAGCAGCCGCTCGATCAGCGGCCGTGCCGAGGCCAGCTCGCCGTTCGAGGCGCCATGCAGCCAGACCGTCGGCGCGCGCGGCTCCAGCGCCCCGCGCGGTCCCGCCAGCCCGAGCCGCTCGCGCGCCCGGGCGCCCTCGCGCAGCAGCCGCAGGGCAAGCCCCGGGGCCGCGAGGGTCAGAACCAGCCGGTAGCCCAGAAGGGCGACGGACGGGGCGGGGCGGACGAGGGGCGGCACGCGGCCTCCGGTGAGGTCAGTTGGGCGCCTGGGATGGCAGCCACTGGGACAGCCACCGGGGCGGTTCGGATCGGTGCGCAAAGGGTTACGTGCCCGGTGCCGGACTGGCAAGGCACAGCGCCCTGCGGCCTGTTTCCCTCTTGCCATACCTTCCCGACCGTGGGGTGTCAGGCCATTGCCGCGCGCAGACTTCTGTGGCATCACCGGATCTGGAAGATTTCGAACTGGAGAGTTCAGCCGCATGGCCGATTACGCTGCCCGCCGCGAAGCGATGGTCGATACTCAGGTCCGCCCCGCGGACGTCACCCGTCTGCCGATCATCGAGGCGATGCTGGCCGTGCCCCGCGAGGCCTTCGTGCCCGCCCGCCTGAGCGAGGCCGCCTATATCGGCGAGAACCTGCCTCTGGCCCATGACCGTGTGCTGCTCGACCCGCGCACCTTCGCCAAGATGCTTGAGGCGGCCGATCTGGGGCCGGGCGATCTGGTGCTCGATCTGGGCGCCGGGCTGGGCTATTCGGCGGCGGTGATGGCGCGGATGGCCGATGCCGTGGTGGCGCTGGAGGAAGACGGCACCATGGCCCGCGAGGCCGAGACGACCCTGGCCGAGCTGGGTGTCGACAATGTCGCGATCGAGGTCGGCCCGCTGACCGAGGGCGCGCCCAAGCATGGCCCCTATGACGTGATCGTGGTCGAAGGGGCCATCGAGACGCTTCCCCAGGCCATCGCCGATCAGCTGAAGGAGGGCGGCCGCGTCGTCGCGGTCTTCATGGAAGGCGCCCTGGGCGTCGTGCGCATCGGCTGGAAGGTCGAAGGCGCGCTGAGCTGGCGGTTTCTGTTCAATGCAAGCGCCCCGGTGATGCCGGGGTTTGCCCGCGCGACGGAATTCCAGTTCTGACACGTGGGAGACATAAAAGAGCCGCATCGAAGAAGGGCGGCCTGACAAAGGCAAAAAGCCAAACGAGGCACGGATATGAGCAGTTTCCTTCGATATTTCGCCGGCACGGCTCTGTCGGCCACGCTGTCGCTCTGGGCGTCCGGGGCGGCCCAGGCCGAGACCCTGACCGACGCCCTGATCGCGGCCTACAAGAATTCGCATCTGCTTGACCAGAACCGGGCGCTCTTGCGCGCGGCGGACGAGGATGTGGCTCAGTCGCTGGCGCTGCTGCGTCCGGTGATCGCCTTCGCGATGTCGGGGGCCTATACCGACCCGGCCTCGGCGGCCAACGGAGGGCAGAATACCAGCGCCTCGGCCGAACTGACGGCGACGCTGACCGTGTTCGACGGCGGGCAGAACCGGCTGGCGCTCGATGCCACCAAGGAAACCGTGCTGGCCACGCGCTCGGCGCTGATCGGGATCGAGCAGGACGTTCTGCTCTCGGCGGTTCAGGCCTATATGGACGTGTTCGCGGCCCTGCAGAATGTCAGCCTTGCCGAGAACAATACGCGGCTGATCTCGGAAGAGCTGCGCGCCACCGAGGACCGGTTCGAGGTCGGCGAAGTCACCCGCACCGATGTGTCGCTGGCGCAATCGGCGCTGGCCGAGGCGCGGTCGAACCTGGTCGCGGCCCAGGGCGCGCTGGCGACGGCGCGCGAATCCTACAAGCTGGCGGTGGGCCATTATCCGGACACGCTCAGCGGCATCCCGAACCTGCCCAGCGTGCCCACCTCGCCCGAGGCCGCACGTGCGGTGGCCGTGCAGACCCATCCCGACATCATCCAGGCCCAGCACAACGTCACCGTGGCCGAGCTGAACCTCGCGCGTGCCAGGGCCGCCCAGGGTCCCAGCGTGACCGCCTCGGTCGGCTATCAGCGCGACGACAATTCCGACGAAGGCGTGACCGGTCAGATCCAGCTGTCGCAGACCCTCTATGCGGGTGGCAGGCTTTATGCAGCCGAGCGTCAGGCGGTGGCCAATGTGCAGGCGAACCGCGCCGGACTTCTGCAGACCGTGCGGCTGGTCGAACTCGACGTGGGCAATGCCTGGTCGGGTCTGGCCGTGGCGCGGGCCCAGCTTGGCGCCAGCGACCAGCGGATCGAGGCGGCGCAGCTGGCCTTCGACGGGACCAAGGAAGAGGCCCGGCTGGGGGCTCGCACCACGCTGGACGTGCTGGACGCCGAACAGGATCTGCTCGACGCCCGCACCGCACGGGTGCAGGCCGAGGCAGACCAGTACACGGCCGTCTACAGCGTGCTGTCCTCGATGGGCCTGCTGACCGCCAAGCATCTGGGGCTTGGCATTCCGACCTACGATCCGAATGCCTATTACAACGCGGTCAGTTCGGCTCCGCCGAAGAGCCTTCAGGGCGGCAAGCTCGACCGCGTTCTGCAAAGCATCGGCCGCAACTGACGCGCCTGCCGGTTGTGTCCGGGGGGCGAAGGGTCTAGGCTTTCGCCCCGTAAGGTTAACCGTCTTTCCGGTACGGAGCCGTTCCATGGCCGAAACGCGCAGCATCGTCGATCCCGCCGGTCTTCGGCCGACAGCAATGGCGCAGGAGCCGTCGCGCCCCCGTCTGGGGCGTCTGGTGCTGACCCCCAATCTGCGCGTGCGGGCCGAACCCGAGACCGCCGGATCGGCACGCCCGGTTCCGGTCCTGCTGCGCGGGCCGCTGGCCTGCGAGACGGCGCCCGATGTCGACCCGGGCGCCGCGCGCAAGCGCGCTGCTGCCGTGGCCGATCTCGCCGAGGCCAACCGGCGCGAGGCGGCTTCGCTGGAACGCCGCATCGCCGAGCTTGAGGCGGCAATGGCGGGGGCCGAGGCCGATTGGGAAGATCCCGAGACCGACGATGTCTGGCTTGATGCCGGATGGGCCCGGCCCGGCCCCGTGCCGGGCGTGGCGGGGCAATCCGAGGGGGCTCTGGCCGATGCGGCCGCGGTCCGGGCACTGGTCGCCGAGGTCGTCCGGCAGGAACTGCGCGGGGCGCTGGGCGAGGGCATCAGCCGCAATCTGCGCAAGATGGTGCGCCGCGAAATCGCCCGCGCTTTGGCCGAACGCGATCTCGACTAGGCCGGCCCGTTTCCCCGCAAATCGCAGACGGCAGGGTGCAGGTCCCTGCAAACGAAAAACGCGCCCTTTTGGGCGCGCGTTTCGGTGTAAACCGGCATCGGAGGGTCAGGCGGCTTCGGCCTGCTCCTGGCTGTGACGGCGTTCGCTTTCTTCGCGCGACAAGGCAACAGAGGTCCGCACGCCGCGCGACACGAATTCCATGAGACCGCGAACGACCCGTTCATTAGGATCGATCCCGGCGCAGGACAGGACTTCGCGACCGTCGCGAGACCGCGCCCAGCGCGCGATCTGTTCGGGGCCGTTGCCATATTTCTTGTCGTCCGCTATTGCGTCGTCCAACGCGGCGAGCACCACAGCAGCGAACAATTTCCGGGCACGATGCCCCTGTTCGTGATTGAACGCCGTGCCATCAACGAAATCGACCATCTCGTCGTCCTTTTATTCTTGCTCTTGCATTTCGGGCGTGCGGCCGAATATGACGCTTTTGCTGCGATTCGGTATTCTCCATTTGGCAGACCGGCCATGCACTCAGCGCATGGCTCGCGCGCAAAAGAGACCGGATCTAGTCGCCTTGCCAGCTCGACACCGACAAGATATAGGTGCCGCCGAATGGCGATCAACCTTCTCTTAAGAGTTCCCGCATGGCCAAGATCAACGGCAACGAAATCCGTCCCGGTTACATTCTGGACCATGACGGCGGGCTGTGGGCCGCGGTGAAGGTCGATCATGTCAAGCCCGGCAAGGGCGGCGCCTTCGCCCAGGTCGAGCTGCGCAACCTGCGCACCGGCACCAAGCTGAACGAACGCTTCCGCAGCGCCGACAAGGTCGACCGGGTCGAGCTGGAGCGCAAGGACCAGCAGTTTCTCTACGAGGCCGAGGGCATGCTGGTGGTGATGGATACCGACAGCTATGAACAGACCGAGCTGCCCGCCGATCTTCTGGGCGACCGCCGTCCGTTCCTGCAGGACGGCATGACCGTGGTCGTCGAATATTACGAGGCCGAGGCGCTGAACGCCACGCTGCCGCCCAAGGTCACCTGCCGCATCGCCGAGACAGAGCCGGTGGT
Source organism: Rhodovulum sp. BSW8 (assembly GCF_003314725.1). Taxonomy (NCBI): domain Bacteria; kingdom Pseudomonadati; phylum Pseudomonadota; class Alphaproteobacteria; order Rhodobacterales; family Paracoccaceae; genus Rhodovulum; species Rhodovulum sp. BSW8. Next base: position 25,009 of record NZ_QNVX01000005.1, read on the forward strand.
GAACGGCCAGACCGCGGCGAAGAGCTTCAAGCCGGCAGTGCTGGAAAACGGGGTGCGGGTGATGGTCCCGCCCTTCGTGGGGCCGGGCGAAGAGATCATCGTCAACACCGAAACCATGGAATATTCCGCCCGGGCCTGACGGTCCAGGCGCTCAGGCGCCAAGCGCGGTCAGGCAGCGGTCGACCAGACTGCGATAGCCGCCGCCGAACAGCCGCAGATGCACCAGCGCGGGCCAAAGCTGATAGGCCGCCCGCCGCATGGGCCAGCCCGGTGCAGGGGCGCCGTAGCGCGCGCGGAAGGCCGGGTCCGGCGTTCCGAAGAGTTCCAGCATCGCCAGATCGACCTCGGCATCGCCATGATAGCAGGCGGGGTCGATCAGCGCGGCGCCGTCTGCGGTGAACAGCACGTTGCCAGACCACAGATCGCCATGCAGCAGCGAGGCCGCTGGCCGCCTTGGGATCAGATCGCCAAGCCGCAGGGCCAGCGCCTCGACCCGGCGGGCGATGTCGGCGGGCAGTGCCTCGGGCCAGGCCAGAAGCCGCCGCTCGGCCCAGAAGCCCGGCCAGTCGCCTGAGGCGCCGTTGGGGATCGCGGCCGGGCCGAAGGCATAGTCTTCGGGCCAGCCATAGGCCGCGCCCGCCGTCGCATGCAGCCGGGCAAGCCCGTCGTCCAGTGCCGCCCAGCCGTCGGGCATGGCGCGGCTTTCGGCCAGGTATTCCAGAACCAGCAGACCCTCGGTCACCGCGATCACCTGCGGCGCGGGCGCTCCGGCCGCGGCAATGGCCCTCAGCATCCGGGCTTCGGTCGCGACCCGGAGGCCGGTCTTGGCGACAACCTGGCGGCCGTCGCTCAGGGCGACCCGGACCACTTCGGACAGATCGCCGCCCTGCATCGGCTCGATCCGGGCGACGGGGGCGCCCAGCAGCGCCTCGAGCGCCGCGCGGTCAGCCATCCGGCCAAAGCACCGTCGCCGTTCCCGCCGTCATCCGGGGCGCCACCCGGTCGAAGCGCAGATGCGCGATCGCCAGATCGCCCGCACGGGTATAAAGTGTGCCAGCCTCCTTGCCATTCGCCTCGATCGGCGTGCCGGGCGGGGCCGTGCCCTCGATGCCGACGGTGGCAAGGCCCTTACGGAGTTCTGTCTTGTGCTTCATCCGCGCGGTGACCTCCTGGCCCACATAGCAGCCCTTGCGGAAATCGACGCCATGCAGCCGTTCGAACCCGGCCTCGAGGATGTAGCTGTCGTCGGGGATCAGCTCGATCCCGGTCTCGGGGATGCACTGCGCGACCCGGATCGCGTCCCAGTCGATGACGGGCGCCGTGCCGGGCGTTTCGGAATAGGCGCGCCAGCCCAGCGCCTCGTGGCGCGGATCGGGCAGGGCGCCGTCGGGGGCAGGGCCAAGCCCGCGCAGCACGTTCAGCCCCGAAGGCGCGATCTGCACATCCGAGCGCAGCTTGTAGATCGTCAGGCGCCGCGCCAGCGCCTCGGCGACCGACGTGCTGACATCCAGCAGGATCGCCCCGTCGCGCTCGGTCAGCAGGAAATCCGCCAGATACTTGCCCTGGGGGCTGAGCATCGCGGCATAGACAAGCCGCCCCTCCAGCGCCGAGACGTCGTTCGTGACAAGCCCCTGCAGGAACTTCGCGCGATCCGCGCCGGTGACCTTCAGAACCGTCCTGTCCGCCGCCTGCTCGCCCGTCATGGTCCGCCTCCCGCTATGCCGTTTCCGGCCCGAAGGTGTCAGGACTCGGCGGCGAATTGCAAGCGGTAGAGCCCTGCATAAAGCCCGCCCTGCGCCAGCAAGTCCTCGTGACGCCCCTCTTCGCGCACCTGACCGGCCTCCATGACCACGATCCGGGCCGCGTCGCGAACGGTGGCCAGGCGGTGGGCGATCACCAGCGTGGTGCGGCCCTTGGCCAGATGGCTCAGCGCCTCCTGCACCGCGCGTTCGGAATGCGCGTCCAGCGCCGAGGTGGCCTCGTCCATCAGCAGGATCGGCGCGTCGCGCAGCAGCGCCCGGGCAATGGCCACGCGCTGGCGCTGGCCGCCCGACAGGTTCGAACCGCGCGGCCCGGCCGGGCTGTCGAGCCCGGCGGGCAGGCCCGGCAGGAATTCGTCGATATGGGCCGCCTCGATCACCTCGCGCAGAGCCGCCTCGGGGACGTCGCGGCCAAGGCAGATATTGTCGCGCAGGCTGTCGTCGAACATCGGCGCGTCCTGGGTCACGACCGAGAAAAGATCGCGCAGCTCGGTCAGCGCCAGATCGGCGACCTCGACCCCGCCCACGGTGACACGGCCCGATTGCGGCTCGACCAGACGGGTCAGCAGGTTGAAGACGGTCGACTTGCCCGCGCCCGAAGGCCCGACCAGCGCGGTCGTCTCGCCTGCCTTTGCGGTCAGGCTCAGCCCGCGCAGCACCGGCGCCTCGCCATAGGACAGATGCACGTTCTCCAGAATGACATCGCAGGTCGCGGCCGGGGCGGGCAGGGATTTCGGCCGGGCGGGGGGCAGGATGGTGGCGCGTTCGGAAAAGACCGCGTGGATACGTTCCAGGCTGGCCAGCGCCGCCTGCCAGGCGCCCGAGACATTGCCCAGCCGCCGGAGCGGCTCGAAGACCAGCGCGATGGCGGTGAAGAAGGCCATGAAATCGCCGACGGTCTTGCCGCCGTCGATGATCTGCAGCCCGCCGAAGACCAGAACGGCGGCAAAGCCGACACCGCCCACCAGATCGACGAGCGCGGGCATCCCGGCCTGACCGGCCTGTGCGCGCAGCTGCACGTCGATGAAGCGCGAGACGGTGGCGCCGAAGCGGCCCTTCTCGCGGCGTTCCATGCGGTTGAGCTTGATCGTGACGATGCCATGGAACATCTCGTCCAGCCGTCCGGCGATCCGCGCGGCCTCTTCGCGCGCGCTGCGGGCGGTGCGCCGGATCCAGCGTTGCAGCATCATCAGCGGCACCACCAGAAGCGGCACGCCCGCCATGGTGATGGCGGTCCAGACCCAGTCGATGGACAGAGCCACCGCCAGCAGCGAAATCAGCGAGACCAGATCCCGGCCCGCCGCCGTCAGCACCGTGTTCCAGACATTGGCCGCGGCGGTGGTATCGCCGCGCACCCGTTCTATCAGCCCGCCCGGCGGGTTTCGCTGAAAATAGGACCCGTCGAGGTCCAGCAGGTGATCGACCATGTCCTTTTGCAGATCGCCGGTGATCGCCAGCCCGGCGCGGGCCATCAGTACCCGCTGGCCGAAGCCGCTGAGCGCGCGGGCCAGGAAGATCGCCAGCACCGCGCCCGCGACGACCGGGATCGCGCCCCGCTCTCCGGCGACGAAGATCCGGTCGAACATCGGCTTGAAGCTGTAGCTGAGCAATCCGAGCGAGGCGCCCTCGACCGTCATCAGTGCCAGTGCGATGCCGATGGTGGCCGAATGGCGGCGCAGATAGCCGCGCCAGAGCCAGCCGAAGATCTGTGCGCCGCCCGCCATGCTAGCGCCGCTCCGCCCGGAAGGCGGACTCGATGGCGGCGGGATCGTAGCGGGTGGCGATCCAGTCGCGCAGCGTCATCGGGGTCTTGGCGCAATCCGCCTCGAACCGGTCGAGCACCACGTCGAGAACCCCGGCCTTCGAGCGGCGCGAATGCAGGTAGCGCCAGGACAGCATGGTTCGCGCCCTGGCGACGGGGGCGCCCTCGGCATGGATGAGATACAGCGCCGAGGCAAAGCCCGCCCGGTCCGAGCCCGACTTGCAATGCATCACCATCGGCCGTTCGGCCCGGTCAAAGAGATCCAGCAGCGCCAGCAGGTTTTCGCGCGGGACCAGCCGCCGGGCCTTCAGCGTCACGGTTTCAAGCCGCAGCCCCAGTGCGGCGCAGGCCTCTTCCTCCAGCAGGCGGTGCGAGTCCTGACGCGGCCCGCGCAGCGAGATCACCGTGCGGATGCCCATCTCGCGATAGCGCCGGAGCCGAGCGGCCGAAGGGTGGTTCGACCGCCAGACGCCGGGCGCGATCTGTTCGAGATTGGTCCAGAGGATCCGCAGGAAGGCATGGTCCATCAGGTGGAAATGCAAAAGCGCCACCCGCCGCGCGCCGGGCACCGTCAGGTCGGTGCCGTGGCGCCGGGTCATCCGGCGTTCGAACGCCTCGAAACGGGTTTTCAGAAGGTCGAACATCTGGGGCCTTGGCGCGGAAACACGAGGCCGCGAGATAGCCCGAAACCCCGCCCCTGACAAGCAATTGACGGGTTCCCGGGGGAGGCATAACAGAACTTGGGTCAAGTGCGGAGTCCCCCATGAGCCTCAGATACGGCCGCCCCTACCTCGCCATTCCCGGCCCGTCCGTCATTCCCGACCGGGTGCTGCAGGCGATGCACCAGCCCGCCCCCAACATCTATGGCGGCCCGCTGGTCGATCTTGTCGAAAGCGTCGTGCGCGATCTCAAGGCGGTGGCGCGGACCCGGCACAAGGTCGCGATCTACATCGCCAACGGCCATGGCGGCTGGGAGGCGTCGCTGGCGAACGTGCTGGCGCGGGGCGACCGGGTGCTGGTGCTGGCGACCGGGCGGTTCGGCCATGGCTGGGCCGAGGCCGCGCGGGCGATGGGCGCCGAGGTCGAGATCCTCGATTTCGGCAATCGCGCGACGGTCGATCTGGGCCGGGTCGAAGACCGGCTTCGGGCCGACACGGGGCACGAGATCCGCGCCGTTCTGGTCAGCCATGTGGACACCGCCACCAGCGTCCGGAACGACGTCGCTGGGGTGCGCGCGACGCTCGATGCCGCCGGGCATCCGGCGCTTCTGATGGCCGACTGCATCGCCTCGCTGGCCTGCGACCGGTTCGAGATGGACGCCTGGGGCGTCGATGTGATGGTTGCCGCCTGCCAGAAGGGGCTGATGGTGCCGCCGGGCCTGGCCTTCGTCTTCCTCGGGCCGAAGGCCGAAGAGGCACGGGCGCGGGCCGATCTGGCCACGCCCTACTGGGACTGGACCCCGCGCGCCAACCCGCAGGAATTCTATCAGTATTTCGGGGGCACCGCGCCGACCCATCATCTGTACGGCCTGCGCGCCGCGCTCGACATGCTGGTGCATGAAGAGGGGCTCGAGGCTGCCTGGGACCGCCATGCCCAACTGGCCCGCGCGATCTGGGCCGCGATCGAGACCTGGGGGCAGGGCGGGCCGATCGCGCTGAACATGACCGACCGGGCCTTGCGCAGCCATGCCGTGACCTCGGTCCGGATCGATCCGCCCCATGGCACGGCGCTGCGCGAGTGGCTGAGCGAGACCGCGGGCGTGACCCTTGGCATCGGTCTTGGCATGGCCGCGCCCGGCGATCCGGCCTGGCACGGGTTTTTCCGGATCGGCCATATGGGCCATGTGAACGCGCATATGATCCTTGGTGCGCTCGGCACGATGGAGGCCGGGTTCAAGGCGCTGGGCGTCGCCCATGGCGCGGGTGCGCTCGAGGCGGCGGCAGGCGTGATCGCGGGGCGCTGAGCGGCTCAGGGCAGGGCGATCTCGGCGATAAGCCCGCGATGGTTGGACCCGAGATCGGCGCCGAAGGGACTGAGGCGGACGAGCCGCGCGCCGCCGCCGACCAGAACCTGATCGACGGGCACTCCGAACCGGCCGGCGCCCACGGGCCAGGTCGCGACCGGCAGGCGCGCGGTCGCCATGCCGGTTTCGGCACTGATCTGCGACAGGGTCCGGCTCCAGGGCGCGGCGTTGAAATCGCCGATGGCGACCGCCGGGTCGGGCAGCCAGCCAAGCTGGGCGGTCAGCCGGCCCAGCTCGGTCTCGGCCAGGCCCGACATCCAGGGTTTCAGAAGCTGGAGCCCGGCCAGAAACACCCGTTTGCCGCTGGCGGTCTCGATCTCGGCCACCGCATAGCGGCCGGGCCAGACCGGGTTCAGCGCCATCGCCCAGAACCGCCTGGGACGGGTGCGCGCCGCCAGCACGATCTGGCAGGCCCCGGGGCTGCAGGGCGAGACGAAGCCGTAGTGCTTCTGCAACAGCGGCAGACCCGCCGCGACCGCCTCGGCCTCGGCAAAGAGGACGATATCGGGGTTCGTGTCGATCACCGCGCGGATGATGGTTTCGGCGGGGGTGCGATTGCCCGAATAGGCGTTGAAGAAGAGGATGCGCAGATCGGGGGCGCGATCCGACAGCGCGGGCAGGCTCTGGCGCAGGTGCAGCGCCCCGAGCCCGGCCAGCGCAGCCAGCGCGGCGAGGGCCAGGCCCGGGCCGAGACGGCGCAAGCCCAAGGCCGCCGCCCCGAGCGACAGGCCCAGCGCGCCGCCCAGAAGCCAGGGGGCGAGCGAGTCGAGGATGCGGGCCAGCGGCCCGGCCGCGCTGCCGCCCGGCACGAAGCGCGCGCCCGCCCCGGCCAGAAGGGCCAGGCTTGCCGCCATCGCCAGCGCCCCGGCCGTCTGAGGTTTCCAGATCACCGCCCGTCTCCCGCCGCCCTCTTTCCGACTGGCCGAGTGCGGGTCCGGCGTCAAGCCGGCGCCGCTCAGAACGGCCAGACCAGCAGGATCATCGGCACCGAGACCGCGATCACGATGATCTCGAGCGGCAGGCCCATCCGCCAGTAATCGCCGAAGCGATAGCCTCCGGGCCCGAGGATCAGCGTGTTGTTCTTGTGGCCGATGGGGGTGAGGAAGGCGCAGGAGGCCGCCACCGCCACCGCCATCAGGAACGGATCGGGGCTGACCCCCAGCGCCTGGGCCATCTGGATGCCGACCGGGGCCGCGACCACGGCGGTCGCGGTGTTGTTCAGCACATCCGACAGGCACATGGTCGCCACCATCAGCGCGGTCAGGATCACCCAGGGCGGCATGTCGCCGGTCAGCCCGACCAGCATTTCCGCGATCAGCCGGGTGCCGCCGCTTTCCTCCAGCGCCACGCCAAGCGGGATCATCGAGCCGAGCAGCACCACCACCGGCCATTCGACATGGGAATAGACCTCGGTGATGGGGATGATCCGGGCCAGGACATAGCCCACGACGACCAGGCCTATGGCGATGGTCAGATCGACCAGCCCGACGCTTGCCGCCGCCACCGCCGCCGCGAAAAGCCCGATGGCGACCCAGGTCTTGCGGGTATCGGTCACTGCCAGCCCGCGATCGGCCAGCGCCAGACAGCCCAGCCAGTCGACCACGTCCTGCGCCACGTCCTGCGGCGTCAGCAGCAGCAGGATGTCGCCCGGCCTCACCCTGGTCTTGCGGATCTGCTGGCGGATCGGACGGCCCTGCCGCGAGATCCCCAGCAGCACCGTGCGCCGCCGCCAGGCCAGCCCGACCAGCTGGGCGGACCGCCCGGCGATGCGCGCCTGTTCGGGCACCACGACCTCGACCACGGTCAGCCCCGCGCCCTCGGCCTTCAGCCGTTCCTCGTTGGCGCCCTCGGCGAAATCGAGCGAGAGTGCCGCGCGAAACTCGTCCAGCGCCTCGGGGCTGGCCTCGATCACCAGCGAGTCGCCTGCCGCCAGCGCGGTGCCGCGCTGCAGCCCGTAAAGCCGCTTGCCGCCCCGGACCAGTCCCAGAAGCGCCACGTCGTTGGCCTCGGCCTCGGGGTCGAGATCGGCCAGCCGCTGGCCGATCAGCTTCGAGCCTTCGGGTACCGTCAGCTCGGCGATATAGGAGGAATAGTCCGACATCGGGTCGGCCGAGGCGTCAAGCCCCGCGCTTTTCGGGATCAGCCGCCAGCCGACCAGCGCGACGAAGGCAATCCCCGCCAGCGCCGCGACGCCCCCCACCGGGGCGAAGTCGAACATGCGGAAGGATTGCCCGGTCGCGTCCTGGCGAAAGGCCGCGATGATGATGTTGGGCGGTGTGCCGATCAGCGTGACCATGCCGCCCAGGATGGTGGCGAAGGACAGCGGCATCAGGCTCAGCCCCGGCGCGCGGCCCGCCTTGCGCGCGGTCTGGATGTCGACCGGCATCAGCAGCGCCAGTGCGGCCACGTTGTTCATGAAGGCCGACAGCAGTCCGCCGATGCCGCCCATGATCGCGATATGGGCGCCAAGTCCGCGCGCGCTGTTCACCAGCGTCCGGGTGATCAGATAGACCGCGCCCGAGCGCACCAGCCCGGCCGAGACCACCAGGACCAGCGCCACCACCAGCGTCGCGGGATGGCCGAACCCCTCGAAGGCGCGGTCGGGTTTCACCACGCCCAGCAGCACGGCCGCCATCAGCGCCGCGAAGGCCACCAGATCGTAGCGCCACCGGCCCCAGATCAGGGCGACGAAGACGGTGGCAAAAAGCGCAAACAGTATCGACTGGTCCTGGGTCACGAACGGGTCTCCCGGCTGTCCGGCGCCCGGGCGCCGGAGGGTTTCGCCCGGCTCAACGTCCCGAGCAGGCTTGCAGGTCCGCGTCTGCCTGACATATAGAGAGCCCCGTCGAATTCAGAAAGCCAAGTGGGGTTCCATGGCAGGCCATTCCAAATGGGCGAACATCCAGCACCGCAAGGGGCGGCAGGATGCGGCGCGCTCCAAGCTGTTCTCGAAGTTCAGCAAGGAGATCACCGTTGCCGCCAAGATGGGCGACCCGGACCCTGACAAGAACCCGCGCCTGCGCCTGGCGATCAAGGAAGCCAAGGCGCAGTCCATGCCCAAGGACAATATCGAGCGCGCCATCAAGAAGGCGATCGGCGGCGAGGGCGACAATTACGAGGAAATCCGCTACGAGGGCTACGGCCCGGGCGGGGTTGCGGTGATCGTCGAGGCGATGACCGACAACCGCAACCGGACCGCGTCGAACGTGCGCTCGACCTTCACCAAATATGGCGGCAACCTCGGCGAGACCGGGTCCGTTGCCTTCATGTTCGAGCGGATGGGCGAGATCGTCTATCCGGCCTCGGCGGGCGATGCCGACACGGTGATGATGGCCGCCATCGAGGCGGGTGCGCAGGATGTGGAAAGCTCGGACGACGAGCATGTGATCTACACCGCCGATACCGACCTCAACGAGGTCGCCACCAAGATGGAAGCCGAGCTGGGCGAAAGTCAGTCCACCAAGCTGATCTGGAAGCCCGGCAATACCACCGAGATGGATCTCGAGGGCATGCAGAAGCTGATGAAGCTGATCGACGCGCTCGAGGATGACGACGACGTCCAGCACGTCACCACCAATTTCTCGGCCAGCGACGAGGTGCTGGAACAGCTCTGAGCCCTTGGGGGCGCAGTTTCAGGCCGCGCGGGTCCGGTGACGGGCGCGCGCGGTTTTCATTTCAGCTTCTGCAGCGTCGAGTCCGAGGCATAGCCTGCCAGCAGCGCGGCGCGCCAGTCGAGGATCTGTTCGCCCATCGCGGCCAGCACCAGAAGTCCGACGATGCAGGAAAAAAGCCCCAGCGCCAGATAGGGTCGGGCCTCGCGCCAGATCCGTACCCAGACCGGCGGGGCCGCCGCCTCCAGCGCCCCGGACGGGGTCGCGGGCAGGGCATGGCGCACAATCGGCAACACCACGCTGATCGCCACGCCCAGGATCACCCATGGATACATCGTCCAGACTTCCATCCCGCTTTCCCCCTTTGCCTGGATGCTCCGCCCGCCGATCATAGCCCGCGCGGCCGCGTCCCGCATCCGTTCCGGCGATCCCGATGTGCCGACGCGGCGCATTTCCCGCTTGGCGTGTGCTTGGGCTGGGCCCTAGACTGACCCCGCGCCGGCGCTCCGGCGCTGCAGGAGGGGTCCATGGCCGAGCCGGCGAGCCACGCGATCGGACGTTTCGACAAGTCGTTCCTGATCCACATGATCAAGGATTTCTTTCTGGTCCTGCTGGCGGTCACGGTTCTGGAATTCGCGCTGAAGGCGGCACTTGTCTATTACAAGTTCGAGACGCGCGGGCAGGATCAGGCGCGGGCCGTAGCCGAGGATCTGGCCGAGAACATCCGCGCCATCATGCGCAACGAGGGCGGGCCGGTGGCGGCGCGCACGATGTACCCGATCCTCGAACGCAACTGGGACGATCTGGGCTACAAGATCGCCATCTCGCCCTCGCCGGTCACGGTCCGCTCGATCGAGGCGCTGTTCGGCTTCACCCCCGAGGGGATCCCTCTTGGCGACTGGCCCGACGGCCGGTTCCGCGAGGCCGAGGTCGAGATCGCCGCCGAGACCTTCTGCCTGACCTGCCATGCCGAGGCCGAGGTGGGGCAGGTGCTGGGCCGCGTCACGGTGCGGGACTATCTGGAACGGGACTTCGCCGTCTGGCTTGATGACGTGACGCTGAGCGCGGGGCTTGCGGTGGGCAAGATCGTGCTGCATTCGATCCTGCTGTTTCTGATCCTTCGCGCGCGGATGGAACCGCTTTTGCGCCTGCGCGGCACGGTGGCGGGGCTTGCGCGCGCCTTCGGGACGCTCAGCGAACGGGCAGAGGTGCGCACCGCGGACGAATTCGGCGCGCTCGCCCATGATCTGAACCTCTTTCTCGACCGCATCAGCCGGTTGATCGACGAGCTGAACGCGGTGCTGCGCCGGGTGGTGCGGGTCAATGACGACATCGTCTCGGTGCAAGGCGCGCTGCGCGGGCAGGTCGACCGGCTGGTCGGGGGGGTGCGGCGGCTGGAACGCGACGCGATGCTGAGTGCCAAGCGCGAACCGCTGCTGTCGCAGGCCTGGTTCGATGCAATCAAGGGCGCGGTCGCCGATCTTGATGCGGCGCTGGCGCGGGCGGGCGAGGCGCCGCAGGCCGCCGGACTGGTCTCGGACCTGTCTGCGGTCATCGCCAATGCCGAGGCGCAGATCGCGGCCAGCCAGCGATTGTTCGAGGGGCTCGCGGGGCTTGGCGACGAGACCGAGGCGCTGAAGGGCGCCATCGCCGACATGGTCCGCATGGAGGAGCGCATGAAGCTGATCATCGAGACCGGCGGCACCCTGGTTCAGCGCCTGCGCCCCGATCTGGCCGAGGCCGCGCCCGCGACCCTTCCCGAAAGGCGCACACCCCCCGTCAGAAGCACCTGACCCGATGCCAGCGACGTCCTGCGCGGCCGCGCTTGCATGGCGATCCCCGGCGTGGCAAGCGGGAAGACATGGCGATGCAGTCGGTGCCCGCAAGGGGCCAGAACCCGGTCGCGGGCATTCTCTGGATGCTGGTGACCGGGGTGTGTTTTGTGGCGGTGACCGCGCTGGTGAAGCTCTCGGGGCAGGGCATCCCGGCGGCGCAATCGGCCTTTCTGCGCTATGTGCTTGGGCTTGTCTTCCTGCTGCCGGTGCTGGGGCGGCTTATGCGCCTGCGGATGGACCGGGGCCGGATGATGCTGTACGGCGGGCGCGGTCTGGCCCACGCGCTGGGCGTGATCTGCTGGTTCTTCGCGATGACCCGGATCCCGGTCGCCGAGGTCACGGCGATGAACTACCTCAACCCGATCTACGTCACCCTGGGCGCCGCGCTTCTGTTCGGCGAGCGGCTGGCGGCGCGGCGCATTCTGGCCATTGCCGCCGCCTTTCTGGGGGTGCTGGTGATCCTGCGCCCGGGCTTTCGCGAAATCTCGGACGGTCATGTCGCGATGCTGTTCACGGCCGTCCTTTTCGGCATCTCCTATCTGACCGCCAAGCTGCTGAGCGAACGCGACGATGCGGTGGTGGTGGTGGCGATGATGTCGATTGCGGTGACCGTCGTGCTGGCACCGGTCGCGCTGGCGGTCTGGGTCACACCGCGCTGGGATCAGGTGGCGGGGCTGTTCCTGGTCGCCCTTTTCGCCACCGCCGGACATTACACCATGACCCGTGCCTTCCGCGCCGCGCCGCTGACCGTGACCCAGCCGATCACCTTCCTGCAACTGGTCTGGGCCACGCTGGTGGGCTGGCTGGCCTTCGGCGAGGCGGTCGATGGCTGGGTGCTGCTGGGCGGGGGCATGATCATCGGATCGGTCGTCTTCATCACCTGGCGCGAGGCGGTCCATAAACGGCGCGCGGTGACGCCGCCGACCCATCTGCCGGAAACGTAGCGTCAGCCGGGCTTGAGCGGACTGGCCGCCGCGCTAGCGTCAGATCCATGAAAGACGATTGCGCATTGGGCCAGAGAACCGGCCTTCCCGAGACGTTGAGGGTATTGCTGGCGGATTATCCGCGCGATCTCTGGGACAGCACCGTGCCCCTCGATGGGGTGACCCGCTTCTGGCTGGACCGGCATATCATGTTTCGGTCGCTTCTGGCGCAGATGGAAGACGTGGCCCGCCGCCTTTGCGACGGCGAAGCACCGCCCGAGCATGTGGTCCGCGCCATCCGGCGCCAGGCCGCGATCCTGCTCAGCGAACTTTACGGCCATCACAAGATCGAGGATCTGCATTATTTCCCTCAGCTTGCGTTGCTCGAGCCACGGCTGGGCGCGGGCTTCGAGATCCTCGATGCCGATCATCACGCGCTCGAAGAGCATCTCGACGATCTGGCGACAGCGGTGGGCGGGCTGGTCCAGGCAGCGCCCGAGGTGCAGCACGACGCGGCCGGGCGGCTTCGGGTGCGGCTCGACCGATTCGGCGGGGTCCTCGACCGCCACCTGTTCGACGAGGAAGAAATCGTCGTGCCGATCCTTCTGCGGCACGGTGAGGGGCTTGTCGGCTGAGCCGCGCCTTTGATCGGTGTCAAGGACGGCGCCGGTCCCCGGCTCCTAGGCTTCGTTTCAGGTATGGGAGCACAGGAGGGGGCCATGACCCACACGCCGCACGAGCTTGCCGCGGATTTTCCCGACAAGGCGCGTCTGATCGAGGCGCTGAAGGACAGCGACGCCCATTTCGCGCGCCTCTTTCAGGAATATCACGAGATCAACGGCGCGGTGCACCGGGCCGAGACCGATGTCGAGCCCACCGACGACCTGCACCTGACCGAGATGCGCAAGACGCGGATGCATCTGAAGGACGAACTGGTCCGCATCCTCAACCACGCCTCGGCCTGAGGCCGCAGCCTCAGTCGGCGACCTCGTAGGGAAGCAGGCCGCGCCGATTGGCGTCGACCGTCAGCCGCCGTTCCAGCGGCGGCACGGCGCGCTGGTGGCAGTCGCGGCGTTCGCAGATCCGGCACGAGATCCCGATGGGTTCGTAGGCGGCGGAATTTCCGGTATCGAGATCGTCGGCATAGACCAGCTGGTCGGCATGGCGCACCTCGCAGCCCAGGCTGATGGCATAGCGCCGGACCGGGGCACGCCAGGCGCCGCCGGGTTTCGATACGTCGCGGGCCAGCGACACATAGCGCAGCCCGTCCGGCGTCTCGGCCAGCTGGCGCAGGAACCGCCCCGGCGTCTCGAAGGCGCGATGCACGTTCCAGAGCGGGCAGGCGCCCCCGAACCGCGCGAATTGCAACCGCGTGGTCGAGTGGCGCTTGGTGATCGTGCCGGCCTGATCGACCCGCACGAAGAAGAAGGGCAGCCCCTTGGCGCCGGGGCGCTGCAGGGTCGAGAGCCTGTGGGCCACCTGCTCGATCGACGCACCGAAGCGGTCGGCCAGCAGTTCCAGGTCATGGCGGGTCTCCTGCGCCGCCTCGAGGAAGCGGTTATAGGGCAGCAGCGCCGCGCCCGCGAAATAGTTTGCCATGCCGATCCGGGCGATGGCCCGCGCCGCCGGGCTTTGGAACCGGGCGAGGTCCAGCGTGGCTTCCAGCAGTTGAGATTGTGTCAGAAGCGCAATTTGGTGCAATAACTGAAACCGCCGGGTCGGGCCGCGCAGATGGCTGGACAGGGTCAGCGTCCGGCTGCCTTCGTCATAGGCGCGAAGTCCTGGGATATCTTTTAATATCAGAGATATGCCTTGGGACTCCAATGCCGACAAGGCGCGCTGTTCGGGGTCGGGGCCGCTTTCCGGCCCGCGCGCGAAACGTTCCGCTGCCCGGTCCACCGCGTCGATGTAATTGTCGCAATAGTGAAAGAAGTCGCGCACCTCTTCCCACGGGGACGGTCCCAGGGTCGCATCTTCGCGCCCCAGCGCCTCGTCCAGCGAGGCGAGCCGTTCATGGCTTTGGCGATAGGCGCGGTGCAGTTCCAGAAAGGCGCGGGCCAGCGCCGGGGCGTTCGAGGCGGCGAGCCGGAGATCGGCCAGCGGCGGGGCCAGATCGCTGAAGACCGGGTCGGCCAGCGCCTCGCGCATGTCGCTGACCAGGCGTTCGGCATCGCCTTCGGACAGCTCTGTCACATCGAAACCGAATTCCGAGGCCAGCGCCAGCAGAACCGAGGACGAGACCGGACGGTTGTTGTTTTCCATCTGGTTCAGATAGGGCAGCGAGATCCCCAGCCGGGCCGCGAAATCCTTCTGGGTCAGCCCCAGCCGCGTCCGTGTCTCGCGCAGCTTGACGCCTGCATAGAGTTTGCGTGTCGCCATGGCGGCCCTCGCTTTGCGGATTTGCCACCTCTCGTGGTAGCTTTTGCAAAGCGGCCGCGCAAGCCGGGGCTCAAATCGGGGCTCAGCCTTTCGGCATCGACGCGATGGGGCCTTCGCGGCTGTCGATCCAGCGCACGTAAAGCACCGCGAGGACCGCGGCCGCCGAGGTTGCGGCCATGATGATCAGCAGCGGCCAGGCCCCGGTGCCGGGCTTCAGCAGCGCGCCCGCCAGCGCCGATAGCGCCGCGCCGCCGCCGATCATGATCGCCCCGCCCAGCCCGCTGGCCGTACCCGCCAGGTGCGGGCGCACCGACAGCGTCCCGGCAATGGCGTTGGGCAGCACCATGCCATTGCCAAGCCCCACCAGCGACATCGCTCCGAAGAAGGCCATCGGGTGCAGCAATCCAAGGCCGAACAGCGCCATCGAGAGCGCCGGTGCGACCAGCCCGATCAGCGTGCCCCAGAAGATCATGCCGTTGATGCCCACCCGGACCGAATAGCGCCCCGACAGGTAGTTACCCCCCATGTAGCCGACCGCCACGATCCCGAAATAAAGGCCCAGCGTCGACGGCGAGAGCCCGAAGACATGGCTGCCCACGAAGGGCGCGCCGCCGAGATAGGCAAAGAAGGCGCCCGACGCAAAAGCGGCGGTCAGCGCATAGCCCCAGAACCGGCGCGAGCGCACCAGTTCCGGATACTGGCGGAACTGGCCCAGCAGGCTGACATCCTGCGGTGCCGCGGTCTCGCCCAGATCGGCCCAGACCAGCGCCAGCACGCCGATCCCGGCCACGACCAGGGCTGCGAAGGTCGATTGCCAGCCCCAGATCTCGTCCAGCACGCCGCCGATGGTCGGGCCGATCATCGGCACCAGCGCCATGCCCATGGTGACATAGCCGATCATCGAGGCCGCCTGGCTGTCGGCCACCATGTCGCGGACCACCGCCCGGCTCAGCACCATGCCGGTGACGATCACTGCCTGAGCCATGCGGAAGGCCATGAAGACCTCGACCGACGGGGCCAGCATGCAACCCAGCGTGGCGACCAGGAAAAGCGCGGTCGAGATCAGCAGGACCGGCCGCCGCCCGTAGCGGTCCGAGATCGGCCCGATCATCAGCTGCAGCACCGCGTTCACCGCCAGATAGGCCGCGACCGACAGCTGCATCACACCATAGTCGGTGCCGAAATGCGCGGCCATCTGCGGCAGCGACGGCAGGAAGATGTTCATGGTCAGGGCCGGCAGGCCGGCCAGCAGGACCAGGGTCAACACATGCGGCGGTGTGGTGCGGTCCAGAAAACGGACTTTGGGCTGCGGCATCATGACTTCCGGGTAGGGGGCAAAGCGGCTCTTGTCCAGCGGGATCGGCTAGGACCAGCGGTGGAAGATGAAGAACGCGCCAAGCCCGATGAAGACGAAGCCAAGCGCATGATTCCAATGCAGCTCTTCGCCGAGATAGAGCACAGAGAAGCCGCAGAAAACGGTCAGGGTGATGACCTCCTGAAGCGTCTTCAGCTGGGCCGCCGAGAAATGCCCGTGGCCGATCCGGTTCGCGGGGACCTGCAGCAGGTATTCGAAGAAGGCGATGCCCCAGCTGGCGACGATCACCACGGCCAGCGGCGCCGCCTTGAACTTGAGATGCCCGTACCAGGCGAAGGTCATGAAGATGTTGGACAGGACGAGAAGGCCGATCGTGACGACGGGCACCGGCAGGGCGGGCATGAGGGGGCTCCGGAGGGTGGGCAGCGCCTTTGGCGATATGGCATGACAGGGCGATCTGTCCATGATATTTGCCAATTTGCAATATGCATCACAGCTGCGGAAAATAGTTTGCAAATTTACCGTTTAACACTTTGATGAAGCTGACCACATGGCTAGGTTGCCGAAAATTTCCGTAAGGGGCATCGCCGATGAAAGATATCCTCAACGAACTCGAGCGCCGCCGCAGCATCGCTCGCCTGGGCGGCGGCGAGCGGCGGATCGAAAGCCAGCACGCCAAGGGCAAGCTGACGGCGCGCGAGCGGATCGAACTGCTGCTGGACGAGGGCTCGTTCGAGGAATTCGACATGTTTGTCGCCCATCGCTGCACCGATTTCGGGATGGAGGAAAGCCGTCCCTATGGCGACGGCGTCGTCACCGGCTGGGGCACGGTCAACGGCCGCATGGTCTATGTCTTCAGCCAGGATTTCACCGTCTTCGGCGGGTCGCTGTCCGAAACCCACGCCCAGAAAATCTGCAAGATCATGGACATGGCCGTGCAGAACGGCGCGCCGGTGATCGGGCTGAACGATTCGGGCGGCGCCCGCATCCAAGAAGGCGTGGCCTCGCTCGCGGGCTATGCCGAGGTGTTCCAGCGCAATATCGAGGCCTCGGGCGTGGTGCCGCAGATCTCGGTCATCATGGGCCCCTGCGCAGGCGGCGCGGTCTACAGCCCGGCCATGACCGACTTCATCTTCATGGTGCGCGATTCGTCCTACATGTTTGTGACGGGACCCGATGTGGTGAAGACCGTCACCAACGAGGTCGTCACCGCCGAGGAACTGGGCGGCGCCTCGACCCATACCAAGAAATCCTCGGTCGCCGACGGCGCCTTCGAGAACGATGTCGAGGCGCTTTACCAGGTGCGCCGGCTGGTCGATTTCCTGCCGCTGAACAACCGCGAGAAGCCGCCGGTGCGGCCCTTCTTCGACGAGCCCGGCCGGGTCGATGCCAGCCTCGACACGCTGATCCCCGACAATCCGAACACGCCTTACGACATGAAGGAACTGATCCTGAAGGTCGCGGACGAGGGCGATTTCTACGAGATCCAGGCCGATTTCGCCAAGAACATCATCACCGGCTTCGTCCGGCTCGAAGGCCAGACGGTCGGCGTCGTCGCGAACCAGCCGATGGTGCTGGCGGGCTGCCTCGACATCGACAGCTCGCGCAAGGCGGCGCGTTTCGTCCGCTTCTGCGACTGCTTCGAGATCCCGATCCTGACCTTCGTCGACGTGCCGGGCTTCCTGCCGGGGACGGGCCAGGAATATGGCGGGGTCATCAAGCACGGCGCCAAGTTGCTGTTCGCCTATGGCGAGGCGACGGTGCCGAAGGTGACGGTCATCACCCGCAAGGCCTATGGCGGCGCCTATGACGTGATGTCCTCGAAACACCTGCGGGGCGACTTCAACTACGCCTGGCCCACGGCCGAGATCGCGGTGATGGGCGCCAAGGGCGCGACCGAGATCCTCTACCGGTCCGAACTGGGCGACGCCGACAAGATCGCGCGGCGCACCAAGGATTACGAGGACCGCTTTGCCAACCCCTTCGTGGCGGCCGAACGCGGCTTCATCGACGAGGTGATCCAGCCCCGCTCGACCCGCCGCCGGGTCTGCCGCGCCTTTGCCTCGCTTCGGGGCAAGCGCCGCGAGACGGCCTGGAAGAAGCACGACAACATTCCGCTTTAGGCCGGACGAATGGCGATGCGGGGCTGGCACATGCTGCGGGAGGAGGGCGCGCTGACGATGGCGCGGCAGCTTCCCGTGCGCTTCGACCTTTGCGCGAGCGCGGCTTTCCCGCCCGCCCGCAAGGGCCGGCTGGCCTTGCAGATCCGTCAGGATCTGTGGCGCATGCTGCAGGATCTGCGTGGGTTCTCGCCGGTCATACGGGTCGAGGAGGAGGGGCAGGGGCTGCGGGTAAGCGCCGGAGGTCGCGCCGCAGCCCCTTTCCCGCGTCTCGATTGCGAGGCCCGGATCGCCGCCTTGCTGACCAGCCCCGTCCACCGGGCGCGCTGGCTTGCCCGGGCGCGGATCGAAGGCCTGGCATGATGGCGGCCGGGCGCGCGTTCCTTCTGGCGGCGGCGGTGCTGGTGCTGGGCGGCACCGGCACGGTGGTCGATGTGCCGTCGGGCCAGTCGGTGACCCATCTCGACACCGTCACCGGCGAACCCGGACCGGCCGGGCTGACCGTGCGGTTCCGGTTTCTTGCCCCGGAGATCGGGCGCGAGGGGGGCATGCTGACGCCCGAAGAGGCGCAGGGTGACATGGACTATCTGTGCGAGCATTTCGCGCTGTCGCGTCTGTCCGAGGCGGGCCCGGAACCGGCGCAGATCGTCATCACGCTGATGGACCGCCCGGTGCCCTTCGGGCAATCGGACCCCGAGGCCACCCAGTTCTTCGAGGCCTATCGCCCCGAGGCGGGGCATTGCATCTGGGAAGGGTTCTGAGCCTATGCCGTATTTCGCCTGTCTTGCCCTTGCGGTGAGCGGCCCTGCGCTGTTCCCGCCACAACTGCCGCGTGTCGCCGGGGCGGCATGTGCAAAGCCGGAAGTTTGGTCTATCCTCCCCGAAGGTCGCCTGCGGGCGGCCTTCCATAAGTCAGGTGACGGGTTCCAGCCCGCGCCGAAACCAGACGGGAGTGTCCCATGTCCAAATGCGTCAAGACCCTTTTCGCCCTTTCGCTCGTCGCCTTCGTTGCGGCCTGTGCCCAGAAGGAAGAAGTGGTCTATGTCGAACCGGTTCAGCCCGAACCGACCTATAACAAGTACTGATCGGGGCGAGGGGCGGGCGCAGCCCGCCCCGGCTTCGCCGCGCCCCGGTCCCCACGGAGGCGCGCCATGCTGAAACACCGGGGATTCCCCTCCCGCCTGCCCGGGACGGACTTCCAGTTCACGATCCGCCGCGCGAACAAGGACGGGGCGTCCCGTCTGATCGCGCGCGAACGCTTCGCCGATCGGCGCCCGGCCGACCGCCGGGCCGATGCGGGCTTTCTTGCCGCGCTCATCGAGCAGTTCGGCGACGAGCCGTTCGAACGTGGCAATCTCGATGCCGGACGACTGTCCTGGCTGCTGGGCCGCGAGGTGGTGCCGGCGGAAGAGCCGTTCGATCCCGAAAGCTACGAGGCGCTGCTGCGCGTCGATCTCGACCGCGCCATGGCGGCCTTCCCCGAGATCTTCGAGGGGCAATGATGCGCACGAATCTGCCCAACGCATTTCGGGATCGGCGGGAAATTGCTCAAACCCGCTCTCCCCTGCGTTGTGCTCTTTTCTTTTGTTCCGGTTCCGGTGACAGTGATACCCGGCAGGTTGGCGATTTACCCCTAGCGCAATCTGCTTATTTCTACCGTTACCCTTCCCCAACCCCCAGGCCTGACCCAATTTTCCGGGTCAGGCCGACCCTCCCCGTGATCCGTTCCGACTGGCGCCTTGCGCGGCCGATTGTTCCTGTCCAGGGCAACAGTCCTGCGCATTTTCGTTTCGCCGGGCGCCTCTTGCCGGTATCTTGCGCGCGCAACAACAAGATCCGTGGAGGCGGAGTAGAATGCCCAGTCCAAAGTTTCTCGTGCTGCTGGCCGCAGCAGGCATGCTGGCCGGATGCAACATGTCCAATGACAGCCAGCGCGCTGTCGCGGGCGGCCTCGGCGGCGCGCTCATCGCGGATGTGCTCGATACCAACGTTGCGGCCGGTGCCGCGATCGGCGCGCTTGGCGGGGCCATGTGCGACGACGCGGGCGTGTGCCGCTGATCTGAACCGGCGGGCCGCTGGCCCGTCGGCATGCGAGTCTGTGAGGGTCATCGGGGCGGCGCGCCCCGGTGGCCCTTTGCTTTGTAAGCGCCGGGGCGGGCTCGTCCGGGCGGAACGCTGGAAGGGACAGAGATGTTCGACAAGATCCTGATCGCGAACCGGGGGGAGATCGCCTGCCGGGTCATCAAGACCGCCCGCAAGATGGGCATCAAGACGGTGGCGGTCTATTCCGACGCCGACCGTCATGCGCTGCATGTGCAGATGGCCGACGAGGCGATCCATATCGGTCCCCCGCCCGCGAACCAGTCCTACATCGTGATCGACAAGATCATGGCCGCGATCAGGGAAAGCGGCGCCCAGGCGGTGCATCCGGGCTATGGCTTCCTGTCCGAGAACCGGCTGTTCGCCGAGGCGCTTGAGAAGGCCGGGGTCGCCTTCATCGGCCCGCCCGCCAGTGCCATCGAGGCGATGGGCGACAAGATCACCTCGAAGAAGCTCGCGGCCGAGGCGGGCGTCTCGACGGTGCCGGGCTACATGGGCCTGATCGAGGATGCCGACGAGGCCGTCAGGATCAGCCAGCAGATCGGCTATCCGGTGATGATCAAGGCCTCCGCGGGCGGCGGCGGCAAGGGCATGCGGATCGCCTGGAACGACCAGGAGGCGCGCGAGGGCTTCCAGGCCTCGAAGAACGAGGCGGCCAACAGCTTCGGCGACGACCGGATCTTCATCGAGAAATTCGTCACCCAGCCCCGCCATATCGAGATCCAGGTGCTGGCCGACAAGCATGGCAACTGCGTCTATCTGCATGAACGCGAATGCTCGATCCAGCGCCGCAACCAGAAGGTCATCGAAGAGGCGCCCTCGCCCTTCCTCGACGAGGCGACCCGCAAGGCCATGGGCGAGCAGGCGGTCGCGCTGGCGCGCGCCGTGGGCTATTGCAGCGCGGGCACCGTCGAGTTCATCGTCGATGGCGACAGGAACTTCTATTTCCTCGAGATGAACACCCGTCTGCAGGTGGAACATCCGGTGACCGAGTTGATCACCGGCATCGACCTGGTCGAGCAGATGATCAATGTCGCGGCCGGAAAGACGCTGCCCTTCGCGCAGAAGGATCTGAAGATCAACGGCTGGGCCATGGAAAGCCGGCTTTACGCCGAGGACCCGTACCGCAACTTCCTGCCCTCGATCGGGCGGCTGACCCGCTACCGGCCGCCGGCGGAATCCTCCCATGACGCGGCGGTGGTGCGCAACGATACCGGCGTCTACGAGGGCGGCGAGATCTCGATGTACTACGACCCGATGATCGCCAAGCTCTGCACCTGGGCGCCGACCCGGGCGCAGGCCATCGACGAGATGCGCACCGCGCTCGACGCCTTCGAGGTCGAGGGGATCGGGCACAACCTGCCGTTCCTCTCGGCGGTGATGGACCATCCCAAGTTCTGCGCGGGCGACATCACGACCGCCTTCATCGCCGAGGAATATCCCGACGGCTTTGCAGGCGTGACCCTGCCCGAACCCGAGTTGCGCAAGGTGGCCGCCGCCGCCGCTGCAATGTTCCGCGTGGTCGAGATCCGGCGTGCCCGCATCTCGGGGCGGATGGACAATCACGAACGCACCGTGGGCGGCGACTGGGTCGTGGTGGCGCAGGGCGAACGCTTCCCGCTGACGGTGGCGGCCGACCACGAGGGCGCGACGATCCAGTTCCAGGGGGGCGATCATCACCGGGTCACCTCGGACTGGCGCCCCGGCCAGCCGCTGGCGGTTCTGCATATCGACGGCGAGCCCCTGGTGCTGAAGGTCGGGCCCACGTCGCATGGCTTTGTGGTCCGCCACCGCGGCGCCGAGATCAAGGCGCAGGTCTTCACGCCCCGTCAGGCGGAACTGGCCGCACTGATGCCCGAAAAGCTGCCGCCGGATACCTCGAAGTTCCTGCTTTGCCCGATGCCCGGTCTGATCGTGACCATCGATGTCGAGGAGGGCCAGGAGGTTCAGGAGGGCCAGGCGCTGTGCGTCGTCGAGGCGATGAAGATGCAGAACACGCTGCGCGCCGAGAAGAAGGGCATCGTTTCCAGGATCAACGCCGGTCCGGGGCAGAGCCTCGCCGTCGACGAAGTGATCATGGAATTCGAATGATCTCTGTGGCCGCCATCGACGCCCGGATCTGGCAGGCGATCGTTGCCGGGGCCTTCGTGGCCATCGGCTGGATCGTGAACGGCTGGCAGAACCGGCGGGTGGCGGCCGCGCTTCGGGCCGAACGGACGCGGGACGTGCACCGGGCGCTTTATGCCGAAATCGCGTCCTGTCTGGCCAATCTTGACAGCCCCGAGGCCCTGGCCGCCTATCGCGACGCGATGGCGGCGCGGATGCGGGACGATCCGGGTTTCGTGCCGCTGATCCCGCGCGAAAGGAACGATACCGTCTTCCGGGCTCTGGTGGCCGAAATCCATATCCTGCCGCGCGTGACCATCGACCCGGTCGTCTCCTACTACAGCCAGCTTTTCGCCATCGAGGCGATGACCGCTGACATGCGCGGCGAGCGGTTTCGCGCGCTCGAGCCCGAGCGGCGGATCGCGATGTACGAGGATTATATCGCGCTGAAGGTGCAGGCCTTCCATGATGGCCATTTCGCGCTGCGGATGATCGATGCCTATGCTACGGACGGCCGGAACGGAGCCATGGAGGAAGAGGCCCGTATCACAAGGGAAATTTCGGCCGGGTTCGACACGGCAGGCGCCGCCGCCAGAGCGGCGTCGCGGATCAGTAGCCCGGGCGCGGTCCGGTCCGGCCGGTCACCGGAATAGGGGTGTTGCGTGGACTTGCCATCTAACATCTCCGTTGAGAGCCTGCCAAGGATAGGCGAGCGCGCGCCCTTGCGCAAGCGCAGGGCTCATCAGCGCCGGTCGCGGATCTCCTGCTGGCGCAGCGGGATCTTGTCGATCGAGCGGGAAATCTCGCGCACGTTCCAGGGCAGGGGCTTGCGGAACTTCACGCCGCCATCCTTGCCGATCAGCACCAGCATGAAGCCGCGCGGGCGCAGTTTCGTGCGCAGCTCGGTCTGGGCCTCGGGGTCGGTATCGGCGATCACCACCACATCGCGTTCGGCGAGCTCGTCGATGCGGTCGGTCAGAAGCTGCATCTGGGTCCGGTATTGCGGATCGGCCGGGCTGTCGGCGAAGACCACCACCGGCCGTGCCATCCAGTGGAAATCTGACAGCCGGACGCCTGCGGCATCCAGTACCACGCTGCGGTCGGCTTCCCAGCGCGCCAGCGGCTCGGGTTCGCTGACCGCATCGGCGGTGCCCGCCAGCGGAACCAGCGCGGCCCATGCCAAGATCGTCAGGTATTTTTTCATGAGCCCTCCTGTCGGCCCAGATATAGGTGCAGGCGGGCGGAAAGCGAAGTCTGAACCCGCGCCCGGCGCGGGCCAAGCAGAAGAAGGACAGATCCGATGACGGACAAGACCACACGCTGGGCCGCGATGGCCGAAAAGGAACTGCGCGGCAAGCCGCTCGACAGCCTGACCTGGGAGACCCCCGAGGGGATTGCCGTCAAGCCGCTTTACACCGAGGCCGATACCGAGGGGCTGGCGCATATGGGCTCGGTTCCTGGCGAGGCGCCGTTCACGCGCGGGCCCAAGGCCACGATGTATACCGGCCGCCCCTGGACGATCCGGCAATATGCAGGCTTCTCGACGGCCGAGGAATCGAACGCCTTCTACCGCAAGGCGCTGGCCGCGGGTCAGCAGGGCGTGTCCGTCGCCTTCGACCTTGCGACCCACCGCGGCTATGACAGCGACCACCCGCGCGTGGTCGGCGATGTCGGCAAGGCGGGCGTCGCCATCGACAGCGTCGAGGACATGAAGATCCTGTTCGACGGCATCCCGCTGGGCGAGATTTCGGTCTCGATGACGATGAACGGCGCGGTGATCCCGATCCTCGCGAACTTCATCGTCGCGGGCGAGGAGCAGGGCGTCGAGCGCAAGCAGCTTTCCGGGACCATCCAGAACGACATCCTGAAAGAGTTCATGGTCCGGAACACCTATATCTATCCGCCCGAACCCTCGATGCGGATCATCGCGGATATCATCGAGTTCACCTCGACCGACATGCCGCGCTTCAACTCGATCTCGATCTCGGGCTATCACATGCAGGAGGCGGGCGCGAACCTGGTGCAGGAGCTTGCCTTCACGCTGGCCGACGGCAAGGAATACGTGAAGACGGCGCTGGCGCGCGGGCTCGATGTCGATGCCTTCGCCGGGCGGCTGTCCTTCTTCTTCGCCATCGGCACCAATTTCTTCATGGAAATCGCCAAGCTGCGCGCGGCGCGGTTCCTGTGGCACCGGATCATGTCCGAGTTCGGACCGAAGAACCCCAAATCCCTGATGCTGCGCACCCACTGCCAGACCTCGGGCGTCAGCCTCGCCGAGCAGGACCCCTATAACAACGTGGTCCGCACCGCCTATGAGGCGATGAGCGCGGTTCTGGGCGGCACCCAGTCGCTGCATACCAACGCCTTCGACGAGGCGATCGCCCTGCCGACCGAGTTCTCGGCCCGGATCGCGCGGAACACCCAGCTGATCCTGCAGAACGAGACCAAGGTCACCAAGGTCGTCGATCCGCTGGCGGGGTCCTATTATGTCGAGAAGCTGACCGCGGATCTGGCCGATGCCGCCTGGGCGATCATCGAGGAAATCGACGAGATGGGCGGCATGACCAAGGCGGTGGCCACGGGCATGCCCAAGCTTCGGATCGAGGAGGCCGCCGCGCGCTGGCAGGCCCGTGTCGACCGCGGCGAAGAGGTGATCGTGGGCGTGAACAAGTTCCGCCTAGCGAAGGAAGACGAGATCGACATTCTCGATGTCGACAACATGAAGGTGCGCGACAGCCAGATCGCCCGGATCGAGAAGATCCGTGCCACCCGCGATCCGGCGGCCTGCACGGCGGCGCTCGAGGCGCTGGAACAGGCGGCGGCCAGCGGCGAGGGGAACCTGCTGCGGCTGGCGGTCGAGGCGGCGCGGGCGCGCGCCACGGTGGGAGAAATCAGCATGGCGATGGAAAAGGTGTTCGGGAGACACCGCGCCGAGGTCAAGACGCTGTCGGGCGTCTATGGCGCGGCTTACGAGGGCGACGAGGGCTTTGCCGCGATCCAGAAATCGGTCGAGGACTTCGCCGAGGAAGAAGGGCGGCGGCCGCGGATGCTGGTCGTGAAGATGGGGCAGGACGGGCATGACCGCGGTGCCAAGGTGATCGCGACGGCCTTTGCCGATATCGGCTTCGACGTCGATGTGGGCACGCTGTTCCAGACCCCCGAAGAGGCAGCAAGGGACGCCATCGACAACGACGTCCACGTGATCGGGATCTCGTCGCTGGCGGCAGGCCACAAGACCCTGGCGCCGAAGCTGATCGAGGCGCTGAAGGCACAGGGGGCCGAAGACATCATCGTCATCTGCGGCGGCGTCATCCCGCATCAGGATTACGAGTTCCTGCAGAATGCCGGCGTCAAGGCGATCTTCGGCCCGGGGACCAACATCCCGGCCGCGGCGAACGACATCCTGCGGCTGATCCGCGAAGCCCGCGCCTGATCCGGACGGCCGCGCCGGTTCGCGCGGAGCGCGGTAATCTTGCAAGACCGGCCCCGTCGCCTTTCGCGGCGGGGCCGGTGTGTTTCGCGGCGCACGGTCCTGCCGACGGGTGGGCCGGTGCTGTGCTGCCGGTGGGGGGGCGCGGCAAGGCCGCGCGTTGCGCCGAGGCGGGGAATCTTCTATCCAAAAGGTGGATTCACCAACGCCCGGACAGGTAGACCCATGTCTCTCAACGCCGTGCGCCCCTGGCGCAGCATCGACCGTCGCAAGTCCCGTCAGATCCATGTCGGTCCCGTGGCCGTCGGTGGCGACGCCCCGATCTCGGTCCAGACCATGACCAACACGGTCACGACCGATGTGAAGGGAACCCTTGGCCAGATCCTGCGGGCGGCCGAGGCGGGCGCGGATATCGTGCGTGTTTCGGTGCCCGACGAGGACTCGTCGCGCGCGCTGAAGGAGATCGTCGCCGAAAGCCCGGTGCCGATCGTGGCCGACATCCATTTCCACTACAAGCGCGGCATCGAGGCCGCCGAGGCGGGTGCTGCCTGCCTGCGGATCAATCCCGGCAATATCGGCGACGAAAAGCGCGTCAAGGAGGTCATCAAGGCCGCCCGCGACCATGGCTGTTCGATGCGGATCGGGGTGAATGCCGGGTCGCTGGAAAAGCACCTGCTCGAGAAATACGGCGAACCCTGCCCGGAGGCGATGGTCGAGTCGGCGCTCGAACATATCCGGATCCTCGAGGATAACGACTTCTTCGAGTTCAAGATCTCGGTGAAGGCCTCCGACGTGTTCCTGGCCGCGGCCGCCTATCAGGGCATTGCCGAAGTGACCGAGGCGCCGATCCATCTGGGGATCACCGAGGCGGGCGGCTTCGTGCCGGGCACCATCAAGTCGGCGATCGGGCTTGGCAATCTGCTCTGGATGGGGATTGGCGACACGCTGCGGGTGTCGCTCTCGGCCGATCCGGTCGAGGAGATCAAGGTCGGCTACGAGATCCTCAAGGCGCTGGGGCTGCGGCACCGGGGCGTCAACATCATCTCCTGCCCGTCCTGCGCGCGACAGGGCTTCGACGTGATCAAGACCGTCGAGGCGCTGGAGAAGCGGCTTGAACATATCAAGACGCCGATGAGCCTTTCGATCATCGGGTGTGTCGTCAACGGGCCGGGTGAGGCGCTGATGACCGATGTCGGCTTTACCGGTGGCGGCAACGGCAACGGGATGGTCTATCTGGCGGGCAAGCAGGACCACCGGATCTCGAACGAGGCGATGATCGAGCATATCGTCGAGGAGGTCGAGAAGAAGGCCGCCGAGATCGACGCGGCACGGGCCGCGTCCGAGGCGGAAGCGGCGGAATAGGGCGTTCGGTCGCCGCTGGGGGCCAAAATTCTTCGGCGAAGAATTTTGCGCGGGACCCGGCACGTATATGAGAAGGCCTTGGCATAACATCCCAGGAAAGTTCGCGAACTTTCCTGGGGTGCTTTTTCTGTGGGCTCAGTCGGCGCGGACGTCCGCGACCAGTTGCTTCATACCGTCCAGCGGGACGTAGCCGCGGATCATCTGGTCTCCGAGGATGAAGGTCGGGGTTCCCGAGATCTGCAGCCGTTGCGCCAGCGCGTGGTTCTCGGCGATGACCTTCTCCACCTCGGGCGCCTTCATCCGCTCGAGAACCGCCGTTGCGTCAAGACCGTTCTCCTCGGCCAGCCGTTTCAGCGAGTCGTCGGTGACATTGCCGCGGAAGGTGATCAGCGCGTCATGAACCTTGGCATAGGCCGCGTCGCCCGCGACCTGCTGGACCGCGATGGCAAAGCGCGAGGACAGGACCGACTGGTCGCCGAGGATCGGAAATTCCTTCACCACGAAGCGGATGTTTCCGTCGCCCTCGATCAGCTGCGTCACTTCCGAATAGGCCTTCCGGCAATAGGTGCAGCGGTAGTCGGTGAACTCGACCAGGGTCACGTCGCCCTCGGGATTGCCGCCGACCCAGGAAAAGCCGTCCTCGAAGATGTCCTTGGCATTGACCTTGACCAGGGTCTCGTCGTTCTGCGCCTGGGCGTCGGCCTGACGCTGTTCGAGCACGCCGATGGCCTCCATCAGCACCTCGGGATTGTCCATCAGATAGGACCGCACCTCGGCGCGGAACGCCTCGCGGTCGGCGGCGCTCATGTCGGTCAGATCGAACGCCTGGGCGGGGGCGGCGAGGGGAGCGGCGAGGCCAAGGGCCATCAGCGCGGCGGCGGTCATGCGGGTCATCGGCTCTCTCCGTTCGTGGTGACGCGGGTCGGTCCCTCTTCGACCACATCCCGGGCGCCGGGCCAATGGGCAAATGCGGGCGCCGAGGTCACTTCTTGCGGCGCATTGCCTCGACCATCCGCGACAGCGCGACGGCGGGCACGTCGCCCCGGACGAGCGTGCGGTTCAGCACCTGGGCCGGGGCCGGCCCCAGATCGAGCGCCTCGGCAAGCGCCTGCGTCCCGGCAAGCTTCGTCGCGATGTCCGGGGCGTCCATCCGGGCCGCAACGGCCGCCGGGTCAAGCCCCAGCGCTGCGGCGATCCGGTCGAGCGCGGCCCGGTCAAGCGGCCCTTTCGCCGCGAGAAGCCCGGCCTGAGCGGTGCCATAGGCGTCGGGCCCCGCAAGCCGAAGCACGGCCTGAGCGAACCGTGCGGCCCGCAGGGCCTCGGGATTCCCGGGATCGGGCGCGTCCTTGACCACGAGCCGCAGCCGCCCGTCCTCGGCAGCGGTTTCCAGCGCCGCGTCCAATGCCCGCGCGGCGCCCTCGGCGCGGTAGTCGACGAAGCTGACCAGCGTCACGTCGCCCTCGGGAGTGCCGCCGGTCCAGTCATCCGGTGCGTGAAAAAGCTCATCCGCATGGGCAGCAATCAGGTCAAGATCGCTGGTCACGTGGCGTTCCATCCGGCGCGCTTCGGCGCCCTCCAGCGCCTCGCGGATCACCTCGGGATGGTCCAGCAGATAGGCGCGCAGCTCGGCGCGGAAGGCGGCTCGTTCGTCGGCGGTCAGCCCGGCGAGGGCGGGCGATCCGGCGGCCAGAAGGATCAGGACGGCCAGCGCCTTCATTTGCGCGCGCTCCGTTCCGCGGCGGCGAGGATGTCGTCGGCCCGCAGCCAGCCCGGCGAGCCGCGCGGCAACAGCCCCTCGGCCCGGCGCGCATGGACGCCCGCCGTGTCCATCCGGCCCATGATCGCATAGCGTTCGGCGGTCGCGACCGAGGCCATGCCGTTATTGCCGGTGCGGGCATAGGCCACCGCCAGATCGCGCAGCATGCGCGGGTCGAACGGATCGCGGGCGCGGGCCTTCTCGAGCGCGTCGAGCGCCTGCCGGTTCTCGCCGGGGCGGTCGAGCGCCAGCAGCGCGCGCCCGTAGCCCGCGAGGATCAGGGGCTCGTTCGGGGCCATCCGGACGGCCCGGGCATAGGCCTGGGCGGCCGGGCCGAACTGACGGGATTCCAGCAGGATCTGGCCTTTCAGCTCCTGCACGAACGGGTCGCCGCCCTGGGCGGCCTCCAGCCGGGCAAGCTCGGCCATGGCCCGTTTCGCATCGGGCGTCCGGTGCCAGGCCACGGCGCGGCGCATCATGCCGATGGCGGTCTTGTCCTTTTCCGCCCGGCGCAGGGTATAGCGCGGGCTTTGCAGGAAGGCGCCCAGCTTGCCGCGCGCCCGGGCGAACCAGTAATCGGCCTCGGCATCGGGCTGGGCTGTGCCCTTGTAGGCGCTGGCATAGCCGCGCACGCTGCGCAGCCGGTCGGCATGCAGGGGATGGGTGCGGACATAGGGGTCCTGCCGGGTCTCGGACAGGGCCTCCTGACCGCGGAACATCTCAAGCACATCGACCATCGCCTGGGGCGAGATCCCGGCGCGGGCCATGTAGCGCGCCCCGGCCTGATCGGCCGAGGACTCTTCGGCCCGGGTATGGGCGAAAAGAAGCCGCTGCGCCGTCGAGGAACTGCCCATCGCCAGTCCCGCGGCGGCGTCGGCATTGCCGGTGGCCGCGACCGCCAGCGACATCAACAGCCCCATGCCGGCGGCGGACCCCGCGCCGCGGATGTTGGCAAGCCTGCGCGTGATATGGCCGTTCGCGATATGGGCCAGTTCGTGCGCGATCACCGCCTGCAACTCGCCCGCGCTTTCCAGCCGCAGCAGAAGCCCCGAATGGACCATGATGGTCTGGCCGTCCAGCACGAAGGCGTTGAGGCTCGAGTCCTGCAGCACCATCACGCGCACCCGCTGCGGGCTGAGCCCTGCGGCGACCGCCAGCGGCTGGGTCAGGCGTTTCAGCGCATATTCGATCTCCGCGTCGCGGATCAGCGATTGCGCCCGCGCGGCCATCGGCGCGAGCAGGACGATCAGCGCCAGGGCGAGGCCCGCCAGGCCGCGCGCCAGTCCTGTCATGGCTGCCATTGACCTCGCCCCTCTCGGCTGGAAGAAAGCCTGCAACTGGCAGGCACCCTAAGGAGACGGGCATGAAGGTTTCAAGCCGGGGCGAGGTCGATCCCTTCATTGTGATGGATGTGATGGAGGCCGCCACCCGCGCCGAGGCGCAGGGCCGCAGGATCATCCACATGGAGGTGGGCCAGCCCGGCACGCCCGCGCCCGCGGCCGCCCGCAAGGCGCTGGCCCGCGCGATGGAGGAAGGCCCCCTGGGCTATACCGTGGGTCTTGGCCTGCCCGCGCTGCGCGCCCGGATCGCCACGCTTTACCGCGACTGGTACGGGGTCGATCTGAACTCAGACCGGGTGGTGGTGACGCCGGGGTCCTCGGGCGGGTTCACGCTGGCCTTCACCTCGCTTTTCGATGTCGGTGCGCGGGTCGGGATCGGCGCGCCGGGCTATCCGTCCTACAAGGCGATCCTCAAGGCGCTGGGGCTGGAACCCGTGATGATCCGGACCGAAAGCCAGCACCGGCTGCAACCGGTGCCGGGCGATCTGCCCGAAGATCTCGACGGGCTGCTGGTGGCCTCGCCCGCCAACCCCTCGGGCACGATGCTCGACCGCGACGCGCTGGGCGCATTGATCGGGGCGGCCGAGGCGCGCGGCGCGGCCTTCATTTCGGACGAGATCTATCACGGCATCGAATATGAGCGCAAAGCCGTGACCGCGCTTGAGATCACCGACGAGACCTATGTGATCAACTCGTTTTCCAAGTATTTCTCGATGACCGGCTGGCGGGTCGGCTGGATGGTCGTGCCCGAGGATCATATCCGCCGGGTCGAGCGTCTGGTGCAGAACCTCTTTATCTGCGCGCCCCATGCCAGCCAGGTCGCGGCGCTCGCGGCGCTCGATTGCGGCGACGAGCTTCAGGCCAATCTGGAGGTCTACCGGAAGAACCGCGCGCTGATGCTGGAGGGGCTGCCCAAGGCGGGCTTTACCCGGATCGCGCCGCCCGACGGCGCGTTCTACGTCTATGCCGATGTGTCGGACCTGACGACCGACAGCCGCGCCTTCGCCGCCGAGATCCTTGAAAAGGCAGGGGTGGCGGTGACCCCGGGGCTGGATTTCGACCCCGAGAGGGGGGCGGGCACGCTGCGCTTTTCCTATGCCCGTTCGACTGCCGATATCGAGGAGGGTCTGGCCCGGCTCGCCCGCTTCATGGCGGCGCGATGAGCCCGCTCAGCCCGGCCGCGAAGGGCGTTCTGGCGATGGTGGGGGCCTCGGCGATCTGGGGCCTCTCGTCGATGTATTACAAGCTTCTGGCCCATGTGCCGCCGCTTGAGGTGCTGAGCCACCGGACGATCTGGTCGCTGGTCTTCTTCGGGCTGGTGCTGGCGGTGCAGGGGCGGCTTGGCGAACTTTGGCGGCTCTTCGGTCAGGCCCGGGCGCTCTGGCTGGTGGCGGCGGCGGCGGTGATGATCTCGACCAACTGGTTCTTCTTCATCTACGCGATCCAGATCGGTCATGCGGTCGAGGCGAGCCTTGGCTATTACATCTTCCCGCTGGTCGCGGTGGCGGTGGGCTTCGCGGCACTGGGCGAACGGCCCTCGGCCCTGCAATGGGTCGCGGTGGGCATCGCCACCGTGGCCGTCGCGGCTCTGACCTGGGGGCTTGGCGTCGCCCCCTGGCTGTCGCTGGCGCTGGCGGGAACCTTCGCGCTTTACGGGCTGGCCAAGCGCGGCGTGCCCGCCGGGCCGGTCGTGTCGGTCACCGCCGAGGTCGTCTTGCTGTTGCCGCTGGCGGTGGTCTGGCTCTGGGGGGTGCATGTCGCGGGCTGGCCCGGGCTGACCGGGCGGGCGCTGGGCGCCTTCGGCCAGGATCTCGGCGACAGCCTGCTTCTGGTCTTTTCCGGGCCGCTGACGGCGGTGCCGCTGATGCTGTTCAGCTATGCCACCAAGCGGGTCAATTTCGCGACGGTGGGGCTGGTGATGTATCTTAACCCGACGCTGCAGGTGATGGTGGCGACGCTGGTCTTCCGCGAGCCCTTCACCGGCTGGCACATCCTCGCCTTTGCCCTGATCTGGACGGCGCTGGCGCTTTATTCGGCCGAAAGCCTGCGGCAGGACAGGGCCTCGCGCAGGTCCGCCATCAGGGCGGGCACATCCGGCACCACCCGGACATAGGCCGCCAGCGACGGCTCGGCGAAGCCCTCGTCGATGAAGTGATGGATGAGCGCGCTCAGCGGGTTCCAGAAACCCGCCGTGTTCAGCAGATAGATCGGCTTGGCGTGCAGCCCCAGCTGGCGCCAGGTCAGCACCTCGAAGAACTCGTCCAGCGACCCGGCGCCGCCCGGCAGCACCACGATCGCGTCGGAATTCATATACATGACCTTCTTCCGCTCGTGCATGTTCTCGGTCACGATGAAGGTCGAGAGGTCGCGCTTGCCGACCTCGCGGTCGAGCAGGTGCATGGGGATCACCCCGAAGGTCCGCCCGCCCGAGGCCTGCGCCGCCCGCGCGACCCGCCCCATCAGCCCGACATCGCCCGCGCCATAGACAAGCTGCCAGCCCGCCGCGGCCAGCGCATGGCCGAGCGCCTCGGCGGCTTCGGGATAGTCGGGGCGCGTGCCGTCGCGTGAGCCGCAGAAGACACAGATCGAGGGGTTTTGAAGGGTCATGGGGCGCCTGCGGGATCGGTTTTCTGGACCCGTGATAGCGGGGTTGGTATGGTCTCGCAAGGCGCTCGCCTGGCGGGGACGCGCGCAGATGGGGAAGGCGATGTCGGAGAGCAAGCGGTCGGTCTGGACCTGGGCGATCCTCGGCGGCGAGGCGGTGCTGGTGCTGATGGTCGCCGCCTGGTTCCTCGGCCGCGACGACGACCGAAAGGCAGACGGTCAGGCGCCCGGGGCCGCGCCATCGACGGACGCGCCCAGCCGCAGCCCGGACGCCGCAGCGCCTCAAGCCGGTCCCGCGACCGGACAGGCGCCTGCCGGGGCAACGCCTTTGGACGACCGCTCGGACCTTGCGCCGCCGCCGGACACCACGCCGCCCGTTTTCGACGTGGTGCGGGTCGGCCCCGAGGGCGGCGCGCTGGTCGCGGGCCGCGCCGAGCCCGGCAGTTCCGTCGCGGTTCTGGTCGAAGGCCGCGAAGCCACCCGCACCGAGGTTGGCGCCGATGGCGATTTCGCGGTGCTGTTCGATCTGGACCAGAGCCGCGATCCGCGCCGGATCTCGCTCTCGATGCGCAGCGCCGACGGGCGCAAGACCCCCTCTGAGGCAACGGTGATCCTCGCCCCATCCCCCGCTTCATCTTCGGTTTCGCCCGCCGTCGAGGCCGAACCGGCGGCCGGGGGCGCGCAGGCGGTCGCACAGGCGGCCGATGTTGGCGCGCCAGCTCCCGGACCGGCGGCGGCGGAGGGCCTGTCGGACATCGGCGCCTCTGGTGCCGCCCCGGCGGTAAGACCCGTGATCGAGGCCCCGCACGCCGCCCCCGCGATCCTGATTTCCGATGCCGGGGGGGTGCGTCTCGTCGCGCCGCCGCAGGCCGGGGAGGCCCCGCCGGTCTCGGGCGTGACGCTCGACGCGATCACCTACGATGCCGATGGGGCAGTGCGCCTTGCCGGGCGCGGCCGGCCCGGCGGCGCGCTGCGGCTCTATCTCGACAACGCGCCGCTGGCCGAGACCGGAATCGACAGCGCCGGGCGCTGGATGCTGCATGCCCCCGAGATCGGTGCCGGGCTTCATGCGCTGCGGGCCGATCTGCTGGCCGCAGACGGCAGCGTCGCCGCGCGCTTCGAGACGCCCTTCCACCGCGAGGCTCCGGCCGAAATCGCCGCCACCGCCGCGCCGCCCGCAGGGCCCGGGGGCGCGACCGGGGTCCGGGCGATCACCGTGCAACCGGGTTACACGCTGTGGGGCATCGCCGACCGCACCTATGGCCGGGGCATGCAATACGTAAAGATCTTCGAGGCCAATCGCAGCCAGATCCGCGACCCCGATCTGATCTATCCCGGCCAGATCTTCGATCTTCCTCGGGGCGAGTAGCCCGCGCGTCGCTGGCCTTTTCCGGCATCCGGCGCTAGGGTCTGCCGCGCTCCCCAAGGAAGGCTATCGATGCGCCGTGGCAAACGCCCCACAACCGCAGACCTGTCGCAGTTCGACCGCGAGCAGGGCATGCGAACGATCCGCAAGGTCGCGCCCTATCTCTGGCCCCCGGGTCAGGGCTGGGTCAAGCGCCGGGTCGTCCTGGCGCTGGCCGCCCTTCTGCTGGCCAAGGTGGTCTCGGTCGGCACGCCGTTCCTTTACAAGGCCGCCGTCGACAGCCTGACCGGCGAGACCCGCGACGACACGCTGCTGCTGGCCGTGGGCGCGGTCGGTCTGACCGTCGCCTATGGCATGGCGCGGCTGATGAATACCGGCTTTCAGCAGCTGCGCGACGCGATCTTCACCCGGGTCGGGCAACGCGCGCTGAGGCGGCTGGCGCTGGAAACCTTCACCCATATCCACCGGCTGTCGCTGCGCTATCACATCTCGCGCAAGACCGGGGGGCTGTCGCGGGTGATGGAACGCGGCGTGAAGGGCGTCGAGTTCCTGCTGCGCTTTCTTCTCTTCAGCATCGGCCCGCTGATCGTCGAGCTGGCGATGGTGGGCGTCGTCTTCGCGCTGGCCTTCGATCTGTGGTATCTCGGGGTCGTGGCGGCGGTGATCGCGGTCTATTTCAAGTTCACCTTCGTCGTCACCGACTGGCGGGTGAAGATCCGCCGCCGGATGAACGACCAGGACACCGACGCGAACCAGAAGGCCATCGACAGCCTGCTGAACTTCGAGACGGTCAAGTATTTCGGCGCCGAGGCCCGCGAGGCCGACCGCTACGACCGCGCGATGGAAGGCTATGAAGATGCCGCGATCAAGACCTCCTATTCGCTGGCGCTGCTGAATTTCGGCCAGGCCTTCATCATCACGCTTGGCATGATCGCGGTGATGGTCATGGCCGCGCTGGGGGTACAGGCGGGCAAGCTGACCGTGGGCGATTTCGTGATGGTCAATGCCTACATGATCCAGATCACCATGCCGCTGAACTTCCTCGGCGCGGTCTATCGCGAGATCCGCCAAAGCCTGATCGACATGGGTGACATGTTCGCCCTTCTGGAACAGCCCGCCGAGGTCACCGACCGGCCCGGCGCGCCCGCGCTGAAGGTGACGGGCGGCGCGGTCGAGTTCCGCGACGTGCGTTTCGGATACGAGCCCGAGCGGCCGATCCTGCAGGGCGTCTCGTTTTCCGTCCCGGCGGGACGCAAGGTCGCCATCGTCGGGCCGTCGGGGGCGGGCAAGTCCACCATCGGGCGGCTTCTCTTCCGCTTCTACGATGTGACCGGCGGCGCGGTGACCATCGACGGTCAGGACCTGCGCGAGGTCACCCAGGACAGCCTGCACCGCGCCATCGGCGTCGTGCCGCAGGACACGGTTCTGTTCAACGACACCATCCTTTACAACATCGCCTATGGCCGCCCCGACGCGAGCCCCGCCGAAATCGAGGCCGCGGCCCGCGCCGCCAAGATCCACGACTTCGTCGAAACGCTGCCCAAGGGCTATGAGACGCTGGTGGGCGAACGCGGGCTCAAGCTGTCGGGCGGCGAGAAACAGCGCGTGGGCATCGCCCGGACGCTTCTGAAGAACCCGCCGATCCTGCTGCTCGACGAGGCCACCTCGGCGCTTGATTCCGAGACCGAGGCGGGCATCCAGTCGGAACTCAAGGCGATGGGCGAGGGCCGCACGGTGATCGCCATCGCCCACCGGCTGTCGACCATCGTCGATGCCGACGAGATCGTGGTGCTGGAGGACGGCCATGTGGTCGAGCGCGGCACGCATGAGGCGCTTCTGGCCCGCGGCGGCCGCTACGCCGCGATGTGGCAGCGCCAGCAGGCGGGCGAGGACGAGGATATCGCGGCCGAATGACCGCGCCCGGCTCCGGCGCGGCTTCGGCAAACGATCCGCCCGGACCCGGTCCGCGCTCGATCCCTCTTCTTCTTGGCAAAAATACCCATGGCACCCCGGCTCGCCACATGGCCCCGCGCCGGGGCAGGGGGCGCGATCATTCGGCGGCGCGAAGGCCGTCTGGCTTGCCTGCCGCCGCCCCGGCGGCCCCGGTTGGCTCCGGGGCCTCGGTCCAGACGATCTCGGGCCCATCGAGCCGCGCGGCGGCGCGGGTCAGCGCGAGGTCGCGGGCCGCGCGGCTGTCGGGGCCCGCGCTGAGTGCCGCCAGACGGCGTAGGGATGCATAGGCGCCCGCCCGCACCCATTCGCGGAGCGCCAGCAGCGAGGGCGTGAAGACGAGCGTCAGCACCGTCGCCACCCCCAGCCCGAAGACCACCGCCGTCGCCAGCTGGGTCCACCACAGCGAGGCCGGGCTGCCCATGGTATAGCCGCCATTGGCAAAGTCGAAGCTGACCCCCAGCATCATCGACAGCAAGCCCGCCATGGTGGTGACCGTGGTCAGGAAAACCGGACGGATGCGGTCCTCGCAGGTGCGCACGATGGCCTCGATCCGCGGCATGTAGCGGGCATAGTCCTGATAGGTGTCGATCAGGACGATGTTGTTGTTCACGACGATCCCGGCCAGCGCCACCACGCCGGTGCCGGTCATGATGATCGAGAAGGGCTGGCCCATCACCAGCATCCCGATCAGCACGCCCGCCGAGGACAGCACCACCGCCAGCAGAACCAGCACCGAATTGTAGAAGCTGTTGAACTGCGCCAGCAGGATGATGAACATCAGCCCCAGCGCCGCGGTGAAGGCCTTCGACAGGAAGGCCGTGCTTTCCTCCTGGTCCTCCTGATCGCCGGTCCATTCCCAGCTGACGCCCTGCGGAAACGGCGCGGTGTCGAGCCAGCGGGTGAGGGTCGCGATCCGCTCATTGGCGTTGATAGGCTGGCCCTCGGCTGTCGTGAGCCCGTCGGCCACCGCCGCCTTGACGTCGAAATAGCGCTTGCCGTCGACCCGGTTGATCCGCCCGATCTTGCGCACCGGCGCGATCGTCACGAAATTCGACAGCGGCACCAGTCCGACTTCGGTCCGCACCTTCAGGGTGTCGAGCGTGGACAGCAGCCGGTCGCGTTCCGGCAGGCGCACACGGATGTCGATTTCCTCGTCCGACGAGGGGACCCGCATGGTGTCGAGCAGGATGCCGCGGGTGACCAGCTGGACCATCTGGCCCGCCAGCACCGCCGAGGCGCCGAAGCGGCCGGCCTCTTCGGTATCGACATCGACCTGCCAGTCGATGCCGGGCAGGGGGCGGGTATCCTCGATGTCGCGCAGCCCATCGGTGGCCTCGAACCGGTCGAGGGCGATCCGGGCGGCCGCCGACAGATCGTCCCAATTGTCGCCCTTCAGCCGCAGATGCACCGGCTTGGCCGAGGCGGGGCCATCCGACAGGTTCAGGATCTCGGTCCGGATGCCGGGGATCTGGGCCAGCTTGCGTTCGATCCGTGCGAGGATCAGGCCGCCATGCAGATCGGGGTCGGCAGCGCGCTCCTGCCATTTCTGCAGCTCGATCTGAACCTGGCCGATTGTGTCGAGCGGCGGGCTCGCGCCGCCAGTGTTCTGGCTCAGGCCGCCCTCTCCTGCGAAGGAGAAGACGTTCTCGACCCCGGGTTCGGTCAGCACGACGCGCTCGACCGCCTTCACCATCGCGTCCTTCTCGTCGATCGACAGGTTGCCCCGCGCCCGGACATAGACGATGGCCTGTTCGGGTTCGGTCTTCACGAAGAACTCGACCCCGTTATTGTGCTTGCCGTAATAGACGAAGACCCCGGCGACGAAGGCGAGCACGGCCCCGGCAGTGACCAGCGGCATCACCGGATTGCCAGCGATGGCGCGGATCAGCCGGCCGAAGAGGGTCGGGCGGTAGCCCGCCTTGACCGGCTCGGGCCGCGGGTCCCGCAGCGCGTTCACCGCCAGCGAACAGCCGATCAGCCCCAGCGTGAACAGCGCCAGTCCCGGCAGCATCTCGATCGGGCCCGAACTGGCCGGGCCGGGCGCGGGCCAGGCCGGGTTCAGCATCCGCATCGCGCCGAGGAAGGCCGTCGCCAGCGCCAGCGCCATCAGCCCGAGACGCAAACCCTTCGGCAAGGGCCTCAGCCGCTCGGTGATGCGCCAGAGCACCCGCGAAAACCGGCCCGCGACCCCGCCCACCACCGGCAGGTAGACCAGCGCGACCACCAGGCTTGCCGACAGCACGAAAATCAGCGTGACCGGCAAAAGCCCCATGAACTCGCCCGCGACGCCGGGCCAGAAGAGCATCGGCAGGAAGGCGCACAGCGTCGTCGCGGTCGAACTGACGATGGGCCAGAACATCCGCTTGGCCGCATCGGAGAAGGCATGCATCGGGCCGGTGCCCTCGGCGATGCGGCGGTCGGCATATTCCACGACCACGATGGCGCCGTCGACCAGCATGCCGACCGCGAGGATCAGCCCGAACATGACGATGTTCGACACGGTCACGTCGAGGATCGCCAGAAGCACGAAACACAAGAGAAACGAGGTCGGGATCGCGAAGCCCACCAGCAGCGCCGAGCGGGTGCCGAGAAAGGCCAGCACCACCACCATCACCAGAGCGACCGCGGTCAGCACCGAGCCCTCGAGCTGGCGCACCATCGATTCCACATTGGTCGACTGATCGTTGGAGGTCGTGACCACGATGGCCTGGCGCAGCTCTGGCGCCCAGTCGGCGCGGGCCTTGTCGACCTCCTCGCGCACCAGCCGCGAGGTGTCGATGATGTTGAAGCCCTTGCGCTTGACCACCTGCAGCGCCAGCGTCGGCTCGCCGTTGAAGCGCGCGGTCGAGCTGCGGTCCTCGAAGGTCAGCCGGATCTCGGCCAGATCGCCCAGCCGCACCACCCGGTTGCCGTTGACCTTGACCGGCAGGTCGTAGACGTCCGAGGGGTCGTCGAAAGAGGCCGGGATCTTGACCGCGAAGGCGCCTTGCGCCGTCTCGACCTCGTCGGCCGCGATCAGCTGGTTGTTGGCGGTGACGACATTGACCAGTTCCTGCGCCGTCACGTTGTAGGATTCGAGCTTCAGCGGATCGAGGATCACCTCGAGCATCTCGTCGCGCTGGCCCGCCATCGACACCTCGAGCACCGGGTCGAGCGCCTCGAGCCGGTCCTGCAGGTCCTTGGCCGCACGCACCAGCGTCCGTTCCGGCACCTCGCCCGCGAGGTTCACGACGAGGATCGGAAATTCCGAGAAGTTGATTTCGGAGATCGTGTATTTCTCGTAGCCGTCGGGAAAATCGGCCTCGGCCTTGTTCATCCGGTCGCGGACATCGGCGAGGATCTTGGTCTTGTCCCAGCCGAATTCGAATTCCAGCGCCACCCCGGCATAGTTCTCGCGCGCCGTCGCGGTCATCGAATCGAGCCCGTCGAGATCGGACAGTTCGGTTTCCATCGGCTTGATCAGCAGCTTCTCGGCGTCCTCGGCCGAGATGCCGGGGAAGGGCACCGAGATGAACAGCGCCGGGATCTCGATATCGGGCTCGCCCTCCTTGGGCAGCTCGATATAGGCCAGCGCGCCCGCGACCAGCGACATCAGGACGAAAGCCACGACCATGCGGGCCCGCGCGGCGGCCCAGTCGACAAGACCGGTCATTGCGGGCTCTCGCGATAACTGACCTCGACCGGCGTGCCGTCCGACACGAATTCCTGTCCGACCACGATCACCTCGGCGCTGTCGGGCAGGCCCGCGACCCACATGCCCTCGGGGGCGTCGCGGATCACCTCGACCGGGGCAAAGCGGGCATGGCGGGTGTCATCGACATAGCGCAGCCCGAGCCGCCCGGCATCGTCCAGCGTCAGCGCCGAAGCCGGGACCAGATGGCCGCTGCGGGCGGGGCCGGCGATGCCGATCTCGACGCTTTGCCCGGCGCGGATCGCCCCGTCGGCATTGGGCGCCTCGACCTCGACGCGGAAGGTCCGGGTGGCGGGGTCGGTGGTGCGTGCGACGAAGGCGACGCGGCCCGCGATCTCCTGTCCCGAGAGCAGCCGGCCTCCGGCGGGCGCGCCGACGCGGATCTTGTCGACCTCGGTCTCTGGCACCGCGCCCACCAGCCGGATCGGGTCGAGCGCGATCACCGTGGCGCAGGGCAGGCCGGGCTGCATCAGCGTGCCCAGCTCGGCCGTGTCCTCGTCCAGCACACCCGCGAAGGGGGCGGCGATGGTCAGACGCTCGATCTCGATCTCGGCGGTCGCGACCTGGGCCTCGGCGGTCTTGCGGGCGGTTTCGACCGCCTCGAGCCCCGCCGTGGCCGAGGCCACCGCCGCCTCGGCGGTCGAGACCGCCGAAGCGGTTCCGGCGACCCGCGTGTCCGAGGCATAGCCCTCCTGCGACAGCCGCCGGGCGGCGCGGTCGTTGATCCGGGCTTCGTCCAGCTGGGCGCGGGCCTGGGCGACGGCGGCGCGCGCCTCGGGCAGACGCGCGCGGGATTCGGCCAGCACCGCCCGGGCCTGGGCCAGCGCCGAGGGCCGCGTACCCGGCTCGATCCGGCAGAGCGTCTGCCCGGCCGCGACGGCACTGCCCTTTTTCAGCGGCTCCGAGATCACCCGGCCGTCGGTTTCGGCCAGCACCTCGACACTGCGCGCGGCCTCGGTCTCGCCGCGAAGCCGGACGCCGCCCTGAACCTGCTGCGCCGTGCTGCGCTGCACGAGGACGGACACCTTCTGGGGACCGGAGCCGCCGGTATCTGCGGCTGGCGCGGGAGCGGGTTCCACCCCGGCAAAGACCATCACGCGGTCCCGTTCCATCATCAGCAGGTAAAAGCCGACCGTCACCAGCAGGGCGGTGAGCATCGAGATCCAACGCATGGACAGCCTTGCCTTTCTCGTCGCGCGCTTCGGGGCCGGTCGCGGCCGTCCCGGCAAGGCGGGTCGGCGCGGGACGGGCCCGGACCGGCCGCCTTGATCCATGCGCAGATGGTACGATCAAACGGGCAGGGGGTACAAGCGTTCCGGCGCCGTGCGGCGGCCATGGTCGCGGGGCTTTGCAAAGGGGCAAGCGCTGCGCTAAGACGGGCGCAAGCAGAGCCCAAGCAGCCGGACCGCCGAGACGCCCATGACCAATCCCGACAGTTTCATCCAGGAAGTGACCGACGAGGTCCGCCGCGACCGCCTGTTCGCCTGGATGCGCCGCTATGGCTGG
The DNA here is from genome assembly GCF_003314725.1 of Rhodovulum sp. BSW8. NCBI lineage: Bacteria > Pseudomonadati > Pseudomonadota > Alphaproteobacteria > Rhodobacterales > Paracoccaceae > Rhodovulum > Rhodovulum sp. BSW8. The sequence goes on from NZ_QNVX01000005.1 coordinate 65,951, forward strand.
ATCGCGGCCCTGATCATCGTCGGACTGGTCGGTGCCGCCGCCTGGCGCGAGTGGAGCATCGCCCGGCAGGAGGCCGCCGCGCAGGCGCTGGGCGACAGCATTCTCGATGCGATCGAGATCCGCGATGCCGCGGCCCGCGCCGAGGCGCTGGGCCGGATCGGCGCCGACGGCCCGGCGGGCGCGCTGGTCGCGCTTCTGGCCGCCGCCGAGGCGCCTGATGCGGCCGGGCGGATCGCCGCGACCGAGCGGCTCGATGCCATTGCCGCCGATGCCTCCCTGCCGCCCTACCTGTCGGATCTGGCGGCGCTGAAGCTTGTTCTGATGCGGGGCAGCGACATGACGCCCGAGGCGCGGCTGGCCGCGCTGGAGCCGCTGGCGGCGCCGGGGCGCCCGTTCCGGACGCTGGCGCTGGAACAGATGGCCTATGCCGAGATCGACGCGGACCGTACCGATGCCGCGCTGGACCGGCTGCGCGGCCTGCTTGACGATGCCGAGGCCAGCGCGGACTTGCGTCAGCGCGCCAGTCGGTTGATTGTGGCGCTCGGCGGATCGCCGGACGCCGGCTGATGCGGCCGCAGGCGGCCGGACAGCCAGACAGGACGAGCCCAGGATCGAGGGGACAGCGACAGTGAAATTCGGCCATGTAACGAGCGTCTTGGCGCTGGTCGCCCTGGTCGCGGGGTGCGGCGACAAGGAAGAGATCCTGCCGGGCGAACGGCTGGGCGTGCGCGAGGCCCTGGGCCTCGAGACGGCGCAGCCCGCGCTGCCCGAGGCGCGCGATATCGCGCTGCCGGCCGCGCAGGCGGTGGCCGACATGCCGCAGCTGGGCGGCAATCCGGAACATCTGACGCCCCATGCGGCGCTGTCGGCCACGCCCGCGCGGATCTGGTCGGCCTCGATCGGGGCGGGCAACAGCCGGCGCTACCGGATCACCGCGCCGCCGGTCGTTGCGGGCGGGGTGATCTACACGCTCGATGCGCGCAGCCAGGCCGCGGCCGTCTCGGCCGAGGGCAAGGTCCTGTGGAAGGCCGACCTGCGGCCCGAGGGCAAGCGCGGCAAGGATGTCAGCGGCGGCGGGCTCGCCTATGGCGACGGGCGGCTGTTCGCCACCACGGGCTATGGCACGCTGATCGCGCTGGATCCGGCGACCGGGGCCGAGCTCTGGACCCAGAAGGCCGATGCCGCGATTTCGGGTCCGCCCGCCTATCGCGACGGCATCGTCTATTTCGTCAGCCGCGACAACCGCGCCTGGGCGATTTCGGCTGCCGACGGCCGGGTGCAATGGCAGATCCCGGGCACGCCCGCGCCCGCCGGAATGCTGGGGGGCGCCGCGCCCGCGGTGACCGACCGGCTGGCAATTTTCCCCTTAAGTTCGGCCGATCTTGTCGCGACCCTGCGGCAAAGCGGGGTGCGCGTCTGGGGTGCGGCGGTCGCCGGTCAGCGGCGCGGCGCGGTCTATGCCTCGGTGACCGACATCACCGGCGATCCGGTGGTCGCGGGCAATGTGCTTTTCGCGGGCAACCAGTCGGGCCGCTCGGTCGCGCTGGATGTCAATTCGGGCGAACGGATCTGGACTGCCGAGGACGGCGCCTATGGCGCGATGCTGCCGGTGGGCGGCTCGGTCTTCTTCATGACCGATCAGGACAAGCTGGTGCGGCTCGACGCCCGCGACGGCAGCCGGATCTGGTCGGTGGATCTGCCGTACTTTACCAAGAAGAAGCCCAAGAAACGCAAGGCCGTCTATGCCCATTACGGGCCGATCCTCGCGGGCGGGCGGATCTGGGTCGCCTCGGATGACGGCTGGCTCCGGGGCTTCGACCCGGCCTCGGGCGCGGTGCTGGCGGAAATCGACCTGCCCGGCGGGGCCGCGTCGCGGCCGGTGGTAGCGGGCGGTACGCTTTACGTGCTGTCCGAGCGCGGGGAACTCGAGGCTTTCCGCTAGGCCCGGGATGGTGTAGGCGGTCGGTCTGATCCGGTTCGGAGAGACCCATGAGTTTTACCCTGGCCATCGTCGGCCGGCCCAATGTCGGCAAGTCGACGCTGTTCAACCGTCTGGTGGGCAAGCGCCTGGCGCTGGTCGACGACCAGCCCGGTGTGACCCGCGACCTGCGCGAGGGCGAGGCGCGGCTCGGCGATCTGCGCTTTACCGTGGTCGACACGGCCGGGCTGGAAGAGGCGACCGACGAAAGCCTGCAGGGCCGCATGCGCAAGCTGACCGAGCGCGCGGTCGGCATGGCCGATGCCTGTCTCTTCATGATCGACGCGCGGGCGGGCGTTCTGGCCGCCGACGAGGTCTTTGCCGACATCCTGCGCAAGAAATCCGCCCATGTGATCCTCGGGGCCAACAAGTCCGAGGGCCGCGCCGCCGATGCGGGGTTCCTTGAGGCCTATGCGCTGGGCCTTGGTGAGCCGCTCAGGCTGTCGGCCGAACACGGCGAGGGCATGGCCGAGCTGCATGCCGTGCTTGCCCCGCTGATCGAGGCCGCCGAGGCCCGGATCGATGCCGAGGCCGCGCCCGAGGTCGACGTCGATCTGTCCGAGGACGACGACGAGGACATGGAGGCTCCGGTCCGGATGCCGACCGCCGCGCGGCCCCTGCAGGTCGCGGTGGTCGGGCGGCCCAATGCCGGCAAGTCGACGCTGATCAACCAGATCCTCGGCGAGGACCGGCTGCTGACCGGCCCCGAGGCGGGCATCACCCGCGATTCGATTTCGCTGTCGATGGACTGGCAGGGAACGCCGGTTCGGCTGTTCGACACCGCAGGCATGCGCAAGCGCGCCAAGGTCCAGGACAAGCTGGAAAAGCTGTCGGTGTCGGACGGGCTTCGGGCGGTCAAGTTCGCCGAGGTCGTGGTCGTACTGCTCGATGCGCAGATCCCGTTCGAGGCGCAGGACCTCAAGATCGCCGATCTGGCCGAGCGCGAGGGCCGCGCGGTGGTCATCGCGGTCAACAAATGGGATCTCGAGACCGACCGTCAGGACAAGCTGATTGCGTTGAAAGAGGAATTCGCACGGCTTTTGCCGCAGCTGCGCGGCGCGCCGCTGGTGACGGTTTCGGCGCTGACCGGGCGGGGGCTCGACCGGCTGCATGATGCGGTGATTTCGGCCTATACGGTCTGGAACCGCCGGGTGCCGACCGCACGGCTCAACCGCTGGCTCGCGGGCATGCTCGAGATGCACCCGCCGCCCGCGCCCGGCGGGCGCCGGATCAAGCTGCGTTACATGACCCAGGTCAAGACCCGGCCACCGGCATTCGTGGTGATGGCCTCGGTTCCCGAGAAGTTGCCGGAAAGCTATCGCCGCTATCTGGTCAACGGTCTGCGCGAGGATTTCGAGATGCCGGGCACCCCGATCCGGCTGACCTTCCGCGGCCAGGGCGACCGCAACCCGTTCCGGGCCAGGAAGAAAAAGACGCCCTCGCGGCTCAGAAAGCACATTGAGAAGAAGTCCGGCAGCTGATCCGGCTCCGCGCCGCCCTAAAGGCGGTGCCCGTCTTCGTCTGGTCCGTCATGGGTATTTGAACCAAGAAGAAGCCCAGCCCGTCTCTTCTTCTTGGCCTAAATACCCATGAACCGGCGCAGGCCGCGCAATGGAGCCGGAGTGGCGTGCCTCAGGTGGCGGCGCGCACCGTGAGAAAGCCGATCACGACGGCACCGGCAAGTGCGGCAATGGCGACGAGCGGCGCGCTGAAAAGGTTCGCGACGACGATCCCGCCAAGGCCCCAGATCAGCGCCACGCCATAGGCGGGCGCGCGGTCGAGCGGGAAAAGCACCGCCGCCCCGGTCGCCAGCGCGCCCAGAAGCGCGATCAGGGCCCAAGCGGTTTCGCCGAAGACGATGCCGTGGCCCGCGCCCAGAAGGCCGACCGAGACCCAGCTGGCCGCGGTCAGCCAGCCCGCATAAAGCCCGACCGGCGCCTGCAGCCACCAGCGGTCGACCAGAGGCGTCTCGACCAGCGCCCAGATCGCCATGGCGGCCATCCACCACAACAGCAGCGACGCCCAGACCGGCGAGAGCTGCGCGACCCCGATCCAGGCCGCACCCGGGGCAAGCGACAGAATCAGCGGCAGGCGGCAGCGCTCCCAGGCGCCGTCGCTCGCCCGGCGGAAGAGCCCGAAGCCTGCCGAGATCACCAGCCAGACATAGATCACGCCCCAGATCGCGAAGGCATAGCCCGCGGGCTGCACCGGCGGATCGTCCTGCGGGATCGGGAATTGCGAGGGCTCGAAGCCCGAGAACCCGCCGGGCATCACCGCCGAGGCGACGAAGAAAACAGTGGCGACGAAGACGAGGACCGCCTTGACCGGGTCGATCATGCCAGTTCTCCTTCAACTGTCAGCAGCGTCTTGCCGCCGAGCCAGGGAGCGAGCGCCTTGGGCAGGGCGACCGATCCGTCCTCGCGCTGGCCGTTTTCCAGCACCGCGATCAGGCAGCGCCCCACCGCAAGGCCCGACCCGTTCAGGGTGTGGACGTGGTCGGGCTTGCCGCCGCCCGCGGGCCGGAAGCGGGCATTCATCCGCCGGGCCTGGAAATCGCCGCAATAGGACACCGAGGAAATCTCGCGATAGGTCGCCTGACCGGGCAGCCAGACCTCCAGATCATGGGTGCGCCGGGCCCCAAAGCCCATGTCGCCGGTGCAAAGCACAACCGTCCGGTAAGGCAGGCCAAGCTTTTCCAGGATCCCCTCGGCGCAGCGCGTCATCCGGTCCAGTTCATCAAGGCCCTGATCGGGATGCACGATCGACACCATCTCGACCTTCTCGAACTGGTGCTGGCGCAGCATTCCGGCCGTGTCGCGGCCCGCCGAGCCCGCCTCGGACCGGAAGCAGAGCGAATGCGCGGTCATCCGGCGGGGCAGGTCGGCCTCGTCCAGAAGCGTGTCGTTCACGGTATTGGTCAGCGTCACTTCCGAGGTCGGGATCAGCCACCAGCCCTCGCGCGTCTGATAGCTGTCCTCGCCGAATTTCGGCAGCTGGCCGGTGCCGTACATCATCTCTTCGCGCACCAGCACCGGCGCGTTGACCTCGGTCAGGCCGTTCTCGGTGACGTGGGTGTCCAGCATGAACTGCGCCAGCGCCCGGTGAATGCGGGCCACCGCGCCCTTCAGCACCACGAAGCGCGCGCCCGACAGCTTGGCCGCGGTCTCGAAATCCATGCCCGCGGCGACGCCCGGAAGCTGGTAATGCTCTTTCGCGGCAAAGCCCAGGTCGGGCGGGGTGCCCCAGCGGTGACGCTCGACATTGTCGGCCTCGTCGGCGCCGTCGGGGACATCGGCCAGCGGCAGGTTCGGCAGGCCCATCAGCATGTCCTGAAGGCGCCTGTCCTCGGCCTTGGCCTCGTCGTCGAGCCGGGCGATTTCGTCCTTCTTCTCGGCCACCAGCGCGCGCAGGCGTTCGAATTCGGCCTCGTCGCCCCGGGCCTTGGCGGCGCCCACCTCCTTCGAGGCGGCGTTGCGCGCGGCCTGGGCCTCTTCGGCGGCAGAGATCTTGGCGCGGCGGGATTCGTCCAGCGCAAGGATCGCGGGCGAGACCGGCGCCAGCCCGCGGCGCGCCAGGGCGGCGTCGAAAGCGTCGGGGGTCTCGCGGATGGCGCGGATGTCGTGCATGTCTTGTCCTCGGGGTGGTCTGGGTCTTGGTCTCGGGCCGGTTATGCCCGATCTTGCGGAGGGACGTAAGAGGCCGGATCGGCGCGCCATTCGTGCCAGGCAAGGAGGAACTCGCCGCTGTTGAGTTTGATTCTGGACCAATTTGTCGGCGGCAGCATCTTCGCGACAACCGCAGCCTTCCGTTCCGGTGAATACGCCAAGTCATCATCGTGTCCCGCCCGCCTCAGATCATGCTGCCAAAGTTACGAGCGGTGACAACTGTCCTGACAGAGGGGGCCTCCTTTCCCGGAATTGCTTGGGAAGACGGTTAGTGGACACATTTCCTGATCTTCCGCATTGCTGGAACTGCTTTCGCAGATCCCGCGTGAAGGGAAAATCTGATGGAGTGGTGTGGGCCGAAGCCGCGTAAGTCCGTCGGCTTCGGTAGACTCCATCAGCTGCGTAAGGTCGTTCTGCTCTAGATGAAGAAGATATCCGAGCCGTCGATGAGGCTCGGATCCACTCCTTCAAGCAGGACGTAAGTGTCATTGTTCATGTACAGCAACGCACTTCCATTGTGATCAAACAGTTGCAGGCTCGTCGCTCCTGAGAAGACCAGCATGTCTTCCCCGTCGGTAAAGTCCATGACCCTATCGACCGACTTATCTTGCATGAAGACGAACTGATCGGCGCCTGCGCCTCCGGTCAAAACGTCGCTCCCCTCGAAACCCATCAGGATATCGTTGCCCGCCCCCCCATTGATCGAGTTGTTTTCTTTACTGCCGATGATGGTGTCGTTGGCGTCCTGCCCCAGTATGTGCCGAATTCCGGTGATCTCGGTATTGCTGAAATCAATTTCTCCATCGACCAAGATATCGACGTCTTTAGTCGTGTCTTCGTTAGTAATGTGTTCAACAGAGTCCAGAGATTGGATCTTGATCTGCCCCCACATCGAGTAGGATGAGACCGCTTCGACAAGAATGGTGTCGTCGCCGCTGCCACCAAAGTAGCAGTCCCAGCCGTCGCTTCCGGTATGCTGGAAAGTGTCGTTGCCACCGTCGCCATAAAGCATGTCGTCTTGCTGACCGCCGTTGATGGTGTCGTCGTGCTCGCCTCCATGGATGACATCGTTACCCATACCTCCCTTGAGATGATCATTTCCGTCACCTCCGAAGATATGATCGTCTCCGTCGCCCGCGTTCACCGTGTCGTTGCCGGAGCCCGCATCAATGTAATCGTCGCCGGAGCTGGTGTCGACGTAGTCATTACCCGCCTTGAGATACACGGTGTCCGCGTAATACCACGGACCGCCGTCGTAGTTGGGAACAATGTAGTCGTTGCCATCAGTACCGTTAACAAACGCCATGAGCTTACCTTTTTACTGGCTTCACTTAACACCTTGCGTCTAGGAGGGAGACATTAAAACTGTGTTAGCGACCACAGCGGTCTGGTTTCGGCGGGTATTTGCAGAAACTGCACCTTCCAAGGTAATTTTGTCGGGCCTTCTGCGACCTATCACGTTGAGTGCGGTCTTGACGTTACGTCGCCGTGAAGGGATCCCCGAAATTTATACCCTCAAGGCTTGCATAAGGTGTCCACTTAACCTTCTTGACTGACGAATGACATGACGGTTTCGATGGGTCGTCGCCCCATGTTTCGGTAACCCAGATGCGGGCGCTCGGTATTGGGCTCGGTGGTTTCTTCTATCCCGGTCGTGCCGTCCGGGTGTGTCAGCCGCCGCTTGACCGTCTTTTCCGCGCCCAAGCCTTCGACCGCCTTGTTCAGGCGGTCGGTGATGAGGCCCTGTTCGGCCACGTCCACCTGCTTTTGCGCGACGATGGAGCGCCAGACCAGAAACGGCACGCCGACAAGGGCTGCCAGGACCAGACCGGCATTGCGGATCGCCTCATATTGTCCCTCGATGCTGGCGAACCGGTTCGTAAGGACCAGGGCGCCAGCGAACTGAACCACGGCCAGGACCGCCGCTCCGAGCGCGATGATCGCCAGTGCGAGCAGGGGCAATGCCAGCACCAGGCGAACAATCCAGCCGAAGCCGCTGAACCGTTTGAAATCCGGCCGCCAGAGATGGCTGGCCCAGTCGACGAGACGCGAGCAGTGTGCCGTCATTGTGGTTCCCCCTGCGCCCAAGACTGCCCGGAATGCGCGCGGGAGGGAACCGGTTTGCGCGGCGCGGTCCGGCGCGCCTAGCGGCCCGCGAGGAAGGCGGCGCTGGGGCGGGCGGCGACAGAATGGACCTCGCCCGCGCCGCTGACCGAAGCCGACACGACGCCGACCACCGACCAGCGCGATCCCTCGCGCTGCAGCACCGGCGCGCCCGAGGTGCCCTGCACGACCGGGCAGCCGAGGCCGGCCATGCCGGGGCTCTGGACCACGACCCGGCAATCCGTGACCTTCGTCAGGGCGTTCAGCCGGTCGCGGCGATAGCCGATCACGGTGACGCTCGGGCCCACCAGATCGGGCGTGGCGACCGGCAGGGGCGGGATGTCCGTGATCGGCGTTTCCAGAACCAGAATCGCAACATCGCTGCGCAAGCTGCGGAAATCCGGTTTCTTTCCCGGATGAAAGTCCGGGTTCGACAGGACCGCGCGGGCGATGCGGTGGGCGGCATAGGTACCCTTGTACCAGCCCGCGAGGAAATGCACCTGGCCGGGCTGGGCGCGCGCGCTGCCGCGCAGCGCATAAAGGCAATGGGCCGCGGTCAGCACCCGGTCGGGCGCGATCAGCGTGCCGGTGCAGAAGCCGCCGGTGTCGAAGCCCGCCACGTTGACCCGGCCGATGGCCCGCCAGGCGCGGTGCTGCGCCTCGGCCAGCGGCTCGGCCCGGTTGCGATCCCGGTCTTGGGCGCCCGCGGCATGGGCGGCGGGCAGGGCGGCCAGCCCCAGCGCGACGGCAAGGAGAAGGGACAGCGCGGCACGCGGGCGGATCGGAGGTCGCATGGCCCTTGATATGCCTGCTTCGCGCCGCCATTTGAAGCCCCGGCGCAGCGCCTTGCCAAGCAGAAGACCCACGGATAGGGTGCGCCGCGACTGAAAACCGGGCGGCCCGATCGCCCTTCGGACACGGGGATTTTCCATATGTTTGCAACGCCTGCCTTCGCGCAAGCGGCCGGCGGCGGCGCCGCTGGCGCCTTCGGCTCGTTCATTCCGCTGATCCTGATCTTCGCGATCATGTATTTCCTTCTGATCCGTCCGCAGCAGAAGAAGGCCAAGGAACACAAGGCGATGGTCGATGCGCTGCGCCGTGGCGACCAGGTCATCACCCAGGGCGGGCTGATCGGCAAGGTGTCCAAGGTCAAGGACGATGGCGAGGTCGAGGTCGAGATCGCCGAAAACGTCAAGGTCCGCGTCGTGCGCCAGACCATCGCTCAGGTGCTGAACCGGACCGAGCCGGCGGAAAAGGCCTGATCGCCCATGCTGGATTTCGCGCTTTGGAAACGGGCCACGGTCTGGGGGCTTGTACTTTTGGGGCTGCTCTTCGCCGCGCCCAACGTCTTCTACTCCCGGGTCGAGGGGCATAACGATGCCCTCAAGGCCATCGAGACCCAGGGCGCGACCCCTGAACTGATCGCCAGCCGCGACGGATGGCCCGGCTGGCTGCCCTCGGGACTGGTCAATCTGGGCCTCGATCTGCGCGGCGGCGCGCATCTGCTGGCCGAGGTTCAGGTCGAGGATGTCTATGCCGACCGCATGGACGCGCTCTGGCCCGATGTGCGCGACGCGCTGCGCGCGGTCCGCGACCAGGTCGGCCCGATCCGCCGGATCGAGGGCACGCCGGGTCTTTTGCAGGTACGGCTGAGCGAGCCCGAGGGCATGCCCGCCGCGCTGGAGGCCGTGCGGGCGCTGGCGCGGCCCATCGTCAGCCTGACCGGGGTCGGGGCCTCGGATATCGAGGTTTCGGGCGAGGGCGCGGTGCTGACCGTACAGCTTTCCGAGCCCGAGAAGCAGGCCACCATCGACCGCACCCTGCGCCAGTCGCTGGAAATCGTGCGCCGCCGGATCGACGAGGTCGGCACCCGCGAGCCGACGATCCAGCGCCAGGGCGAGGACCGCATCCTGATCGAGGTGCCCGGCATCGGCTCGGCCGACGAGCTGAAGGCGCTGATCGGCACCACCGCGCGGCTGACCTTCAACCCGGTCGTCTCGCGCACCACCAACCCCAACGAGGCGCCCGGGGCCAGCAATGTCCTGCTGCCCTCGATGGACGAGCAGGGCACCTATTACATCATCGAGAAGACGCCCGTCGTTTCGGGCGAGGACCTGACCGATGCCCAGCCCGCCTTCGACCAGAACGGCGCGCCCTCGGTCACCTTCCGGTTCAACCCGTCGGGCGCCCGCAAGTTCGGCCAGTACACGGCCGAGAATGTCGGCTCGCCCTTCGCCATCGTTCTGGACGACGAGGTCATCTCGGCCCCGGTGATCCGAGAGGCGATCCCGTCCGGGTCGGGCCAGATCACCGGCAACTTCTCGGTCGAGGAATCGACCAACCTGGCGGTTCTTCTTCGCGCGGGCGCGCTGCCGGCCGAACTGACCTTCCTCGAGGAACGCACCATCGGTCCGCAGCTGGGCGCCGATTCGATCGAGGCCGGCAAGATCGCGTCGATCGCGGCGTTTATGCTGGTGCTGGTCTTCATGTGGGCCAGCTACGGGCTGTTCGGGCTTTTTGCCAATGTCGCGCTGGTCGTGAATATCGGGCTGATCTTCGGCCTCTTGTCGCTGATCGGGGCCACGCTGACCTTGCCCGGCATCGCCGGGATCGTGCTGACCATCGGCATGGCGGTCGATGCCAACGTGCTGGTCTTCGAGCGCATCCGCGAGGAACTGAAAACCGCCAAGGGACCGGCGCGGGCCATCGAGCTGGGCTATCAGCGCGCGCTTTCGGCCATTCTCGACGCCAACATCACCACCTTCCTGACGGCGGTGATCCTGTTCGCCATGGGCTCCGGTCCGGTGCGCGGCTTTGCCGTGACGCTGGCCATCGGTATCGTCACCTCGGTCTTCGTCGCGATCTACGTCACGCGGCTGATGATCGTGATGTGGATGGAACGCCGCCGCCCCAAGACCATCGTGCTGTGAGGGAAGATCCATGCGCCTGAAACTCGTTCCCTCCGATACCAGCTGGGACTTCTTCAAGTTCTCGCATGTCTCGCTCGGCGCCTCGGCGCTGGCGATGGTGGTCTCCATCGTTCTGGTCTTCACGATGGGGCTCAACTTCGGCATCGACTTCAAGGGCGGCACCACGATCCGCACCGAAAGCAGCCAGCCGGTCGATGTCGGCGCCTATCGCTATGCGATCTCGGCGCTCGATCTGGGCGACGTCTCGATCACCGAGGTGTTCGACCCGAGCTTCGGCCCGGACAAGAACGTGGCCCAGATCCGGATCCAGGCCCAGGGCGATGCCGAAAGCGTCACGCCCGAAACCATCGCAGCCCTTGAACAGGCGCTGACCGGGATCGATCCCTCGATCACCTTCCCCTCGGTCGAAAGCGTGGGGCCGAAGGTCTCGGGCGAACTGGTTCAGTCGGCGGCCATCGCGGTCAGCCTCTCGATCCTCGCCATGCTGGTCTATATCTGGCTGCGCTTCGAATGGCAGTTCGGCCTTGGGGCCGTGGTCGCGCTGATCCATGACGTGACGCTGACCATGGGCATCTTCGCGGGGCTGCAACTGAGGTTCGATCTGGCGATCATCGCGGCAATTCTGACCATCGTCGGCTATTCGGTCAACGACACCGTGGTGGTCTTCGACCGCGTTCGCGAGAACCTGCGCAAGTTCAAGAAGATGGACCTGAAGGACGTGCTGAACCTCTCGATCAACGAGACGCTCTCGCGCACCACCATGACCTCCTTCACGACGATTCTGGCGCTGATCGCGCTGATCGTGCTGGGCGGCGACGTGATCCGCGGCTTCGTCTTCGCGATGACCTGGGGCATCATCGTCGGCACCTATTCCTCGATCTTCGTGGCCTCGAACATCCTGCTGATGCTTGGGGTCAAGCGCGACTGGTCCAAGGATGGCGATGGCGGTGCGGGCACGCAGTTCGCCAAGGCCGAGGGCTGATCCGCACTGGCCCCCGCGGGCAATGACCTGAAGATCCCGGGCGCCGGGCGGTTTCCTCCGCCTGGCGCCCGTGCCATGATCGGGCTTCGCGACGCGACAGGAGAGCCCGATGAAACTGACCGAGATGACCATCCCCGAGGGCCTGCCCATCGACGGCTACGGCCCGGGCTTTTTCCGGATCGGCGGCGAGGTCCGCGAGGGCGGGGCGCTCGTGGCCCTCGGCCGTGTCGAGCGCTGGGCCGGTCCCGAGGACGAGGCGCCCCTGATGGCGCTGGCGGGCCGCGTCGATATCCTGCTGATCGGCACCGGGCCGACGCTCGTGCCGCTGCCGAACCGGCTCCAGTCCCGGCTCGAGGCGGCCGGGCTCGGGGTCGAGCTGATGTCGAGTCCCTCGGCGGCGCGCAGCTACAACGTGCTTCTGGCCGAGGGCCGCCGAGTCGCCGTCGCCCTGTTTCCGATGCCTGCGCCCGGGGCCTGACGGCCTGATCCTGCTGGCTGCCGATCGAAGGTACCTCTCCACCGTGTCAGGTGGCCGATGCCGGAAACGGTTGGCCGAACGCGGAACGGCGTTGGGCTTGGAACTCATCAGGTCGTCTTGCCGTCTTGAGCCAGCCCATCCATTCGGCTCGACCGGAGGAGCGTCGGGACTGCTTCACATGGCCTTCCCTCTGGCGCAGGCAAGCCTTGGGACGCCCGTAAGGGGCGTTCAGGCCTGGAACCCTGCGAGGTGCGTGGGGACGGACACCCGCGCCAGCCCCGATCCCGTGATCCGCCCCGGCCAGTTGCCCTGAAAGCCGCCGTCATCCCTGATCGTGGCACCTCCGTTCTTCTTGGCCCAAATACCCCCGCCGGAGGCTGCGCGCGCGGCACGCGCGCGCCCGGCCCAACGCCGGACAAGCGGGCGCGTCAGCGCCGCGCCGGCCGGGGGCGGGAGCCGCCCGTTTCCGGCTTTCCGCCTGGCGCCCTTTCGGCTATGCGAAGCGCATGGAACTGGTGGTGACGGATCTGGCCTGCGCACGCGGCGGCGTGCCGGTCCTTGAAGGGGTGGACTTCACCCTCGCGGCCGGGCAGGCGCTGATGCTGCGCGGACCGAACGGCATTGGCAAGACGACGCTTCTGCGCACGCTTGCGGGGCTGCAGCCGCCGCTGGCAGGCTCCGTCTCGGCGCCGACCGAGTCGATTGCCTATGCCGCCCATGCCGACGGGCTCAAGGCCACCCTCACCGTGACCGAAAACCTGACCTTCTGGGCCCGGATCTTCGGCCAGACCGATATCGCCCCGGCGATCGAGGCCTTCGATCTCGCGGATCTCGCCGGGCGTCCGGCCCAGAACCTGTCGGCCGGGCAGAAACGCCGCCTCGGCCTCGCCCGGCTGCTGGTCACGGGCCGTCCGATCTGGATGCTCGACGAACCCACCGTCTCGCTCGACGCGGCCTCGGTCGCGCAGTTCGGCCGCGCCGTCGCCCGGCATCTGGACCGGGGCGGCGCAGCCCTCATCGCGACCCATATCGATCTTGGCTTCGAGGCGGGCGTACTGGACGTCTCGGCCTTCCGCGCCCGGCCGCGCCGGATCGACAGTTTCGACGAGGCTTTCGCATGATCGCGCTGCTGCAGCGCGACCTCAAGCTCGCGATCCGCGCGGGCGGCGGCTTCGGGCTCGGGCTTGCCTTTTTCCTGATCGTCGTCGTGCTGGTGCCCTTCGGCGTCGGTTCCGACAGCGGGCTTCTGGCCGCCATCGCGCCCGGCATCCTCTGGGTCGGCGCGCTTCTGGCCTGCCTGCTCTCGCTCGACCGCATCTTCGCGCTCGACCACGAGGACGGCTCGCTCGATCTGCTGGCAACCGCGCCGATCCCGCTGGAAGGCGCCGTCGCGATGAAGGCGGCGGCGCATTGGGTGACGACCGGCCTGCCGCTGACGCTCGCCGCCCCGGGCCTTGGGCTTTTGCTGAACCTGCCCGCGCCCGGATATGGCTGGCTGGCCGCGAGCCTTGCGCTTGGCACACCCGCGCTCAGCATGATCGGCAGCTTCGGCGCGGCACTGACCGTGGGGCTCAAGCGGGGCGGGCTTCTGCTGTCGCTGCTGGTGCTGCCGCTTTACGTGCCGACGCTGATCTTCGGTGCCGAGGCTGTGGCGCGCGGGATCGACGGGCGCGACACCGGCACTCCGCTTTTGATGCTGGCCGCGATCACGCTGGCGGCGACCGCGCTCCTGCCTTTCGCCGCGGCTGCGGCAATCCGTATCAATCTGCGCTAGGGGCCTCACACGCTCGTCACTTGAGGGCCTTCCGAAACGCCACTAGGAACACGCTCATGTCGTCGCTTTGGGAATATGCCAACCCGCAGAAATTCATGCGGACCTCGTCGGTCCTGCTGCCGGTCTTCGCGGTGGCGGCGGCGATCTCTCTGGGGGTGGGGCTGGTCTGGGGCTTCTTCCTGACGCCCGAGGCCGAGAATTTCGGCTCCACCGTCAAGATCATCTACATCCACGTCCCCTCGGCGATGATGGCCATCAACGCCTGGGTGATGATGCTGGTGACCTCGCTGATCTGGCTCGTCCGCCGCCACCATGTCTCGGCGCTGGCGGCGCGGGCGGCCGCGCCCATCGGCATGACCATGACCCTGATCGCGCTGGTCACCGGCGCGATCTGGGGCGAGCCGATGTGGGGCACCTACTGGGTCTGGGACCCGCGCCTGACCTCGTTCCTGATCCTGTTCCTGTTCTATCTCGGCTATATCGCGCTCTGGGAGGCCATCGAGAACCCCGATGCCGCCGCCGACCTGACCTCGGTCCTGTGCATCGTGGGGTCGGTCTTCGCGGTGCTCAGCCGCTATGCGGTGAATTTCTGGAGCCAGGGCCTGCATCAGGGCGCCTCGCTCAGCCTCGACAAGAAGGAAAACGTGGCCGACGTGTTCTATATTCCGCTTCTGCTCTGCATCGCGGGCTTCGTCTGTCTGTTCGTCGCGCTCGTTCTGCTGCGCACCCGGACCGAGATCCGCGCCCGCCGCATCCGGGCGATGATCGCGCGGGAGCGGATGGCATGATGCCCGATCTGGGGAAATACGCGGTCGCGGTGCTGTCCTCCTACGGCATCACCCTGGGGCTTCTGGCCGGGCTGGTGGCGCTGTCGCTCTGGCGCGGGGCGCGGGTGAGGCGCCAGCTTGACGAGGTCGAGGCAAGGAGAAAGCCGGATGTCTGAGAAACGCAGGATCTCGCCGCTTCTGCTGGTGCCCCCGGTGATCTTTGCCGGGCTGGCCGCGCTGTTCTTCATCGGCATGACCCGCGACGATCCGAACGCTCTGCCCTCGATGCTTGTGGGCAAGCCCGCCCCGGCGCTTGAGCTGACCGATCTGGGCGGAGAGGCGCCATTCACCGCCGAGACGCTTCGGGATGGCCAGGTCAAGCTGGTGAATTTCTGGGCCAGCTGGTGCGCGCCCTGCCGCGAGGAGCATCCGGACCTGAAGGCTCTGGCCGAGGCCGGGGTTCCGATCTACGGCATCAACTACAAGGACGATCCGGCGAAGGCGCAGCGCTTCCTCGACGAGCTTGGTGATCCCTTCGCCGCGATCGGGGCCGATGCGTCGGGCCGCACCGCCATCGAATGGGGGGTCTATGGCGTGCCCGAGACCTTCGTTCTGGACGGCAACGGCATGGTGCTCTTGCGCCATCCCGGGCCGCTGACCCCAAAAATCGTCGAGTCCACGATCCGGCCGACGATGGAGGCTGCCGCGCAGTAGACTGGGGGCGCGGACGAGCCCGGTCCCGGGACGCCGCCATAGACCCATGAGATCAGGTGCCGGTAGGATCGCACTGCCCGCGAGGTCGAGCCGGACCGTCACGTGACCGTCCGTCTTCTCATGGGCAAGTCCGATGCCGTGCTGATCGGCGATGGCCCCGGACAATCGCCGGTCCCGCGCCCCGCGCCGCTTGGCACAGCGCTCGGAGGTCAGATCGGCCGGTCCATCGACGGGATTGGCGATGCGGAGCACCGGACCGGGCGACAGCGCGATCTCGACCGGGCCGTTGGCATGCTCGCGGGCATTGTCGATGAGATTGGTCAAAAGGATCGCCAGACTGTCGGGCGAAAGCGCCAGATCGAGCCGCTCGATATCGGCGTCGTCGAAGCGGACGGCGGCCCCCGGGGCGGTCGCGGATCAGCAGATGCAGCACACCGATCAGACCGCGCGGTCGTCCGACCGGCCGGTCTCGGTCTCGGCGCTGGACAGTTGCAGGAGCCGTTCCACAAGACGCCCGAGCCGGTCGAGGGTCAGCTGTCCTTCCGGTATGGCCCTGTCGGCAGTCCCTCTCTTTCGGCGGCCTTCGCCATGGACGAATACCGGGAGGCGCTGGAGCCGGCGTTCGGCTTCGGCAAAGGCTGACCGGAAGGCCAGGGCGGGGCATGTGTCCCGGCCCGGCCGTTTGGCCGTTGCAGATCCCCTGTCCGGGGGCGCGGCCAATGCAATTCAACCCGCGTGTTCCCCCCAAAAATACCGGGCGCTTGCCCTTACGTCGTCCTAAAGCCCTGCGATCCGGTGCGGGCGTGCTCTCACGCACCCCCGCACCGGATCGCAGGCAAACCTTCGACACAACTTGACGTAGCGTTAAGTTTTTCGGGCTAGAGAGGGTCGAAGATCACAGGAGGCGACGATGGCGACCAGCCTGATCCACGGAATCGACGGGATCGACCTTGAAATCGCCGAGGATTTGCGGGTCCGGCTCATCTCCGATCTGAGCTCGAAAAGGGCCTACCGGATCGACACGGCGGAATGGACGCGCTGCGACCTGTCGGGGGTTGCGGTGCTTCTGTCGGCCGTCAAGACGGCCAGCGTTCTGGGAGCAACGCTCGAGATCGACCTGCCGCCGGATGGGCTGGTCGAAACGTGCATGCGCGGTTGCGGCCTCGATCCGGCCTTGCTGCGCCGCGCGGGCGCGATGGCGTCCGCGCAGGTGTGACCAGGACTCAGGAGGTTCAAAATGGCGAAGAAGGTCTTCATCGTCGACGATTCCCCGTCGGTGCGGCAGATGGTGAAGAAGACCCTTGCGGGGGCGGGCTATGACGTGATGGAGGCCGGCGACGGCGAGGAGGCCCTGTCGCTGCTCGCCTCGGTGCGGCCCGACGCGATCCTGACCGACCAGAACATGCCGCGGATGGACGGTC
Source organism: Rhodovulum sp. BSW8 (assembly GCF_003314725.1). Classification (NCBI taxonomy): domain Bacteria; kingdom Pseudomonadati; phylum Pseudomonadota; class Alphaproteobacteria; order Rhodobacterales; family Paracoccaceae; genus Rhodovulum; species Rhodovulum sp. BSW8. Next base: position 82,763 of record NZ_QNVX01000005.1, read on the forward strand.
TGTCCTTCATCCGCGCCTATCGCGGGCGGCCGGGCGGGATGGGCGTGCCGATCGTCTTTCTGTCGACGGAAACCCGCGACGACCTGCGCCAGCAGGCCAAGGCCGCCGGGGCGCTGGGCTGGATGTCGAAGCCGTTCGACCAGGCGCAGCTTCTGACCGTGGTCAAGCGAATGGTGGGCACATGACCGACGACGACGATGGCGCGGCCGTCTTCCTGATCGAGGCGCGCGAACTTCAAAGCGCGATCGAGCGTAATCTTCTCGACCTCTCGGAGGCACCGGGCGACCGTGCCCTGATCGACGCGCTGTTTCGCGACATCCACACCCTCAAAGGGTCAGGTGCGATGTTCGGCCATGTCGATCTCGCCCATTTCCTGCACGGGTTCGAAACGGCCTTCGAGGCGTTGCGCGCTCCCGGACGGACCGCCAGTGACGCGTTGATCAACGTGGCGCTTCGGGCCTGCGACCAGATCACCGCGCTTCTGGACGATCCTGCTGCGGCCCGCGCGGGCAATGCCAGTCTCATCGAGTCCCTGGACGCTGCCCTGGGCGGGGGGGACGCAGCCTCCGGCCCTCATCCCGCCTCCGCTCAGGCGACGCCCGCCGTTGCCCCGGCCGAGGACGGGTGGCGCATCTCGTTCTCGCTCGGTCCCACGGCGCTTGGCCTTGGGGTGAATGTTCCCGCGCTCCTTGGGGAATTGAAGGATCTGGCCCCGGATGCGGTACGGATCGCCTGTGAGACCGGGGCCTTGCCCGGGCTGGATGCGCTCGATCCGGCCTGTCCGCCCTTCGTCTGGACGGTCGAGATCGCAGCCGACCTCGATCCGGCGCGCATCGACGAGGTGTTCCTGTTCCTGCGCGACGATCTTGTGCTGGAGGTGACGTCGCTGGCCGAAGCGGCCGCACCCGAAAGTGTTGCCGAGACGCCCCAACAAACCGTGGCATCGGCGGAACCGCGGCCTTCGGAGCTGCCCCCTGCGGATGTCCCTGCCGAGCCCGCCCCGGCCACCGCGTCGCGCCAGCGCGAACGTTCGACGATGCGGGTCGCGACCGAGCGGCTCGACGAGATCATGGATCGCGTCGGCGAACTGGTGATCGCGGAATCGCGTCTTCACGATCTTTCGATGGCGCTCCAAAGCCCGGCGCTGATGGCAGTGGCCGAGGATATCCGACGCCTGACCTCTGGCATGCGCGAAACTACCATGTCGATCCGCATGCTGCCGATCGGTAATCTTTTCAGTCGCTTCCGCCGTCTCGTCCACGACCTCTCGGACCAGCTCGCCAAGCCCATCGACTTTGTGACCGCAGGCGGCGAGACCGAACTCGACAAGACCGTGATCGAGCTTCTGAACGATCCGCTGGTGCATATCCTGCGAAACGCCGCCGATCACGGGATCGAAGACGGTGGCGCGCGGGCCGCCACCGGCAAGCCGCGACAGGGCACCATCACGCTGAGCGCGACCCATGCCGGGGCCGAGGTTCATATCCGCATCCATGACGATGGACGGGGGCTCGATGACGGGCAACTGCGCGCCAAGGCGATCGAGCGCGGGCTGTTGCCCGCCAACAGCCAGGTCACCGGCCCCGAGTTGTACCGGCTGATCTTCGAGCCGGGGTTTTCAACCGCGCCGGCTGTCACGGAGCTTTCCGGGCGCGGGGTCGGCATGGATGTCGTGCGCAGTGTCGTTCAGGGGCTGCGCGGCCAGATCGATGTCGACAGCGAACCGGGGCATGGCACGACCGTGACCCTTCGGCTGCCGTTGACGCTGGCCATCACCGACGGGCTGCTGGTCGAGGTTGGCGGCGAACGCTATTCGATCCCGGTCGCGGCCGTGGAGGAATGCGTGGAACTGCCGCCCGACCTGGCTCTGGGCGCGGGCCGGTCCAATTTCCTCAACATCCGCGGCGATCTGGTGCCCTTTCTGCGTCTGGCCGATGTGTTCGAGACCCCCGGGCTGCGGCCGGACTTCCAGAAAGTGGTGATCGTGGCGGGCAGCCATGGCCGGATCGGGCTCGTTGTCGACCGGATTGTCGCCAATGCCCAGACCGTGATCAAGCAACTGTCCTGCATCCATGCCGGGCTCAAGGCGTTTTCGGGGGCAACGATCCTCGGCGACGGGACGGTCGCGCTCATTCTCGACGTGGGCCATCTGATCGCGCTGGGCACCGCGATCGAGGATCGGGCCCGCAAGCGGAAAGGAGCCGCATGATGCAGGCCGTCACCCTGACCCTCTCCGACGAGATTTTCGCGTTTCCGACACGGATCCTGCATGAGATCCTCGAACCGGTTCCGGTGACCCGCGTCCCGCGCGCCGGGTCCTTTGCCACCGGTCTTATCAATGTGCGCGGCACGGTGGTTCCGCTGACCGACCTGCGGGTGGCCTTCGGCATGACATCGCGTCCGCCGGACGAACATACCCGGATGCTGGTGCTGGATGTGCCGGTCGCGGGCGCGGAGACCACCGTCGCCGTCATTGCCGACCGGGTCCTCGACGTGACCGAACTCGACGATGCCGCGGTTGGCGAGATCCCCGAAGTCGGCATGCGATGGCCCCCCGAATTCCTGTCCGGGATCGCGCGAACGGACCAGGGTTTTGTGATCGTTCCGGATCTCGCCCGGATCTATGCCGCCGCCCTGTCGGAGGACAGCGCGGATTTCTCCTTCGAAAAGGACCCCTCGTCATGCGTCTGACCATAAAGCTGAAACTTGCCGGGGCTTTCGTCCTGCTGATCGTCATGTCGGCACTGGGCATCGGCATCACCCTGTCCGACATGTCCGCTCTGAACAGCCGGCTGAAGGATATTGTCGATAACGGGGCCAAACGGGTCGAACTGACGCTGGCTGTCACCGCCGAGGCGTTGCGCGCGCAGATGGATGTGCGTGAGTATATTCTGGCGGAAACCCAGGCGCAGCGCGAGGCGGTGGCCCAGGCGCTGACGGCTTCGCGCACAGTGCACGAGAGATACGTTTCGGATCTGCAGGATCTCAGCACACCCGAAGGGCGTGCCGCGCTTGAGGACTATGGCGCACTCTACCAGGAGCTGCGCGGCACCTCGGCCAAGGCGATGTCGCTGGCCGAGGCAGGACAGAAGGATGCCGCCTACGCCGTCTTGTCCGAGGAGGCGCCAGTCATCTGGTCGAAGATGGAGGCCAACCTGACCAGCATCCGCGACCGCAACAACGATATGATGCTGTCCGCAGCGGCCGACAGCGCGCACCGCTTCGAACTGGCGCGGCGTCTGGCGATCGGGATGATCGTCGGCGCGGTCGTCATCGGGTCGGTGCTGGCCATTCTGATGCTGCGCTCGATTTCCAGCGGTCTGGCCGGAGCCAACCGTCTCGCGCGCGCCGTGGCCGAGGGCGATCTGTCGCAAAGCGCCCGGGTGACCGCCAATGACGAGGTGGGGGATCTGCTGAAGACCCTGAACCTCATGTGCGAAAAGCTGCGGACGGTCGTGGGAGAGGTCAGCACCGCCGCGCGCAACGTCTCGACCGGGGCAGGGCAGATGTCGGTGACCTCGGAAGAGCTGAGCCAGGGCGCGACCGAACAGGCCTCGTCAACCGAGGAGGCCTCGGCCTCGATGGAAGAGATTGCCGCGACGATCCAGCAGAATGCCGAGAACGCGGCCGAGACCGAGCGGATGGCGCGCAAGTCCGCAAGCGACGCCCGGGTCAGCGGGGTGGCGGTGAAGGAGGCGGTCGAGGCGATGCAGACCATCGCCGAAAAGATCATGGTGGTGCAGGAAATCGCCCGCCAGACCGACCTCCTGGCGCTGAATGCTGCGGTCGAGGCGGCGCGGGCGGGCGAACACGGGCGCGGCTTTGCGGTCGTCGCCTCCGAGGTTCGCAAGCTGGCCGAACGCAGCCAAAGCGCGGCGGGCGAGATTTCGGCGCTGTCGGGCAGCACCGTGAAGGCTGCCCGCGAGGCGGGAACCATGCTGGAAAGCCTGGTTCCCGATATCGAGCGGACCTCCGAACTGGTCACCCAGATCTCGCGTTCGACCCAGGAACAGGCGACCGGCGCCGGTCAGGTCAACCTCGCGATCCAGCAGCTCGACAAGGTTACCCAGGAAAACACCTCGGCCTCCGAAGAGCTGTCCAGCACCGCCGAGGAACTGGCCAGCCAGGCCGAACAGCTGCAATCCGCCATCGGCTATTTCCGCCTGGCCGAGGGCGGTGCGGCCCCTCGTCAGGCACCGGCGCGCAGCAAGCCGCGCAAGGATCGCCGAACCGCGGCGCTGGGCTTCGACTTCAATCTCGACAGCGAGGAGGACGGGCTCGACGCCAAGTTCATGCGCGACTGGAAGAAGGACAGCGCGGCATGAGCGGTATCGGGCAGGTCGTGACCCTGGGCGTTGGCGATGAGAGATTCGCGGTGCCGGTGGACCGGGTCCAGGAGATCCTCGACCGGCGCCGGATCGCGCGCATTCCCAATGCACCTGCCCATGTGCTGGGAGTGATCGACGTGCGCGGCACCGGCGTTTCGGTGGTCGATCTGCGCGTGGTTCTGGGCCTGCCTGCCGCCGAGGAGGACGACGCAACCCGCATCGTCGTGCTCTGGCTCGAAACCGGCAGGCGGCGGGCGCAGGTTGCGCTTCGCACCGACCGGGTTTTCGAAGTGGCCGCGCTGGATGGAGATCGGGTCGAGGATGTGCCCGAGGCGCAATTGCTCAACTGGGACAAGCGGCTGATCTCGGGGATCGGCCGCCGTCAGGGCGAATTCGTCACGCTGCTCGACCTCGACCGCCTTTTCGATGCGCTCCCGGAGTCGCGGACCGCCGATCCGCTTGACGCGTGAAGGGAAAACTGTCCGATGTCGATCCTGTCGCCGTTCCCAGCCGATGAAGCCGAAGATCCGGACGGACCGGCACGCCGCGGCGCCCCGCGCCGTGCCGGTTCCGGCTTTGCCCGCTTCGCGGCCTTCGTCGAGGCCGAGATCGGCGTGCGGCTGTCCGAGGCGAAGCGCACGATGGTGGACGGCCGACTGCGGCGGAGGATGTCGCAGCTGGGCATTTCCGATCTCGACAGTTATTTCAGGCACCTCTTCGAGGATGGCGCGCTCGATGAGGAACGCACGGCAATATTCGACGCCGTCACCACGAACAAGACCGATTTCTTTCGCGAATCCGCGCATTTCGACCATCTGATGGACGTGGCTGCGCCGGCCGCGATCGCGCGGCGCTCGGGGACAGGACAACCGGTCAAAGTCTGGTCCGCCGCCGCCTCGACCGGGCCCGAGGCCTGGTCCATCGCCATGTGTCTTGCCTCGCTTGCAGACCGGGACGGGGCGTTCAACTGGGCGATCCTCGCGACCGATATCAACACCGAGGTGCTGGCCATCGCGCGCCGGGCGATCTACCCCGAATCGATGCTGGGGCCGCTCCGCCCGGAGGATCGCCAGCGCTGGCTGATGCAGGGCCATGGCGATCACAGGGGCAGCTGGCGGATCGTGCCCGAACTGCGCCGCCGGGTCCGCTTCGGTCAGCTCAACCTGATGGATCTCGACTTTTCGATCGATACGGATATCGACGTGGTCTTTCTGCGCAATGTGCTGATCTACTTCTCGGCAGAGGACCAGACCCGCCTCATCGACCATATTTCGTGCCATCTCGCGGTCGGCGGCACGCTCTATCTTGGGCATTCGGAATCGATGGTGGCCCACCGCTCCGACCTCCGGCAGGTCGGCCCCGCAACCTTCGTCAAGGCTGAGTGACATGGCGCGTTCCGAGATCTCAGACCCGATCCGCGTTCTCCTGATCGACGATAGCGCCTCGATCCGGATCGCGTTCAAGAAGCTGATCGCCGAAGATCCCGGGCTGGAGCTGATCGGCGCCGCACCCGATCCCTTCGTCGCGGTCGAGATGATGCGCGACCGCCTGCCGGACGTTCTGTTGCTCGATCTGCAAATGCCGAGGATGGACGGGCTTACCTTCCTGCGCAAGATCATGAGCCAGCGTCCGCTGCCGGTGGTGGTGATTTCCGCCTTCACGAAGTCGGGATCCGAGGCGTCGTTTAAGGCGCTGGAACTGGGCGCGGCCGAAGTTCTGGCCAAGCCCAGCGTGTCCACCCCCGACGAGCGGCGCGAGGCCGCAATACGAATTTCTGATGCGATCCGGGCCGCGGTCCAATCCCGTCAGCCGCGCGCCCGGTCGGCCCGGGTGGCCGGGCCGATCCAGGTCGGCGAACGCCACACCGCCGATGTGATCCTGCCGCGCATCGCGACCGCGCCGGGGTTTTCGGGTCCGCCGGTGATCGCCATCGGCGCCTCGACCGGCGGCACAGAGGCGCTGAAGGTCGTGCTGGAGGCGCTTCCCTCCGGGCTGCCGCCCATCGCGGTCGTGCAGCATATGCCCCAGCATTTCACCCGCGCCTTTGCCGACCGGCTCAACCTGACCTGCCGCCTTCACGTCAAGGAGGCCGAGACGGGCGAGGTACTGACCCCGGGGGTCGCGGTGATTGCGCCCGGTCATCGCCATCTGGTGCTGCGGCGCAGCGGCAAGCTGTATCGGGTCGAGCTGCATGACGGTCCCTGCGTGGCGCGCCACCGTCCGTCGGTCGATGTGCTTTTCCGGTCGGTGGCGCAGGCCGCGGGGGGCGGCGCCGTGGCGGCGATCCTGACCGGCATGGGCGATGACGGCGCGCAGGGCATGGCCGAGCTGCGTCAGGCCGGTGCCTGGACCCTGGCCCAGGACGAGGCCAGCTGTGTCGTCTACGGCATGCCGCGGGCTGCCGTTGAATTGGGCGCGGTCGACCGCGTGGCCACGCTTGGCGACATCGCCCGCGAGATTACCGCCCGCGTGACTCGGGAAGACAGAAAGGCCGTGCCGTGACCGCCCATTCGCGAACTTTTTCCCAGCATGGATCGCGCCATACCGGCGGGGCCGAGGTGCATGTGCTGCGTCGCGAGGTCGAGGCGGCGTTTCTGGCCGCCGGCCGGTCGCTCGTGTCCATGGACGAGCGGATCGAGGTCCTGACCGTGCCGCTGGGCGATCTGGTGAACCGGGCTCCGACCGTGCTGGACGCGGTCGGGGCCTATGCCAACCGGCTGCAGACCTCGGCCGGGGCGCTCGACACCGACCTGCTGGCCGGCGCCCGGAACGTGACCGAGCTTCGCTCGATGATCGAGAAGCTGGGCGCCACCGTCACCGATATCGGGCGCAAGCTGAAGACGATGAAGTTCGTTGCCACCAATGCGCGGATCTATGTGTTTTCGCTGAGCACTAGGCATATGCGTCTGGAGGCCTTCGCCGAAAGCGCCCGCGATCTTGTGGGCCATTCCGATGCGATCGTGACCGATGTCGCGACGGTCACGGAATGCATCTCTGACTGTCTGGCGGTTCTGGCGCATCGCGACTTGCCCAGCCTGAGGCGAGAGGTGGCGGCGCTTTTGCCCCAGTTCGCCGAGGTCGGGCAGATGGTCTCTGCCTTCCGCGGCGAGAGGCGCAACGAAACCGCCTTCGGGCGGCCGCTTGCCTCGACCATGGACCGGATGAAGGATGAATTCGGCCAGTTGATCGTCAGTCTTCAGGCGGGCGACCGGGCCAGCCAGCGGATCGACCATGCCGGCCAGATTCTCGACCTGGCGAACGCTCCGGGCGGCGATCCGGCGCTGGCGATGCTGGCCCAGGCCCAGCTTGCCGGGGCCCATGCCGATCTTGCGGCCGAAACCGAGAACATCCTGATGGGCCTGCGCGACGGCGTCGCGCGGTTTGAGGATATTGCCGGCAGTTCGGGCGCCGGTTCGGAACGGCACCGGCTGACCCTCTTCGAGATGCTGCACGACCGGGTCCGGTCCGCCGAGGCGCGTGTTGATGAGATCCGGCATCGGCGCACGGTCATGCTCGAGGCGTCCGAGCTGTTGCTTTCCGAGATGGAGCGTCTGCGGAAGGTGTTGACCGATATCTCGTCGCTGGCCGAGGATCTGCGTCTGGTGGGGACCAATGCCGTGCTGGCCTGTGGCGAGCTGGGCGATGACGGGGATGCGCTGCGCGAGATCGCGACGCAGCTGCGCCATCTGGCGGCGGGGGCGGCGGGCGAGTTCGGCACGGTCTGGCGGTCGCTTGCCGCGACCGACAAGCGGATCTCTTCGCTGGTCGAGGGGATCCGGTCGCGCCTTGCGACGGCCATCGCCGAGATCGAGACCTCCGGGTCGCAGATGGCGGTCGAACTGGAGGATGTGTTCAGCGCGGGCAAGGCGGTCAGCCAGGGCACGGGCCAACTGCTGGCCTCGCTGCGCGAGACGGTCCCCCAGACCTGCGAGGACCTGCAGTCGGTCCTGGGCCGGATGGGTCGGATCGCCGAGTCCCTGCGTGATGCCGAGGAGGTGGCCCCTCTTGTCGATCCGGACCCGGAGCTGCTGCGCACCGCCTGGGACCTTTACACGATGGACGCCGAACGCGTGCTGCATCGCGACTTTTGCGACCGCATGCGCTGGACCCCGCCTCCCGATTGTGCTGTCGCCCAGGTCAGCAGCGCGGAAGATGTGTTCTTCTAGGTGTTCAGTCCCTGGCGTTGTTGCAGAACTCTGGCCGCGAAGGATTCACATGACGAATCCAGGCGGTTAGACGGGTGGCATGAGCAAGCCCGAGCCCGCCCGCTACCGCACAACGAACTGGTCCGCCTACAACGCAGCCCTGCGCAATCGGGGGCGTTGCTGATCTGGCTGGATATGGAGATGGCCTGGTCCGCGCCGCATGAGGGCTGCCCTGGGCGCCCGCCGGTCTTCTCAGACGCGGCGATCCAGTTTTGCTTGTCGATTAAGGTGTTGTTCAAGTGGCCGCTGCGGCAGGCCGCCGGGGTGGTGGCGAGCCTGCTGCGCTTGGCGGGGCTCGCCTGGCCTGTTCCGGACTACTCCACGCTGTGTCGCAGGCAAAAGACCCTGACGGTTCAGATCCCGTATCGCCGAGCCGGCGGATCGCTGAACCTGCTGGTGGACAGCACGGGCATCAAGTTCCCTGGCGACGGGGAATGGCAGGCCCGGAAGCATGGTGTTCAGGGACGGCGCCAATGGCGCAAGGTCCATCTGGCCATGGACTCCGCCACATCCGACATCCGCGCGGTCGAGTTCACGCCCAGTCGAGAAGGCGATAGCCTTGTCCTGCCGGACCTCCTTGGCCAGATCCCGGACGACGAAGCCATCGGCACCGTTACCGCAGACGGGGCCTACGATACCCGCCGCTGCCGCGGCGCCATCATCGCACGGGGCGGCACGGCCATCATCCCGATCCGCAAGAATGGCAGACCGTGGAAGGAGGACAGCCCGGCTGCTCGGACCCGCAACGAAACCCTGCGCGCAACGCGTCACTACGGCCGGGCGCTCTGGAAACGGTGGACGGGATACCACGTCCGCAGCCGCGCCGAGACCAAGATGCCCTCGCCGGTTCGCTCGAACCGGTGGCGCTGAACCGGCTCGAGCTCAAGTCCTTCGGAGAGCGCATCGCCGCGAGAGACCCCGATCGCCAGACCGCCGAAATCCAGATCCGCATCATTCGCCATTGTCGCTCGGACCAATGGCGCGGCATGGCTCATTTATGAACCGCTTCAACGCCCTCGCAACAGCCGAGATCGTCCGCGTCGCATGACGTCAGTGGGGTATGGGGCAGTCATGCCTCAGGCGCGAGTTCTGCAACACCGCCGCCTCCTTGCCTCAAAGTCAGGGAGCAAAGCGTCCACAAATCCAGGGGCACCTCAAAGCGCATCGGCCGTGAAGACGCGGTATTCCGGTTCCGGGGCTGCTCGGCGATGGCCGCCTCCTCGGCCTCAGACGGAACCATCGAACGTGGCTTCTTAGGGCCGGTCTTGCGATCATCGACCGTCTGATGTTTGCGCCACTTCGCTACCGTCTCGGGGGTCGTCGGGAAAACGATTCACCGGATCGTTTTCCGATCCTCCCCGCTCCGCAGGTCCCGGCTCAGCGTCGCGAGCGACGCTTGCGATCGCTGTATCGCTGCTCTGACCGCGTACGTGGTCGCGGCGTTTCCGTGACGAACTTGCCCCGTAGCGCATCCCTCCATTCCTTCGAAGGGACCACACCATCAAACCCAGGGATCGAACACCTGGACCAGGTTCTCCCGGCCGGTCCGCCCGTCCTTATGCGGTCCGCAATCCTGAAGCACAGACAGCCTGCGCAGCACCGGTCGCGTCAGCGGGCCGCCCGGTCGATCCCCTGGTACCAGGCGACGATCCGGGCCCGTTCCTCGGCCGCCATCATCATCACGTTGCCGGGCGGCATCGCCCGGCTGAGCCCCGCATGCCGGTAGATGTCCCGGGCATGGAGCGCGATCCCGCCAGGGCTGTCGAGCCGTACGCCCTTCGGCGCCTGGCCGAGCCCGGGCCAGAGCGGCTCGGCGCTGTGGCACATCGAACAGCGGCTTTCGACGATGTCGCGCACCTCGTCGAAGCCCTCGGCGGCCGCGACGCGGTCCAGCGGTGCGGGCAGGGCGGCGGTCTCGGGGGCTTGGACCGCGTTCTGCGTCGGGGCCAGAGACAGCGCGACGATGACCAGGAAGATCGCGGCCGTCGCGCCCCAGGTCCACCAGGGGCGGCCCTTCCGGGCATGCATGGTGTTGAAGAAATGCCGGATCGTGACGCCCATCAGGAAGACAAGGCTTGCGATCAGCCAGTTATAGGGGCTTGCGAAGGCCAGCGGGTAATGGGTCGACAGCATCAGGAAGAGGACCGGAAGCGTCAGGTAGTTGTTATGGGTCGAGCGCAGCTTGGCGATCTTGCCGTATTTCGGATCGGGCGTGCGGCCGGCCTTGAGATCGGCCACCACCACGCGCTGGTTCGGCATGATCACCAGAAAGACGTTGGCCACCATGATCGTGCCGGTGAAGGCCCCCAGATGCAGCAGGGCCGCCCGTCCGGTGAAGATCTGGGTGTAGCCCCAGGCCATCGCCACGATGATCGCGAAGAGGATCAGCATCAGTGTCGTGGGCCGCCCGCCCAGCGGGCTGCGGCAGAGCAGGTCGTAGCAGATCCAGCCGATGGTCAGCGAGCCAGCCGACAGCGCGATGGCCTGCCAGGGCGCCCACTGGATCTTGTCATAGTCGATCAGGTAAAGATCCGCGCCCATCCAGTAGACCAGCGCCAGCAGCATCAGCCCGGACAGGAAGGTCCAGTAGGCCTCCCATTTGAACCAGGTCAGATGCTCGGGCATGTGCGCGGGCGCGACCGTGTATTTCTGGATATGGTAGAAACCGCCGCCATGAACCTGCCATTCCTCGCCCAGAACGCCTTCGGGCAGGGGGCGGTCCTTCGTCAGCCCCAGATCGAGCGCGATGAAGTAGAAGGACGATCCGATCCAGGCGATACCGGCGATGACGTGCAGCCAGCGCACGGCGAATTCAAGCCAGTCCCAGACCAGCGCGATGTCGAACATGGGTGTTCTCCCTGAGTTGGCCGCAGGCTATACGCGGGACCGGCTTTCTGATAATTCCCGATTATCCCGAGCAGTTTCAAGAAATCCCGAAGAATAGAGCGTGGCCGGCATCAATAACATCCGCATGTTCGTTCGTGTTTACGAATTGGGCAACATGTCGGCGGCCGCGCGCGATCTGCAGGTTTCGGCGGCGGTCGCCTCGTCGCGGATCGCGGACCTGGAACGGCATCTGGGCATTCGTCTTTTCACCCGGACCACGCGCTCGATCCAGCCGACCGAACAGGGGCGGATCTACTATCCCAAGGCGGTGCAGGTGCTCGAGGCGCTGGAAGAGGCCGAGGCTGCGGTGCAGGAAGTCACCCATCACCCGCGCGGCTCGTTATACGTGTCGGCGCCGCTGGGCGTGGGGCGGCGGCTGATCGCGCCCAATGTGGTGCTGTTCCAGGACCGGTATCCGGACATTCATGTGCGGCTGAGGCTGTCGGACCGGCGGGTCGATCTGGCGGGCGAGGGGCTCGATGCGGGGTTTCTGCTGGGCGATCTGCCGGATTCGGGGCTGAAGGTCCGGTCGCTTGGCGATTGCCCGCGGGTGCTGTGCGCAGCCCCCACCTATATCGCGCGGCGGGGGATGCCGCGCAGCGGGGCCGACCTGATCGGGCAGGGCCATGATTGTCTTTTGCTGCGCTTTCCCGGCTCGCGCGAGTTTCGCTGGACATTGCAGACCGCCGAGGGGCCGCAGGCCTTCAACGTCAAGGGGCCCTATGCCTGCGATGATGGCGACGTGCTGACCGCCTGGGCGCTGGACGGGCGGGGCGTGGTGCTGAAGCCGGTCTTCGACGTGGCCGAGCATCTGGCCTCGGGCGCGCTGCTTCCGGTCTGCCAGGAGACCCCGCCGCCCGATGCGCGGCTGGCCTGCCTCTTTCCGCACAAGCGCAATCAGGACCCGAAAAGCCGGTTGTTCATCGAGTTCATGGCGGGGCGGATCAAGACGGCGCTGCGTGCCCGCGACCGGATCTATCAGCTGCCGCGATAGGTCGAATAGCCATAGGGCGACAGCAGCAGGGGCACATGGTAATGCGCCTCCGGGTCGTCCATGCCGAAGCGGATCGGGATCTGGTCGAGGAAAAGCACCTCGCCCCCCGCAAGGCCCGAGCGTTTCAGATAGTCGCCCGCGAAGAAGACCAGTTCATAGGTGCCGGTCTTGAAGGCGCCGGGCGGCAGGATCGGGGCGTCGGTGCGGCCGTCGGCATTGGTTTCCACCTCGGCGATCTTGCGGTGCGAATTGCCCGAGACGCGGTAGAGGGTGATCCTCAATCCTGCGGCAGGCGCGCCGGTGGCGGTGTCCAGAACATGGGTGGTCAGGTATCCAGGCATCTTGTCCTCGCGCTGCTTCGGGCCGATAGATCGCTTATGGCCCGAAAGGCCGGAACTACGGAAGACCCCGAAAGACTTTCAGGCAATTCTTGAAAGACGGCATGTTCATCCTGGTTTATGCGAAAGTATTCCGAAGGAGGACACCTTGACCCGCTATCCGCGCGACCTCCGGGGCCATGGCGCGACGCCGCCCCACCCGCATTGGCCGAACGGCGCCAAGATCGCCGTGCAATTCGTCATCAACTACGAGGAAGGCGGCGAGAACTGCATCCTGCATGGCGATGCGGCCTCCGAAGCCTTCCTGTCCGAGGTCGTGGGCGCGGTGCCCTGGCCGGGCCAGCGCCACTGGAACATCGAGACGATGTACGAATACGGCGCCCGGGCCGGATTCTGGCGGCTGCACCGGTTGTTCACCGCGCGGAACATGCCGGTCACGGTCTACGGGGTTGCGACCGCTCTGGCGCGCGGCCCCGAACAGGTCGCCGCAATGCAGGACGCGGGCTGGGAGATTGCCAGCCACGGCCTGAAATGGATCGAATACAAGGACTATGCCGAGGCCGACGAACGCGCCCATATGCTTGAGGCGATCCGGCTGCACGAAGAGGTCACCGGCGCGCGGCCGCGCGGCTGGTACACCGGGCGCTGTTCGGCGCAGACCGTGCAGCTGGCGGCCGAGGAGGGCGGGTTTGCCTATGTCTCGGACACCTATGACGACGATCTGCCCTACTGGAAGAAGGTGGGCGACCGGCATCAGCTGGTGATCCCCTACACGCTCGATGCCAACGACATGCGGTTTTCGGTGGCGGCGGGCTACGGGTCCGGCGACGAGTTCTATGCCTATCTGCGCGACAGCTTCGATACGCTTTATGCCGAAGGGCTGGAAGGCGCGCCCAAGATGATGTCGGTGGGGCTGCATTGCCGTCTGGCGGGGCGTCCCGGCCGGCTTGCGGCGCTGAAGCGGTTCCTCAATTACATCTCGGGCTTCGACGGGGTCTGGGTCGCGCGGCGGCTCGACATCGCCGAGCACTGGGCCCGGGTCAATCCGCCGGTGGAGTGGGAGAGGCCCACGGACATGGACCGCGAGACCTTCGTCGCGCGGTTCGGCGGCGTTTTCGAGCATTCGCCCTGGATCGCGGAAGGAGCGTTCGGGCTGGAGCTTGGCCCGGCCCATGACAGCGCGGTGGGGCTGCACAATGCACTGGCCCGGGTCTTCCGGTCGGCCGATGCCGAAAAGCGGCTGGCGGTGGTCAAGGCGCACCCGGATCTTGCGGGCAAGCTCGCCCAGGCGAAACGGCTGACCGAGGCGTCGAGCGCCGAACAGGCCTCGGCCGGGCTCGATGCGCTGAGCGATACCGAGCGGGCGCGGTTCGAGGACCTGAACCGCCGCTATACAGACCGCTTCGGCTTCCCCTTCATCATCGCCGTCCGTGATCACGACAAGGCGGGCATTCTCGCGGCGTTCGAGCGGCGGCTGGAAAACTCTGCCGAGGCCGAATTTGCCGAAGCCTGCGCCCAGGTGGAACGGATCGCGCTGCTGCGCCTGAAGGAGATGCTGCCGCAATGACCGGATATTTCTCGACCCTGGGCGGCCATCCCGGGCAGGACGCTCTGCATACCGGCCGCGCCGTCTTCACCGAAGCCTATGCGGTGATCCCGAAGGGCGTGATGCGGGACATCGTGACCAGCAATCTGCCGCACTGGAGGGGCACCCGTGCCTGGATCATCGCGCGGCCGCTGACGGGCTTTGCCGAAACCTTCGCGCAATATGTGATGGAGGTGGGGCCCGGCGGCGGGTCGGACCGGCCCGAGCCCGATCCGGGCGCCGAAGGGGTGATCTTCGTCACCGAGGGCGCGCTTGATCTCAGGCTCGACGGGCTGCCGCATCTGATGACGGCGGGGGGCTATGCCTATCTGCCGCCGGGGTCGGACTGGACGGTGCTGAACCCCGGCGAGGCGCCCGCGCGCTTTCACTGGGTGCGCAAGCGGTATGCCGCGGTCGAAGGCATCGACGCGCCCGAGGCCTTCTTTGTCAGCGAGGCCGATATCGCGCCGGTGGCGATGGCGGGGACCGAGGGGCGCTGGGCGACGACGCGGTTTGTCGACCCGAACGATCTGCGCCACGACATGCATGTGAACATCGTCAGTTTCGAGCCGGGCGGGCTGATCCCCTTCGAGGAAACCCATGTGATGGAGCACGGGCTGTACGTGCTGGAAGGCAAGGCCGTCTACAAGCTGAACCGCGACTGGGTCGAGGTCGAGGCGGGCGATTTCATGTGGCTGCGCGCCTTCTGCCCGCAGGCCTGTTATGCGGGCGGGTCCGGCCGGTTCCGCTATCTTCTTTACAAGGACGTCAACCGGCATCCTGCCCTGACGCTGGGCGCCTTGTGATGCTGACGGCGATACCGATCACCGCCGAGGACTTTGCGCCCTTCGGCGAGGTCGTCGAGCTGGGCGGCGAGTTCAAGACCATCAACGAAGGGTTCTGCCGCCGGTATTCCGATCTTGCGACGCTCGACATCGTCGATGGGGCGCCTGGCATCAGCCTTTTCGACGCCGAAATCCGCAGCCTTCCCTATGACTGCGGCTTGCTGGAACGGCATCCGCTGGGCTCGCAATGCTTTATTCCCATGCGGAATGCCGAATTTCTGGTCATTGTTGCGCCAGATGCGGGCGGGCGGCCGGGTGCGCCCCGGGCCTTCGTTGCCGGGGCGGGGCAAGGGGTCAATATCGGCCGGAATGTCTGGCACGGGGTGTTGTGCCCGATTTCCGGGTCCGGGCTGTTCGCGGTCGTCGACCGCATCGGGCCGGGTCCCAATCTGGAAGAAGTCCGGCTGCCCGAGCCGGTGACCGTCACGCTGGCCCCGGAGGGCTAGGCGAAAAAGACCAACAGGGAGAATGAAACGATGGCTGTAGACAGCTCGATCGGGACGCCAGAGCAGCTGCGCGACCCGAACTATACACCTGCGCTTCACAAGGCGGTGCCGCTGGGCATCCAGCACGTGCTGGCAATGTTCGTCTCGAACGTGACGCCCGCGATCATCGTCGCGGGCGCGGCGGGCTTCGGCTTCGGGTCCGAGGCGGGGGCGCAGGGCTTTCCGGACATGAAATACATGATCCAGATGTCGATGCTGTTCGCCGGTATCGCGACGCTTTTCCAGACCATCGGCTTCGGCCCGGTGGGCGCGCGGCTGCCGATCGTGCAGGGCACCAGTTTCGCCTTCATCCCGATCATGATCCCGCTGGTTGCGGGCAGGGGGGTCGAGGCGCTGCCGATGCTGTTCACCGGGGTCTTTATCGGCGGGCTCTTCCACGCGATGCTTGGCACGGTGATCGGCAAGATCCGCTTTGCCCTTCCGCCGCTGGTCACCGGGCTTGTGGTGACAATGATCGGGCTCGCGCTGGTCAAGGTCGGCATCCAGTATGCGGCGGGCGGTGTCCCGGCCATGGACACGCCCGAATATGGCAGCCTGCTGAACTGGTCGGCGGCGCTCGTCGTGATCTTCGTCACGCTGGGGCTGAAGTTCTTCGCGCGCGGGCTGCTGTCGGTGTCGGCCGTCGCGGTCGGGATCGTTGCCGGGTATCTCTTCGCTCTGGCCACCGGCATGGTGACCATTGGCGGGATCGAGACCAGCTGGGACCGCGCCGCCGTTCTGGAAGTGCCGCTGCCCTTCAAATACGGGTTCGATTTCAGCATCGCGGCGGTGGTCGGCTTCTGTCTCATGGCCTTCGTCTCGGCGGTCGAGACCGTGGGCGATGTCTCGGGCATCACCAAGGGGGGCGCGGGCCGCGAGGCGACCGACCGCGAGATCGCGGGTGCCACCTATGCCGACGGTCTGGGCACCGCCATCGCGGGGGCCTTCGGGGCGCTGCCGAACACGTCGTTCAGCCAGAATGTGGGGCTGATCGCGATGACCGGCGTCATGAGCCGTCACGTGGTGACCATCGGTGCGATCTTCCTGATCCTCTGCGGGCTGGTGCCCAAGGTCGGGGCGGTGATCTCGACGATTCCGATCGAGGTGCTGGGCGGCGGGGTGATCGTCATGTTCGGCATGGTCGTGGCCGCCGGTATCTCGATGCTGTCGGACGTGAACTGGAACCGCCGCAACATGGTGATTTTCGCCATCGCGCTGTCGGTCGGGCTGGGCCTGCAACTGGAACCGAAGGCGGTGCAATACCTGCCCGAGTCGGTCCAGATCCTGATGACGAGCGGGCTGCTGCCGGCCGCGCTGATCGCCATTCTTTTGAACCTGATCCTGCCCGAGGAACTGGCCTCCGAGGCCACCGAAGAAGTGTCGGGCGGGCTTTCGGGTCACGGTCTGGGCAGCCTCGGGCGCGATTGACGCGATCCTCGAACCGGGGCAGGGGCACCCTGAGGGTGTCCTGTTCCACCTTTTACAACCCGATTTTCCCGGCTATGTCCTTGAAGGCCGGGAAAATCGGCTCAGGTTGTTGCGTAAATTTTGGGCATCCGCATTTCTGTTGCGCGTTCGATGATGGGAAACCATTGCCGCTGCCACGGGGCGGAAATAGCGTGAGGCCATGAACGAGAGCCAGACCTTCGACGAGATGTGGGGCCGCGAACAGGTTCTGCGCCCCCCCTACGAGCGGTTTCACGAGTGGTTCGAGGGCGAGGATATCGCCCGGTTGCGTGCCAAGCAGCGCGAGGCCGAAGAGGTGTTCCGGCTGACCGGCATCACCTTCAACGTCTACGGGCGGGCCGAGGCCGAAGAGCGTCTGATCCCCTTCGACATCATCCCGCGGATCATTTCGGGGCGCGAATGGCAGAAGCTGTCGCGGGGCATCGAGCAGCGGGTGCAGGCGATCAACGCCTTTCTCTATGACATCTACCACCGGCAGGAGATCGTGAAGGCAGGGCGCATCCCCGAAGCGATGGTCTCGCGCAACGACGCCTTCCTGCCTCAGATGATCGGGGTCAAGCCGCCGGGCGGCGTCTATACCCATATCGTGGGCATCGACCTGGTGCGCACCGACGACAACGAATTCTACGTGCTCGAGGACAATGCCCGCACGCCCAGCGGCGTCAGCTACATGCTGGAAAACCGCGAAACCATGCTGCAGATGTTCCCCGAGCTGTTTTCGCGGAACCGTGTCCAGCCGGTGCAGACCTATCCGCTGGACCTGCGCCGGTCGCTGGCGGCCTGTGCGCCCGCCGATGTGGACGAGAAACCGACCATCGCGGTTCTCACCCCCGGCATCTACAACTCGGCCTATTTCGAACATGCCTTCCTGGCCGACCAGATGGGGGTCGAACTGGTCGAGGGGCAGGATCTCAGGATCGTCGGCGGCAAGGTCGCGATGCGGACGACCGAAGGCTACCGGCCGATCGACGTGCTGTATCGCCGGGTCGACGACGACTTCCTCGATCCGCTGAACTTCAACCCCGAAAGTGCCCTGGGTATTCCGGGCATCATGGATGTCTATCGCGCCGGCCGGATCACCATCGCCAATGCGCCCGGCACCGGCATCGCCGATGACAAGGCGATCTACAGCTACATGCCCGATATCGTCGAATTCTACACCGGCGAGAAGGCGATCCTGGAAAACGTGCCGACCTGGCGCTGTTCCGAACCGGAGGCCTTGGCCTATGTGCTGGACAACCTGCACGACCTCGTCGTGAAGGAGGTGCATGGCTCGGGCGGCTACGGCATGCTGATCGGCCCGACCTCGACCAGGAAGGAGATCGCGGCCTTTCGCGACAAGCTGAAGGCCAGGCCCGGCAATTACATCGCCCAGCCGACGCTGTCGCTGTCGA
The DNA here is from genome assembly GCF_003314725.1 of Rhodovulum sp. BSW8. Lineage (NCBI taxonomy): Bacteria > Pseudomonadati > Pseudomonadota > Alphaproteobacteria > Rhodobacterales > Paracoccaceae > Rhodovulum > Rhodovulum sp. BSW8. The sequence goes on from NZ_QNVX01000005.1 coordinate 101,290, forward strand.
CGGTGCCGATCTTCACCCAGAAGGGGCTGGCGCCGCGCCATGTCGACCTGCGCCCCTTCGTACTGGTCAGCCCTGCGGGCATCAAGATTACCCCGGGCGGGCTGACGCGGGTGGCGCTGAAGAAGGGCTCGCTCGTGGTGAACTCGTCGCAGGGCGGGGGCACCAAGGACACCTGGGTGCTCGAGGACTGACGCGATGCTGGGCAAGACCGCAAACGGGCTTTTCTGGATGTACCGCTACATCGAGCGGGCCGAGAATATCTCGCGGCTGGTCGAGACCGGCCAGCGCATCGCGCTGACCCGGCTTGACAGCCCCGATGACGAATGGGTCTCGGTGATGAAGACCGCGGGCGTGGCCAAGGCCTACAAGCGTCACCACGAGACCGTGACCAAGGAAGCCGCCATCGACTGGATGCTGCGCGCCAAGGAGAACCCGTCTTCGGTTCTGTCGGCGATTTCCTCGGCCCGCCAGAATGCCCGTGTGGTCAGGACCGCGCTGACCCACGATGTCTGGGAGGCGATGAACGGCTGCTACATGGCGTTGAAGGACGCACTGTCCCGGCGCGTGAACGAACGCGACCTTCCGGCCGTGATCGACCTGATCAAGGAGCGCACCGCGCTGGTCCGGGGCACGACCCAGGGCACGCTGCTGCGAAACGACATCTTCAACTTTGCGCGGATCGGCACCTTCCTCGAACGCGCCGACAACATCGCGCGCATTCTGGACGTCAAGTATTACGTGCTGCTGCCCTCGGTCTATTCGGTGGGGTCCTCGATCGACAACGTGCAGTGGGAAACGATCCTGCGCGCGGTGTCGGCGCGGGGCGGCTACCGGATGGTGCATGGCAGCCAGGCCAGCCCGCGCGATATCGCCCAGTTCCTGGTGCTCGACCGCAAGATGCCGCGGAGCCTCGAATTCTCTGTCACCAAGATCCGCGACAACCTCGAATACCTCGCGCTCGATTATGGCGACCGGCACCGCTCGCACGAGCTGGCCGAGGCGCTGAAACAGCGCTTTTCCGCCCACGACATCGACGCCATCTTCGATTACGGTCTGCATGAATTTCTGCAGGACGTGCTGGGCTCGTTGAACGAGCTGGGCCAGCAGATCGAGAAAGACTACAGATTCTACGAGTGATCCGATGCGCCTGAAGATCCGGCATACAACGCGCTACGCCTTCGACGACCCGGTGATCTACGGGCTTCAGCAGCTGCGCAAGACCCCCAAGAACGGTCCCGAACAGCGGGTGATCGCCTGGAAGACTACCGTCGAGGGCGGCGTCAAGGAGCTGAGCTTCGAGGACCATCACCGCAATACGGTCGAGCTGATCAGCTTCGAGAAGGACGTGACCGAGCTGGTCGTGCGCTGCGAGGGCGAGGTCGAGGTGCTGGATAGCTCGGGCGTGATCGGACCGCATCGCGGGCCCTCGCCGCTGTGGCTTTTCCGCCGCGCGACGCCCCGCACCCGGGCCGGACAGGGCTGTCGGGCGCTGGTGCGCGAGGTCAAGGGCGAGGGCGATCTGGACCGTCTGCACGCGCTTTTGCGGATGGTGCATGGCGCTGTGGGCTACGAGATCGGGGTGTCGCGTCCGGACTGGACCGCCGAGGATGCTGTCACCGCGGGCAAGGGGGTGTGTCAGGATCACGCGCATGTCTTTGTGGCCTGCGCCCGCGAGATGGGCTTTCCCGCCCGCTATGTCTCGGGCTATCTGATGACCGGCGACCGCGTTCAGCACGAGGCGAGTCATGCCTGGGCCGAGGCGCATGTCGAAGGCCTGGGCTGGGTCGGGTTCGACGTGTCGAACGAGATGTCGCCGGACGAGCGCTATGTCCGCGTCGCGACCGGCCTCGACTATGCCGAGGCCGCGCCGGTGACCGGATCGCGCATGGGCGGCACCGGAGAGGCGCTGTCGGTCGAGATCGAGGTGGCCCAGCAATAGCGCTGGCGCGCCCGTGCAGGGGCTGGGACGGCGATGACCTATTGTGTGGGCTTGATGCTCGAGCGCGGGCTGGTGATGATGTCGGACACCCGCACCAATGCCGGCGTCGACAACATCTCGACCTTCCGCAAGATGTTCACCTGGGAAAAGCCCGGCGACCGCGCGCTGGTGCTGATGACGGCGGGCAATCTGGCCACCACGCAGTCGGTGGTCTCGATCCTCGACGAACGCACCAAGGCGCATGGCGAGCGCGACCCGTCGCTTTTCGAGGTGCCTTCGATGTTTCAGGCGGCGCGGCTGGTGGCGCGGACCCTGAAGGACGTGATCGCGGCCCATGCCGATGTCGGCCAGCGCGCCGATGCCGCCTTCAACGCGACGCTGATCCTTGGCGGCCAGATCAAGGGCGGCGCGCCGCGGCTGTTCCTGATCTATCCCGAAGGCAATTTCATCGAGGCCGGCGAGGACACGCCCTTCTTCCAGATCGGCGAAACCAAATACGGCCGCCCGATCCTGGTGCGTGCCTATGACCCGGCGATGAGCTTCGAGAAGGCGGTCAAGCTGATGCTGGTCAGCTTCGATTCCACCCTCAAGGCCAATCTTTCGGTCGGCATGCCCTTCGATCTGCAAGTCTACGAGGCCGACAGCCTGCAACTGGGCCGCCGCATCCGCATCCGTGCCAACGACCCCTATTTCGAGCAGATCTCGACCGGCTGGGGCGAGGAGCTGAAAGCGGCCCTCGACAGCTTGCCCGATTTCGAGTTCTGAGGTCCGTTCGGGCGGCGCCCCGGTCTGGACGGGGCAACAAGGGCTGCGAAGAGGCAATTTCGGGCCCCGAACCGGGCGGCAGCTTGGCCCGGTTGCGGCCTGGTAAATCGTCCCGTCCGTATCGGCGTCTGTCGGCGGGGGGGGTGCCGATCCGGGAATTCCCACGGAAACAAGCGCGTTTCTGCCGGTCATGGGGCCGGTGGCCAGCCGTCTTGGCGGTTTTTTGCCGTGGAAGCCGTTTACCCTGTTTCAAGGTCAATGGGCCAGCTTGTCGGTGAACCAGACTGCGGCTAGGGAATCGCCATGACCCCCGATCACACCCAGAAGGGCAAGACCGAACCGTCGATCCAGCGACGGGCTTCGGATGTGGCCCTGTCATTCTCGCGTCTGGCGCCCGACGCCCATGCGCGCATCCGCGTGTTCCCCGTCCTGGCCGTTGCCGGGGCCGCGCTCACTGCGCTGGTTTCGGTTCTGGCCGTGACCGCAGTGCCCCCCGCGCAAGGCCGGGCGCCCGAGGCGGCTCTGGCTTTGGGCCGCGATGCGACGCCGGTCGAGGGCGCGGTCCTTCTGGCCGGGGCCGATGCCGCTCGCGCCGCGCCTCTGGCGCCGGTCACCCGGCCCGCAGCTCTGTCCCGGGTGACGGGACCTGCCGAGGATGGGCTCGATGCCGTGGCCGAGGCCCGCGCCGCGCAGGGCCGGCAGGCCGCGCGGCTGATGCTGGCCGCCTATCCGGCGACTGCCGGGGGAACCGCCTTGCCGAACGGTCTTCATGTTTACGCCGGCCCCCCCGATGTCGCGCCTCCGGCGAGGCCCGGCGCCCAGCCTGACGCGCCGGAGGACCAGTTGGCACAACTTCGGCCGCATCCGCGCCCCCTGGCTGAGGGTGGCGATGTCCGGCGCCCGCGTCCGCGTCCCAGCGCCGAGGCTCCGGCTGCCGCGACCGATGTGGTCGCAAGCCTGTCGGCGGAAAACGCGCCGCGTCCCCATGCGCGTCCCGAGACAGATGCCGACACTGCGGGAACCGCTCTGCCGGAGGCGAGCGGTACGGATCCGCAAAGGCCCCTGGCCCGTCCCGTCATCCTGGCGGACGCGGCCGACAGCGTTCGTCCCCAGGCGCGTCCAATCCCACTGGCCGTGGCGGCCTCTGGCGCGAGCCTCGTTCCGGCCCCCGGGATCGAGCGCGCTGCCGCCTTTGTCCCGCCTGTGGCCGCCCCGGCAGAGGCGGCAGTGCCTGAGGCTGCGTCGGCCGCCCCTGCCGAACAGGGGCTGAAGGCGTCGCTGCGGCCCCAGACCCGTCCGGCGGCGCTGGCCCGGCTCGCGCGCGGCGCCCTCGTACCCGAAGAGCGCCGCAGCGCGGCGCCCCGTGCCGAACCCTTCGCCCATACCGACATCGCGCGCGGTGCCAATGGCTGTTCGATGCGGCTTGCCCGGGGCATCCCGAACCGCGGGCGCGGCGCGCTCGACGGGCGCGAGATCGGCTCGCGGATGGGCGGGCTGCATGGCGGCGACCGTGACTCGCTGATCGTGCAGCAGGCGCTGGCCGGGAATATCCCGCATTTCCTGCGTGAGCTGACCCCGGTCAAGGTGTCGGGCACGCTGCCCGGCGGCGGCCGCGCCGACGTGACGATCTGCGTGACGCCGGATTATCTGGCGCTGGGCAGCGATGCCGATTTCGTTCGTGTTCCCATGGGCCTGCCCGCCGCGGCGCGGATCGCCGACCGATTTGGCTTTCTGCTGCCGACGACGCGAATGGTCGATGCGATCTATGCGCAGGCCGGGCTCCGGCTCGATCCCCGCCCGATGACGGCCGGGGCGCAGATGAGCTCGACCGGTTATTTCCTGCAGCATAACCGGACCGTCGAAGGACAAACCGGGGGCCGCGAGGGCCAGCTGACCGCCGGGCAGAAGAAGGACCTGGTACTGACCAACCGCCTGCGCAGCCATCCCGGACGCGTGGCGATCTATGGCTGGCACAAGCGCGACGGAAGCCCGATCCAGCCGCTCAGCACGGTTCATGGTGCCTATTATTCCGATTACAGCCATGGCGTACGGCTGGTCAGCCAGACCGCCTTCCTCAATGGCCGCGCGGTGTCGCTGGCCAGCCTCTTGAGCAATCCGACCTATGCGCAGATGCTGACCGGCGAGGGTCCGATCGACGCGCCCGAACGGTTGATGGCCTCGCTTTACCGCTAGATCGCGGTCGGGGGCCTCACGAGGAGGCCCCTGCCGGGCTGTGGCGAGGATGGCGGCGAATGCCATCCCTGCCTGTTCCTGCCCGAGCAGGGCCTTTCCGTCCAGGCCCAGATTGTCCGCCTGCGCGCAGCGTGCGGCCCTCTCGCGCTGTTCTGCGTTCGCCCGGTCCAGGCGCCCGGCGCCGCGTCCTGGCCGCAGCCCCCCCCCCCGATATCCGCCCGGGCCCCGGTCAGTTTGCGCCGGAATTGAACAGCGGCACGGTCGAGATCGACATCTTGGCCGACCCCTGGGTCAGTTCGCGGGCATGGGCCAGATAGATCAGCGTCTGGTTCGCGTCGTCGAAGATCCGCTTGATCCGGAGGGATTTCAGAACCAGCGACCGGCCTTGGCGAAACACCTCCTCGCCCTCCGGGCTGCGGTCGATATCGCCGATCTCGATCGGTCCGGTCTGGCGGCAGGCGATCGAGGCGTTCGACGGGTCTTCGAACCAGTTGCCCTGGCTCAGCCTGTCCAGCATCGAGCGCGAGAAATAGGCGACATGGCAGGTCACGCCCTTCACTTCGGGGTCCTGGATCGCCTCGATCACGATATCGTTGCCGGTCCAGTCCACCCCGACGCGTCCGACCTCATCGGCTGGGGCGGCAAGCGGGGCAGTGATGGGCAGGGCTGCGACAAGCAGGGCAAGAAGGGCAGGGCGGGTCATCGGACGGTCCTCATCTCTGACTACGGCTCAAAGGTAGGCATCGTTGCGGCCATTGCCACGGCGATTGACGCCGCACCCCAGTCGATGCTAGGAAATGAACAAGCGTTCAATAAGCTGGGGGGAGGAGCCCGAGCGATGTTCACCGCGACAATGGACTTCGATCTCGACGACGAGACTCGCGCGCTGCGCGACATGGTGCACCGCTGGGCACAGGAGCGGGTCCGGCCGATGGCCGCCGCGATCGACCGCGACAACGTCTTTCCGGCCGAGCTCTGGCGCGAGATGGGCGACCTTGGTCTGCTGGGGATTGCCGTGCCCGAGGAGTATGGCGGCGCCGGCATGAGCTATCTGGCCCATACCATCGCGGTCGAGGAAATCGCCCGCGCCTCGGCCAGCGTCTCGCTGAGCTATGGTGCCCATTCGAATCTCTGCGTGAACCAGATCAAGCTGAACGGCACCGATGCGCAAAAGCGCAAATACCTGCCGGGGCTGATTTCGGGCGCGCAGGTCGGCGCGCTGGCGATGTCCGAAGCGGGCGCCGGGTCGGATGTGGTCTCGATGAAGCTGCGGGCCGAGAAACGGAACGGCTATTACAGCCTCAACGGCACCAAATACTGGATCACCAACGGCCCGGATGCCGACACTCTGGTCGTCTATGCCAAGACCGATCCCGAGGCCGGCCCCAAGGGCATCACCGCCTTCATCGTCGAGAAAAGCATGAGCGGGTTCTCGACCTCGCGCCATTTCGACAAGCTCGGGATGCGCGGCTCGAACACGGCCGAGCTGATCTTCGAGGATGTCGAAGTGCCCTTCGAGAACGTGCTGGGCGAAGAGGGCAAGGGCGTCCGGGTGCTGATGTCGGGGCTCGATTACGAGCGCGTGGTGCTGGCGGGCATCGGCACCGGCATCATGGCGGCCTGTCTCGACGAGATCATGCCCTATCTGCGCGACCGCCAGCAGTTCGGCCAGCCGATCGGTAGCTTTCAACTGATGCAGGGCAAAATCGCCGACATGTACACGGCGATGAATTCGGCCCGGGCCTATGTCTACGCCGTCGCACGGTCTTGTGATCGCGGCCAGGTGACGCGGCAGGATGCGGCGGCCTGCGTGCTTTATGCCTCGGAAGAGGCGATGAAACAGGCGCATCAGGCCGTGCAAGCCATGGGCGGCGCTGGGTTTTTGGCCGACAGCGCGGTCGCGCGGCTGTTCCGGGATGCCAAGCTGATGGAGATCGGTGCAGGCACATCCGAGATCCGGCGGATGTTGGTGGGGCGTGAATTGATGAAGGCGATGGACTAAATGCGAGTCACAGACTCAACTTTAGAAGGTGACGCAGATGCGACTGTCCCTGATCCTCGCCGCCGCGCTGGCCGCGGCCACCCCCGCGCTGGCCCAGCAATACGACTTCAAGCCCGATGCGACGCTGGCCTGCATGGACAAGCAGAAGATGCCGGGCGCCGACATCGCCTGCGTGGGTGAATCCGCGCGCGCCTGCTTTCAGAAGATGAAGTCGCCTGCCGTCAGCGACATTGCCGCCTGCCAGCAGGCTGAAGGCGAATACTGGAAGGCGCGCATGGACAGCGCCTTTGAAAAGCTGCTGGGCCTGGCCGAGACCGCCGACAAGGACTTTGCGAAAACCCAGGACGAACCGCTGCACGCGACCATGGTCAACGACCTGAAGAACGAGCAGGAGCAATGGGATACCTGGCAGAAGACCCGGTGCTGGGTCGAGGCGATGATGCGTCGCGGCACGCCCTACCGGATGACCGCCGCCGCCAATTGCACGATGAAGCAGATCGCCGCGCGCGCGATGTTCATGGAAAGCGCGGTGAAATACATGGAGACCAAATAGCGCCGCCGCCTCGCATCGGGTCATGCGGGCGGTGCCGCCAGGGAGGAACCGATGCGCACGCGGGAAGGACCGCGCGCCCGGCTGCAGCAGGGCGCGCGTCATCGGATGCGATACCCGGCCCGGCACGATCCGGGCAGGGCGCGGACTGGCCCGGACGGGTCAGAACTTCCAGATATAGGACACGCCGAAGACCCAGGGGTCGATATGCGCGGTGCCGATCTTCGAGCCGTTCAGCTTGACGTCGCTGTCGATATCGATCCAGCGCACATCGGCCCGGATCGCGTGGCGCTCGTCGATGGCGTAATCGACGCCGGCATGGAGCGCGAGCCCCCAGGAGTCGTCGATATCGACATCGCCAAGCGCGCTGTCGGTATCCCAGAAGGTGGTGTAGTTCAAACCGGCGCCGAGGAAGGGCGTGACCGAACTGCTGGTCGCGAAGTGGTATTGCAACGACACCACCGGCGGCAACTGCAGCGTGTCCGCCTCGCCGACGCCGTCGATATGGATGTTGTGCTTGAAGGGCAGCGCACCCAGCACCTCGACGCCCCAGTTGTCGGCGAAGAAATACTCGAACGTGATGGTCGGCCGCGCGTTGTCGCCGACATGGGACTCGCTTCCGGCGAGCCTGCCGTTGTCGTCCTTGGGCAGAACGTAGCCGAGCCCGAGGCCAAGGGTCCAGTCGCCCTGCGACTGGGCAAACGCGGAGGACCCGGCCAGAGCGGCTGCGGTCATGGCAATGGCAAACAGGGAGGTCTTCATTGCAGCGATCCTTAGAGTTGGAATTTGAATCATTCGCGTCCATGGGGCGGATCGGGGCGGATTTCCTTGACTTGTATCAATTCGCGGTATGGTGTTGCATACAATGGTGCGCGGAGGACACGCGATGCGCCTGAGATCCGCCGCCCTTCCCGCATCCGACGTGTTTCAGGCCAACCGCGCGGCCCATCTCGCGGCGCTGCGCGAGGTCGCCGAGGCCGCGGCGCTGGCCGCCGCGGGCGGCGGCGAGGCGGCGCGCGCCCGCCATGTCGCGCGCGGCAAGATGCTGCCGCGCGACCGGGTGGCCAATCTGCTCGACCCCGGCAGTCCCTTCCTCGAAATCGGCGCGACCGCGGCCCATGGGCTTTATGACGGCGCCGCGCCCTGCGCCGGGGCCATCGCCGGGATCGGCCGGGTCGAAGGCCAGGAGGTCATGGTGCTGGCCAACGATGCCACGGTAAAGGGCGGCACCTATTACCCGATGACGGTGAAAAAGCACCTGCGCGCCCAGGAGATCGCGGCCGAGTGCCATCTGCCCTGCCTCTACCTCGTCGATTCCGGGGGGGCGAACCTGCCCAACCAGGACGAGGTTTTCCCCGACCGCGATCATTTCGGGCGGATCTTCTACAATCAGGCGCAGATGTCGGCCGCGGGCATCCCGCAGATCGCCGTCGTCATGGGGTCCTGCACCGCGGGCGGGGCCTATGTGCCCGCCATGTCCGACGTCACCATCATCGTGCGCGACCAGGGCACGATCTTTCTCGCGGGTCCTCCGCTGGTCAAGGCTGCGACGGGCGAGGTCGTCTCGGCCGAGGATCTGGGGGGCGGCGACGTGCATACGCGGCTTTCGGGTGTGGCCGATTATCTGGCCGAGGACGATGCCCATGCGTTGGCACTGGCCCGCCGCGCCGTCCGGCATCTGAACCGCGAACGGCCCGCGACCGTGCGCCGGGAAACGCCCGAGGACCCGGCCTATGACCCCGATGAGATCCTGGGCGTCGTGCCCGCCGATCTGCGCACGCCCTATGACATCCGCGAGGTGATCGCGCGCATCGTTGACGGCTCGCGTTTCGACGAGTTCAAGCCGCGCTTCGGCGAGACGCTGGTGACGGGCTTTGCCCATGTCATGGGCTGCCCGGTCGGGATCGTGGCGAATAACGGCGTGATCTTCTCCGAGGCCGCCCAGAAAGGCGCCCATTTCATCGAGCTTTGCGCCCAGCGCGGCACGCCGCTGGTCTTTCTGCAGAACGTCACCGGCTTCATGGTCGGGCGCAAATACGAAAACGAGGGCATCGCGCGCCACGGCGCCAAGATGGTCACGGCGGTCGCGACCGCGGCGGTCCCGAAGATCACCATGCTGGTCGGCGGCAGTTTTGGCGCGGGCAATTACGGCATGGCGGGACGGGCCTATTCGCCCCGCTTCCTCTGGACCTGGCCCAATTCCCGCATCTCGGTGATGGGCGGCGAACAGGCGGCGGGCGTGCTGGCTACGGTGAAGCGCGACGCCATCGAACGGGCGGGCGGCACCTGGACGTCCGAAGACGAGGCCGCCTTCAAGCGCCCGACGATCGAGATGTTCGCCGAACAAAGCCACCCGCTTTACGCCTCGGCCCGGCTCTGGGACGACGGCATCATAGACCCGCGCAAATCGCGCGAGGTGCTGGCCCTGTCGCTGTCGGCCGCGCTGAACGCGCCGATCCCCGAAACCCGCTTCGGCGTCTTCCGGATGTGACGCGCATGCTTCTTCTTGGCAAAAATACCCAAATCCCGACGCCCGCAACGAAAGGCATGGCATGTTCCGCAAGATCCTGATCGCAAATCGCGGCGAGATCGCCTGCCGGGTCATCGCCACCGCCCGGCGCCTTGGCATTGCCACCGTCGCCGTCCACTCGACGGCCGATGCCCGCGCCGCCCACGTGGCGCTGGCCGACGAGGCGGTCGCCATCGGCGCGCCCGCGCCCGCCGACAGCTACCTGCGCGCCGACCGGATCATCGAGGCCGCGCTGCAAACCGGGGCCGAGGCGATCCATCCGGGCTATGGGTTCCTCTCGGAAAACCCCGGTTTCGTTGAGGCCGTCGAGGCCGCGGGCCTGACCTTCATCGGCCCCACGGCCGACGCGATCCGTGCCATGGGGTTGAAGGACGCGGCCAAGGCCTTGATGGAAGAGGCGGGCGTGCCGGTCGTGCCCGGCTATCACGGGGCCAACCAGGACGACGCCCATCTCGAAGGCGCGGCCGAGGCCATCGGCTGGCCGGTCCTGATCAAGGCGGTGGCGGGGGGCGGCGGCAAGGGCATGCGCAAGGTCACGCGCCCGGCCGACTTCGCCGCAGCGCTCGCGTCGGCCCGGTCCGAGGCGCGCGCGGCCTTCGGCAACGATACCGTCCTGATCGAGAAGCTGATCGAGGCCCCCCGCCATATCGAGGTTCAGGTTTTCGGCGACGGCACCGATGCGGTTCATCTTTACGAACGCGACTGCTCGCTGCAGCGCCGCCATCAGAAGGTGATCGAGGAGGCCCCGGCGCCCGGCATGACGCCCGAGATGCGCGCCGCCATGGGCGAGGCGGCGGTGCGCGCGGCGCGCGCCATCGGCTATCGCGGGGCGGGCACGGTCGAGTTCATCGTCGACGGCTCGGACGGGCTGCGCCCCGACCGGTTCTGGTTCATGGAGATGAACACGCGGCTGCAGGTCGAACATCCGGTGACCGAGGCCGTGACCGGGCTCGATCTGGTGGAATGGCAGCTCCGCGTTGCCACGGGCGAGGGGCTGCCGCTGACGCAGGACCGGATCCCGCTGACGGGTCACGCCTTCGAGGCCCGGCTTTACGCCGAGGACGTGCCTGCCGGGTTCTTGCCCGCGACCGGCACGCTGGCGCATCTGGCCTTCCCTTGCGGTATCCGCGCCGATACCGGCGTGCGGACGGGCGACACCATCAGCCCCTGGTACGACCCGATGATCGCCAAGATCGTGGCCCACGGCCCGACCCGCGCGGTCGCGCTGAACCGGCTGGCCCGGGCGCTCGACGACACGCGTGTCGCGGGTACGACCACGAACCTTGCCTTTCTGGGGCGTCTAGCCCGGCATGCGGGCTTTGCCCGGGGGGAGGTCGATACCGGCCTGATCGAGAGGGACATCGAAAGCCTTGCCGAAAGCCCGCCGCCCGCCCGCGCGGTCGAGGCGGTGGCCCTGCTCGAGGCCGCAGCGCCGTCCGCCGGCCCGCTGGCGGGGTTCACCCTCTGGGCCCCTCTGCGGCGCGTGGTGACGCTTGGCCGCGACGGCGACGAGGTCACCGGCACGCTTCTCTTCGACGGGCCCGATCACGCGACGGTCGAGATCGGCGAGGCGGTGCTTGAGGCCCGTTGCGCCGCCGACGGCTGGCGGATCGACGGTGCCTCGGCGGGCGCCGTGCGGCGGGCGGGCGGCGCGATCCATGTCTTCGCGGGCGCTCAGGGAACGTTCAGCTTCACGCCCATTGATCCGCTGGACCGGGCGACGGCGGCGGGGGCCGGAGCGGATGTGATCGAGGCGCCGATGCCGGGGCTGCTCAAGTCGCTGGCCGTCGTCGTGGGCGACCGCGTCGCCGCGGGCCAGCCGCTGGCGGTGCTCGAGGCGATGAAGATGGAACACACGCTGGCCGCCCCCCGCGAGGGCGTGGTGGCCGAGGTGCTGGCCGCGCCCGGAGCGCAGGTCGAGGCGGGGGCCGCGCTGGTGCGGCTTGTCCCGGAGCAGGACGATGCCTGACCGGGTCGAGATCTTCGAGGTCGGCCCGCGCGACGGGTTGCAGAACGAACCCCGCGCGATTCCGGCCGCTGAAAAGATCGCGCTGATCGACCTCCTCGGTCAGGCGGGGTTCCGGCGGATCGAGGCGGCCAGTTTTGTTCGGCCCGAACGGGTGCCGCAGATGGCCGACGGGGCCGAGGTTCTGGCGGGCATCCGCCGTGCGCCGGGCGTGCGCTATGCCGCGCTCACCCCGAACATCCGCGGCTATGAACGGGCCCGTGCGGCGGGGGCCGACGAGATCGCGATTTTCGCCTCGGCCTCCGAAGGGTTCAGCCGCGCCAATATCAACGCCTCGATCGACGAGAGCTTTCGCCGCTTTGCTCCGGTCGCGGCGGCGGCGAAGGCCGACGGGTTGCCGATGCGCGGCTATATCTCCTGCGTGACCGACTGCCCCTATGACGGGCCCATGCCGCCCGGGGCGGTCGCGGCGCTGGCGGACCGGCTGCTGGCGCTTGGCTGCTACGAGATCAGCCTGGGCGAGACCATCGGCCGGGGCACGCCGCAGACGGTTGCCGCGATGCTTGACGCGGTGCTGGCCGTTGCCCCGCCCGCGCGCCTGGCCGGGCATTTCCACGACACCGGCGGGCGGGCCATGGCCAATATCGAGGCGGCGCTGGAGGTCGGGCTTCGGGTCTTCGATGCCGCCGTGGGCGGGCTTGGCGGCTGCCCCTTTGCGAAAGGGGCGCCCGGCAATGCCGCGACCGAGAAGGTGGCGGCGCGGCTGGCCGAACTGGGGTTCGACACCGGGCTCGACCCGACGCGGCTGGCCGAGGCGGCGGCGCTGGCCCGGCGCATGCGCGGTGACCCGCCCGGAACCGGCCCCGGTGGAGCAGCCTCTTGAAACGGGGCGATTTATCGCATCCATGAAAGGCCCGTCCGGGCCGCATGATGCGACTCGGAAATGGAGCGCTCCATGGAACACACAACCGGCCGTTGTCCCTTTGCCGCCCAGCGCGAAACGCGCAGCGGTGCCCACCCCCTGCACCTGCGCCGCTCGATCCTCAACCGCGAGGTGCTGCGGCCCGTCCTGCGCCAGCTCGGGCTCGAGACGATGCCCGACGACCCGCATGTGACGCTGGCCCATAGCACGGCCCCGGTCGACTGGGGCCTCAAGGTCTTCGAGCCGGACCCGCACCGGATCGCGATCACCCCGCAAAGGCCGCGCTTCGAGCGGACCCCGGCGGGCGGTGTCGATCTGGTCTTCGGCGCGCCCGAGCTGGAGACGCGCTGGCGCGAGCTGACCGGGGCCGGGGCGGTCTGGGACCTGCCGCCCTTCGTGCCGCGCGTGGCGCTTGGCCCCTGTCCGGCGGATCTGCCTGCGATCTGTTTCTTTGCAGGGCCGGTGCTGTTCGGCCCGGAATGGCGCGCGACGCCCGACTGTCTGGGGGCCGAGGCGCCGCACCATCCGGTTTCGGCCTGAGAGGGCGGCCTCAGGCGGTCTGGGCGAGAAGACGCGGCAGGGTCTCGAGCCGGTCGATCCGCGCGGCCGCGACCTCTGGAAGGGGCGCGCGGCCCGTCTCGTCGTAAAGGATCGCGGTCAGGCCCAGTGCGGCGGGGGCGGCGACGTCCCATACCGGATCATCGCCCAGCATCCAGGCGTCGCGGGGGGCGGTATCGAGCCGGGCCAGCAGGCGCAGATAGGCGCGCGGGTCGGGCTTGCCGAAACCCGCCTCTTCCTCGATCTGGATCGCCCGGAAGAACGGCGAAAGCCCGAAACGCGCGATCTTGGCGCGCTGGCGCGCGCGGGTGCCGTTGGTCAGAAGCCCCAGCCGCAACCCGGCCGCGCCAAGCCCCGCCAGCATTTCGCGCGCGCCGGGTTTGAGGGTGATCGCCTCTTCGAGATAGGTCTCGAACCGGTCGGCGATACGGTCGGCATCGACCCCGTGCAGCGGCTCGGACCCGGGGGGGCGGGCGAGGTTCAGCCGGTGAAAGGCCGCGCGCACCACCCGCCGCCGGGTCGCGTCGCCTTCGAGCCGCCAGAGCTTGCGGCCCTCTTCATCGGCAAGAAAGCTCAGCACCCGGTCCAGCACCTCGGCGGTGACCCAGCGGGTCGAATGTTCGCCCAGCGCATCGGCATGTTCGGCGATGATCGCGGCCCAGGTCCGTTCCGGCTGGCGGTAGGCGGTCACCAACGTGTCGTCGAGGTCGAGAAGGATGGTCCGGGGCGGGCGCATGGCTCAGGCCGTCTCCGCCTCGCGCCAGGCGGCCTCGGCGGCAGACAACGCGGCGCCGGTGCGGGCCGGGTGGCCCGCGGCGTCGAGCGCCGCCCCCAGCGTGGCGAGATCGCCCAGCACGGTTTCAAGCCGCGCGCGGGGGCCGGTGTGATTGAGCCGCGCCAAACGCTCGCCCGCCGGACCCACGCCCGCGCTCAGCGCATCGCCGCTGGCATGGGTCAGCAGTTCGGTGGCCGAAAGGCCCTCGGGCAGGGCCGCGGCGGTGACAAGGTTCGAGGCCTGCCCGGGTGCGACCCACTCGGCTCCGGTCAGTGCGCGGGCTCCGGCGCGGGCGGCGGCGGCGGCACGACCGTGGCGGGCGCGGATCGCGGCCATGCCTTCGGCCTCGACCCGGGCGAGCGTCTGGGCGAGGCTGTGGAATTCAAGCGCCGAGGGGGTGCCCGGCAGCGCGCCCCGGCCGGTCTCGAGCCAGAGCGTCCGCAGATCGGCCAGAGACAGGATCGAGGGCGCCTCGCCCGGGGGCGCGATCCGGTCCCAGGCGGCGGGCGAGACGGCGATGGCCGAGGTTCCGGCCTGACCGCCCAGCGCCTTTTGCGGCCCCATCACCGCGACGTCGATTCCCAGCGCGTCGACCTCGACCGGGTGTCCGCCGAGCGAGGCCACCGCATCGACCACGACAAGCGCGCCATGCGCCTTGGCCAGCGCCACGATCCCGGGCAGCGGGTTCAGGATGCCGGTCGCGCTTTCGGCATGGACCAGCGCCACCAGATCGTAACGCCCGGCCTCCAGCGCGCGGGCCACGGCATCCGTCGTGATCGGATGGCCCGGGGCGGCGCCCGCGAGGTCGGTCACCTCGGCGCCCGCGCGCCTCAGCCAGCCGCCGAACCAGCGCCCGTAAAGCGAGGTCACGACGTTCAGCGCGCGGACACCCGGCCGCCCGAGCGAACTGGCCGCCGCCTCGAGCGCGACCATCGCCTCGCCCTGCACCAGCAGCACGTCATTGGCGGTGCCGATCAGCCGCCCGATGGCATCGGCCAGCGGCGCGTATCCGTCGGCCGGGAAGGCCGGGGCATCGGGCAGCGGCAGCCAGGACGGGGGCAAGGGGGCAGGGGGGCGGGAACTCATGACGAAACCTTCTCGGTATGAATGGTCGGCACGGCCGCGATCAGGCGGCGCAGGATCTCGGTCCGGGGCGCGGCCAGCAGCGCCTCGGCCGGGCCGGTCTCGACGATGCGGCCGGCCTCCATCACCGCGATCCGGTGCGACAGCGCCCGTGTCACCGCCAGATCGTGGCTGACGAAGAGATAGGCCAGCCCCATCTCGCGCTGCAACTGCGCCAGCAGGTCCAGGACGCGCGCGCGGACCGAGGCGTCGAGCGCCGAGACCGCCTCGTCCAGCACGATCAGTTTCGGCCGGGGCGCGATGGCGCGGGCGATGGCAACGCGCTGGCGCTGGCCGCCCGACAGCGCGCTTAACGGGCGGGGCGCAAGCTCGGGCGAAAGGCCGACCTGGGTCAGAAGCCTCTCGACATGGTCGGGCCAGTCGGACCGGGGTGCGATGGCATGCAGGCGCAGCGGCTCGCAGAGCGCGCCCGAGACCGTGGCGCGCGGATGAAAGGCCGCGCCGGGATCCTGAAACACCATTTGCATGGCGCCCCGGGCGCGGCGCAGCGTCCGGCCCTTCAGCCCGCCCCAGTCCTGTCCGTCGAATTGGATGGTTCCGGCATCGGGCTCGGTCAGCCGGGTCAGCACCCGCGCAATCGTGGACTTGCCGCAGCCCGAGGGGCCGATCAGCCCCAGCGTTTCGCCCGGGGCGATTTCGAACGACACATCGTCAAGCGCCCGGATGCGGCGGGCCCCGGGATAGGTCTTGGTCAGGCCGCGCGCCTGAAGGAGGGTCATGGCGGCTCTCCGACGAGGCGGGGGCTTGCCAGATCAAGATGGGCGGCCAGAAGCGAGCGGGTATAGCTTTCGCGGGGGGCCTGCAGGACCCGGGCGGCGGGGCCGATCTCGACCATCCGGGCGGCATGCATCACCGCGATCCGGTCGGCGAGCTGACCCGCCAGCGCCATGTCATGCGTGATGAAAAGAAGCGTCATGCCCTTTGCGTCGCAAAGGCTGCGCAAGAGCGCGGTGATTTCGGCCTGCACCAGCACGTCTAGCGCGCTGGTCGCCTCGTCGGCGATCAGCAGCTTCGGCCCGGCGGCGATGGCCAGCGCGATGGCGATGCGCTGGCGCTGCCCGCCCGAGAACTGGTGCGGATAGGCGTCGAGCGCCTGCGCCGGGCCGGGGATCTGGACGGTCTCCAGAAGCGCGGCGGCGCGGGCGCGGGCGGCGCGCGGCGACAGCGGCAGATGGGTGCGCAGCACCTCGGTCAGGTGGCGACCGACCGAGAGCAGCGGGTTGAGGCTGCCGCCCGGGTCCTGAAACACATAGCCGATATCGCGGCCCGGCCGGGGGATGGGCCCGTCGCCCCAGTCGATCCGCCCCTCGATGCGGCTGCCGGGGGGCAGCAGCCCGGCGATGGCGCGCGCCAGCGTCGACTTGCCCGAACCGGATTCGCCGATGATGGCCAGCTTTTCGCCCTCGAAGAGCGCCAGCCCCAGATCGGCCAGAGCCGGGGCGCGGGCGCCGGGATAGCGGACCGACAGGCCGGTAAGGCCCAGAAGCATGGTCATCGCTTGTCCCGCCCCGTCAGACTGTCGGTCAGCGCCTCGCCGACCAGATAGGTCGAGATCACCGTCAGCACCAGCGCGATGCCCGGGATGATCGACAGATAGGCGGCCGAGCGCAGCTGGTTGCGCCCCTCGGCGATCATCGCCCCCCAGGTCACGGAATTGGGGTCGCCAAGCCCGAGGAAGGACAGCGCCGCCTCGGTCAGCACCGCGGCCGCGACGATCACCGAGGCGACCGCCAGAACCGGCGGCAGCGCCAGCGGCATGATCTGGCGAAAGGCGATCTCGGCCGGGGACATGCCCATGACCTTTGCCGCGGCGACGAAGTCGGATTCGCGCAGGCTGAGCACCCGGGCGCGGGCCAGCCGCGCGGGCCCGGTCCAGGCGCCAAGCGCGATGGCCAGCACCACGACCCAAAGCGACGGTCCCATGACCGACACGAAGGCCAGCGCCAGAAGAAAGCCCGGAACGATCTGGAAAGCATCGACGATCCGCATCAGCGCGGCCTCGATGGCGCCGCCGGCAAAGCCCGCCGCGGTGCCGACCGTCATGCCCGCGAAGACCGCGACCAGAGCCGCCGAAAGCCCCACCGCGACCGAGGTGCGCGCGCCGTGGATCAGCTCGGCCTGCAGGTCCCGGCCCAGCCGGTCGGTGCCAAGCGGCAGGCCCGCATCGGTGAAGGGCGGGATCAGCGGGCGGCCCGCGATGGCCAGCGGATCGCCCGGCGCGATCAGCGGCGCGAGACCTGCGATCAGGATCAGCGCCAGCAGGATCGCCCCGCCCAGAAGCGCCTCGGGCCGGCGGAGGAAGGGTCTAGTCATGGCCCGCTCCCGACCCGACGCGCGGGTCGAGCCAGCCATAGGCCAGATCGACCAGCAGGTTCGCGATCACCACCATCAAGGCCGAGGTCAGAATCACCGCCAGCAGCAAGGGCGCGTCGCGGCCCGCGACGGCCTCTTGTGCTAGCCGACCGAAGCCGGGAATGGCGAAGACGCTTTCGATCACCACCGAGCCGCCCAGCATCGCCGCCGATTGCAGCCCCAGCATGGTCACCAGCGGCAAAAGGGCGTTCCGGGCGGCGTGGTTGAGGGTGATGCGCCAGTCGGGCAGCCCGCGCGCCCGGGCCGCGAGGGTAAAGTCCTGCCCCCAGGCCTCGGCCATGCCCGAGCGCATGATCCTGAGAAAAAGCGCCAGATAGATCATCCCCAGCGCTGCCACCGGCAGCACCAGATGCCGCGCGATGTCGGCGGCGCGGGCCAGCCCCGCCTTGCCCGAGGCGATGGTCTCGATCCCCGAGACCGGCAGCCAGCGCAGCTGCACCGCAAAGACCACGGCCAGCACCAGACCCAGCCAGAAGCTGGGGATCGAATAGAGAAACAGCGAGCCGCCCGACAGCACCCGGTCGAGGACCGATCCGGGGCGGCGTCCGGCCAGAACGCCGAGGGCTGAGCCCAGCAGGAAGGACAGCGCCGTGGCGCTGCCCATGAGCCAGAGCGTGTTCGGCAACCGCTCGGCGATCACGGGGCCGATGGGGCGGTTCAGCGCGATGGACCAGCCCAGATCGCCCCGCGCATATTGGCCAAGCGTGAAGAGCAGCCGGTTCAGCACGGACCCGTCGAGCCCGTAGCGGGCGCGCAGCTCGGCCGCCATCTGCGCGTCGCCCCCGCCCATCGACAGCAGATAGGCGTCGACGGCATCCCCGCCCGCGCTGTCGAGCAGCAGGAACACGCCCACCAGCACGATCAGCAGCACCGGAAGGCTGCCCGCAAGGCGCACCAGAACGACCCGGCCAAGCCGCGCCATCAGACTGCCTCATGGGCGGTTGGCCGTGCCCGTCTCATTCGGAAAGGCCGGTCTCCGCCCAGTTCGAGACGACCCAGCGCGGGTTGGTGGCGACCCCGGTCACGCTGTCGGCCACGACCGAGGTGAAGGACCAGTCGGCCACGTTGATCAGCGGCAGGTCGGCGGTGACCATCCGCTGGAAGTCCTTGTAAAGGGCGACGCGCTTACCCGGGTCGAGCGTCACCAGCGCCTCGTCGATCAGCGCGTCGAGATCGGGGTTCGCGTAGCCGCCCTGGTTCGAGAAGGGCACCCCGTCGGGCTGGCCCGAGCGCACGAGGATGGTGGTCGAGATCGCCGGATCGGCGCGGAACACGGTGGGCGCGATGGCCAGATCGAATGCGTGATCGGTATAGACCGCCTTGATATGGCCCGCCGCGTCATGGGGCACGATCTGCGCATCGATGCCGATGGCGGCCAGCGCCTGGCGCAGATAGTCGCCGAATTGCCGGGTCTCGGCGAAATAGGGCGCGGGCAGAAGCCGCAGCGAAAACCGGGTGCCGCCCGGCCCTTCGCGATAGCCGGCCTCGTCGAGCAAGTCCTTGGCTGCCGCTATGTCGAAGGGGTAGGTCGTGACGTCCGGGGTATAGAAGGTCGGGTCGTTGGCGGGCACCGGGCCGGTGGCCTTTTCGGCATAGCCGAGGAAGATCGTGTCCAGCACGAAGTCCTTGTCGATGGCGTGGGCAATGGCCTGCCGCACCTTCAGATCGGAAAGGATCCCGGTCCGGTGGTTGATCTCGACGGTCAGCTGATAGGTCAGCGCCTCGTAGCCCCTGGTCACGACCGACAGCCCGGGCACCTTGGCGATCCGGTCGAGATCGGCCAGCGGCACCGAGGAGAAGGCCGCCAGATGCACCTCGCCCGCCTCGAGAGAGCTTGCCGCGGCGGCGCGGTCGGGCAGCACCCGGAAGACGATGTCGTCGAGATGGGGCAGACCCTCGCCCCAATAGCTGTCATTTCGGGTCAGCAGGTAGTATTCGCCGGGGCGGTAGTCGCCCCATTTGAACGGGCCGGTGCCGATCAGCGCCCGGTTTGCCGGGTTCTCGACGATGTCGCTGCCCTCATAGACATGTTTCGGCAGCACCGAGGACACCACCGGCAGCGCGTTCGCGATCAACTGCAAGGGCGTCGGTTTGGAAAAGCGGAAGATGGCGGTCAGCGGGTCGGGGGTCTCTACGGTCTCGAGATTGGCGAAGAGCGAGCGTCCGATGTTTTGCAGGGGCTTCCAGACCTCCATCGCCGAGAAGGCGACATCGGCCGAGGTGAAGGGGGTGCCGTCATGCCAGCTTACCCCCTCGCGCAGGGCGAAGGTGATCGACAGCCCGTCCTCCGAGCCCTCCCAGCCGGTCGCCAGCAGCGGTTTCAGACCGCCCGCATCGTAGGATGCTTCGGCCAGCGGCTCGATCACCTTCGACGAGATGAAGAAGACGCCGTTCGAGGCGACGATGGCCGGGTTCAGCTGCCTGGGCTCGCTGTCGGCAGCGACGATCAGCCGTCCGCCGCCTTGGGCCAGAGCGAGGCGGGGCAGGGCCGTTGATGCAAGCAGAGCGGCGGTGCCGGTCAGGACGCCGCGTCGGGAAATCGTGGCAAACATTGGAAACATCCGTTCTTTTCGGAAGACGCAGCGGCGGTGCCGCCCTGCCGCAGGCTGGCACCGTCCGGGGCAGGACGCAAGAGCGCTTGGGACAGGTCGGGTCTTGCCGTGTCCTCGGGACTCTTGTCCTGCGGTCTCGCCCGGAAAAGCGGCAGATGGCGGACGGCTTGGCGACTGGATAGCGGGTCAGGCACCCGGTATCCGTTTTGCGGTCAGTTCGGGGGCAGGTCGAGGGGGGGCATCCCGGACCTTGCTTTGAAACTCCATCAGGAACCAGAAGGCCCGGTCCACCTGCCGGCCGAAGCAACGGCGCAGAAGCTGGGTATACCGGTTGTCGCGATCCTGCTGCTCGGAGGTCAGGAACCGGCTGAAATCGGCGATCAGCGCGGCCGCGCGCGGGGGGGGGGG